>NZ_CP037922.1:1835625-2141562 GCF_004355185.1 Hymenobacter radiodurans
GAGCTGCTCGACGATGTAGTGCTGGTGCCGGAAGGGCAGGTGTGCGAAGACTTACTCAAAATGTACAATGAGGAAGGCATCGTGCTGGAGCCCGCCGGTACGCTGAGCATTTCCGCCCTTCGCCAATACGCCGAGGAAATCAAAGGCAAAACCGTGGTGTGCGTGCTCAGCGGCAGCAACAACGACATCACCCGGATGGAAGACATTAAGGAGCGCGCCATGCGTCACCAGGGCCTGAAGCACTATTTTATGGTCACCTTCAACCAGCGCCCCGGTGCCCTCCGCCGCTTCGTAAACCACGTGCTCCACCCCGACGACGACATTATTCACTTCCAGTACATCAAGAAAAATAACAAGGAGAAAGGCCCTGTTTTCGTGGGTATTGAAGTAAAAAAGCCCCACGAAATCGAAGGTATTCAGTCGCGGATGGAAGCCGAAGGATTCGCTTATGAATACCTAAATGGCAAACAGGATTTCCTGAGCCTGCTAGTGTAGGCTTATAATAGAACGTCATGCAGAGCAACGCGAAGCATCTCGCGTGCTGATGTTGCCAAAGTATTGTCATGCTGAGCTTGCCGAAGCATCTCTCCCGCAATGATAAACTCAACGAAGCGGGAGAGATGCTTCGACAGGCTCAGCATGACCGCCTTTTCGGTTGAGTTTACTATTCCAGCGTCAGCACGCGAGATGCTTCGCTGCGCTCTGCATGACGTTCTACTATGAATGAGTGACTTATAATTAACATAAATTATAGTCAATTTAGACGTTAGCTATTGTATTTATTGTGATTATTATTAATTGATTTTCAATGTGTTATAAGTTAATAAGCCTGAATTAGAAATAGTAGGCTCCTGAAAAATTCGTTTCTCATCCTACGTTTTGCCGGTGTACTTGCGGACAGCTATTCGCTTCAAACGACTCCGACTATATGGCAGCTGAGAAAATACGAATCTTCGATACCACGCTGCGCGACGGCGAGCAAGTGCCAGGCTGTAAGCTAAACCGCGACGAGAAACTGATTATCGCGGAGCAGCTGGAACAGCTTGGCGTTGATGTTATTGAGGCTGGATTTCCCGTTTCCAGTCTTGGCGACTTTGAGGCGGTGCAGGCTATTGCGGCCCAAACCCGCGAAGCCACCGTTTGCGGTCTGAGTCGGGCTGTGGAAAACGATATTCGGGTAGCGGCTGATGCGCTGAAACCGGCGCGTTATCCGCGCATTCATACCGGTATCGGAACCTCCCAATCGCACATTTTGCACAAGCTTTGCAGCACGCAGGATGAAGTGCTGGAACGCGCCGTAGCGGCCGTAAAGCTGGCTAAATCCTTCGTGGAAGACGTCGAGTTTTATGCTGAGGACGCTGGTCGTACCGAGAATACCTATCTGGCTCGCGTGTGCGAAGCGGCTATTAGGGCCGGCGCCACCGTGCTGAATATTCCAGACACCACCGGCTACTGTCTGCCCGATGAGTACGGCGCCAAAATCAAGTATTTGCGCGAGAACGTGCGTGGCATTGAAAAGGTCTGTCTGTCAACGCATTGTCATAATGATTTGGGACTTGCCACGGCCAATTCTATTGCTGGCGTGATGAATGGCGCCCGCCAGATCGAGTGCACCATCAATGGGGTAGGGGAGCGGGCTGGCAATACGGCGCTGGAAGAAGTCGTCATGATTTTGCGTCAACACCCTTACCTCCAACTCGATACCAATGTTATTTCCCAGCGCTTGGCTGACACTTCAGTGCTGGTTTCAACCATGATGGGAATGCCGGTGCAGCCCAATAAGGCTATTGTAGGTTCCAATGCCTTCTCCCATTCCAGCGGCATTCACCAGGACGGGGTAATCAAAAACCGCGAAACCTACGAAATCATCGATCCACGCACGGTGGGTGTGGCCGATTCTTCAATTGTGCTCACGGCCCGCTCAGGACGGGCGGCGCTGGCGTACCGACTCCAAAAACTAGGCTATGAATTTGACCGTCCGGCGCTCAACAAAGCATATGCTTGCTTTATGCAAATGGCTGACCGTCAGAAGGAAGTGGTGGATAATGATCTGCACTTATTAGTGGAACAAGAAAATTTGGTAGCAGCTAATTAACATGGGCAAATCGTTAGTTGATAAAATCTGGGATGCGCACGTGGTGAAGGCCGTGGGCGACTTGGAGGTGTTTTACATCGACCGCCATCTCATTCACGAGGTGACGAGTCCGCAGGCGTTCGATGAACTCGTGGCCCGTGGTTTGACCTTGCACAACCCCAGCCAGATTGTGGCCACCGCCGACCACAACGTACCCACGCGCAACCAGCACTTGCCGATTCAGGACCCGCTTTCGCGCTCCCAGGTAGATAAGTTGACCGAAAACTGCGCCAAGCATGGCGTTGAATTATTTGGCTTAGGTCATGAATACCAGGGTATTGTACACGTCATTGGGCCCGAGTTGGGCATTACTCAGCCCGGTATGACTATCGTGTGCGGCGACAGCCACACCTCGACTCATGGCGCTTTTGGCGCCATTGCTTTTGGTATTGGTACGAGCCAAGTGACGCAGGTAATGGCCTCGCAATGCCTGCTGATTAGTCGGCCCAAGCGCATGCGCATCACTGTGGATGGTGAGTTGCGGCCGGGCGTCATGGCCAAAGACTTGATTTTGCACGTGATATCCCAGCTCGGGACGGGCGGCGCTACGGGCTACTTTGTGGAGTATGCGGGCAGCGCCATCCGGGCTTTGAGTATGGAAGGCCGCATGACGGTGTGCAATATGAGCATCGAAATGGGGGCCCGCGGGGGACTTATTGCGCCTGATAAAACTACGTTTGCTTACCTAAAAGGCCGTCCCTACGCCCCGCAAGGCGAGCGGTGGGAGCAGGCCGTGGCGTATTGGCAAACCCTCTATTCTGATGCTGACGCTAACTTCGATGCGGAACTGAAATTCGATGCGGGGGGCATTTTGCCCATGATTACCTACGGCACCAATCCGGGAATGGGCATGGCGCTGAGTGGCACTATTCCGTTGCAGGTGCTGGAAGGTGAAGCAGCAAGCTTCGATAAGTCATTGAATTACATGGGGTTTGCTCCCGGTGAGTCGTTGCTGGGCAAGCCGATTAACTACGTGTTTATCGGCAGTTGCACCAACTCGCGCATTGAAGATCTACGCACGGTGGCGGCTTACGTGAAGGGCAAGCACAAGGCGCCGCACGTGGAGGCCATCATTGTGCCCGGCTCCAAGCAAGTGGAAAAGCAGGCCATTGCGGAAGGGCTTGATCAGGTGCTGACTGCTGCTGGCTTTGAGCTGCGCGAGCCCGGTTGCAGCGCTTGCCTGGCCATGAACGACGACAAGATTCCGGCGGGTGCCTACTGCGTTTCTACCTCTAACCGCAACTTCGAGGGACGCCAAGGACCCGGTGCCCGCACATTGCTGGCTAGTCCGCTGGTAGCGGCTATTACTGCGGTGGAAGGGCGCATCGTGGACATTACCAAGTACTTAAACTAGGCCGCGCCCATGGAAAAGTTTCAAACCCTCCGCTCAACGGCCGTACCGCTGCCCATCGAAAACATCGATACGGACCAGATTATCCCGGCTCGTTTCCTCAAAGCCACAACCCGCGAAGGTTTCGGCGCCAACCTGTTCGCCGACTGGCGCTACACGGCCACCGGCCAGCCTAAAGAGAGCTTTGTGTTGAACGATGCGCGCTACGGGGGGCAAATTTTGCTGGCAGGCAAAAACTTCGGCTGTGGCTCCAGCCGCGAGCATGCCGCTTGGGCGCTCTACGATGCTGGTTTCAAGGTGGTCATCTCCAGCTACTTCGCGGATATTTTCAAAGGGAATGCCTTGAATACCGGGCTGTTGCCGCTGCAAGTTTCGGATGAGGTGCTGCAACGACTTTTCCGGCAGGTAGAGCTGGAGCCGCAGACCCAGCTGGTCGTGGACCTGCCCACGCAGACGCTCACGGTGCCCGTGTGGGAGGAAAGCATCTGCTTTGCGCTGGATCCCTACAAGAAAGAATGCCTCATCAATGGGTACGACGACATTGATTTTCTCATCAACCAAAAAGCGGCCATTGCGGCCTACGAACAGCAGCGACCATGGGCATACTAAGAAAGCGAATTGTAGTATTAGCCGGTGACGGCATCGGCCCGGAAGTGTGTCAGGAAGGCGTAAGGGTGCTGAAAGCCATTGCGGAGCGCTTTGGCCACGAGTTTATCTTCGACCACCAGCTCATGGGTGCCTGCGCCATTGATGCCACCGGCGACCCACTGCCCGAAAAAACGCTGGCTGCCTGTTGGCAGGCCGATGCGGTGCTGCTTGGGGCCATCGGCGACCCCAAGTACGACAACAACCCCGCGGCCAAAGTACGCCCCGAGCAAGGCCTGCTGAAGCTGCGCAAGTCGCTGGGCCTCTACGCCAACATTCGCCCCGTTACGGCCTACGACCGGTTGCTAGAGCACTCACCCCTCAAGAAAGACCGAATTCAGGGCGCCGATATGCTCATCTTCCGGGAGCTGACGGGGGGTATTTATTTCGGTGAAAAAGGCCGCACGGAGGATGGTGCCGCCTATGACCATTGCACCTACAATCGGGAGGAAATTGCCCGCATTGCTCACCGTGCTTTTCAGGCCGCTGATAACCGCCGGCAGAAACTAACACTGGTTGATAAAGCCAACGTGCTGGAAACGTCGCGCTTATGGCGAGAGGTAGTGCAGGAAATAGCCCCCCAGTACCCCAACGTGGTCGTCGATTACCTGTTCGTGGACAACGCGGCCATGCAGCTTATCCTCAACCCGCGACAGTTCGACGTGATTCTTACCGAGAATATGTTCGGCGACATCCTCTCCGATGAAGCTTCCGTCATTGCCGGCTCCCTGGGCCTGCTGCCTTCTGCCTCCGTCGGCGACCAGATTGCCTTGTTCGAGCCTATCCACGGCTCTTTTCCGCAGGCCAAAGGCAAAGGCATTGCCAACCCCATTGCCACTATCCTTTCCACTGCTATGCTGCTGGAACACTTTGGTCTACAGGCCGAAGCTGACTGCGTGAAAGATGCGGTAAATAATGCACTGGAAAGAGGTGTGCTGACTCCCGAACTGACCGCTGGCGTGCCCTACACCACAGAGCAAGTGGGTAGCTTCATTGCCTATGGCGTCCTGGATTTGCAGGATTGTCAGTTGCACAGAAGCAACATTGAAGTCGGCCTAAGCACGATTATATAGAGACTAACCAGAACGTCATGCAGAGCGGAGCGAAGCATCTCGCCTGCTGATGACTGATTAGTAATCCTGGTAAACACGCGAGATGCTTCGGCTCCGCCTCTGCATGACCGCCTGTTAGGTTGAAACGAAAAAAGCCCCCCGGCATACTACAAGAGTATGCCGGGGGGCTTTTTTGACTCCAATACTCATTAGTTTAGGCAAACATGCCCACTGCGTTCTTGCTTGGCAGAGAAGTTTTGCCGGTCAAAAACATATCAACGCGGCGCGCTGCTTCACGGCCTTCCGAAATGGCCCAGACCACCAACGACTGCCCGCGGCGCATGTCGCCGGCCACGAATACATTGGGTAGATTAGTTTGATAGGTATTTTCCGGGGCGCGCACGTTGCCGCGCTCGTCTAAGGCCACGTTCAACTGCTCCAGAAGGCCTTCATACTGTGGAGACGCAAATCCTAAGGCCAGCAGCACCATGTCGCAAGGGATTTCGCGCTCCGAACCTTCGATTTCCTGAAAGGCGATGCGGCGGCCGAGTACATCGGTTTCCCAGGTTACGTCGGTGACGAGTACGGCCCGTAATTGTCCCTGCTCATTACCCAGAAATGCCTTAGTATGGATGCCCCAGTAACGGTGGCAGCCTTCCTCGTGGGAGGTGCTGGTGCGGAAAATGGTGGGGTAGCTGGGCCAGGGCGCGTGCGCGGGTCGGTCGGTGGAAGGCTCGTGCATGAAGGCAAATTGCGTCACCGAGCTGGCCTGCTGCCGGTTGGCCGTACCCACGCAGTCGGAGCCTGTATCGCCACTGCCAATCACAATTACCCGACAGTCAGTGGCCAAAATAAGATCATTTGTGATGGGCAACTCACTCACCCGACGGTTGTGCTGGGTCAGGTAATCCATGGCGAAGTGAATGCCAGCCAAATCTCGACCCGGAATGGGCAGGTCGCGGGGCACGAGGGCGCCGCCCGCCAGCACTACGGCATCGAACGTGCGGGTAAGCTCCGTGGCGGGCAGGTCTTTGCCGATTTCGGTGTTGCAGCGGAACACGATGCCGTCTTCCTCCAGCAGTAGAATGCGGCGGTCAATTACCCATTTGTCCAGCTTGAAATCGGGGATTCCGTAGCGTAAAAGCCCCCCAGGCCGGTCGTCGCGCTCAAACACGGTTACGGAGTGACCCGCCTTGGCTAACTGCGCCGCCGCCGCCAAGCCCGCCGGACCCGAGCCAACCACCGCTACCGTCTTGCCTGACTTCAGAATGGGTGAAGTGGGCCGCACGTAGCCTTTGCTAAACGCAATTTCAATGATGTGCTTCTCAATTTCCTCAATGGCCACCGGCTCCCGGTTGATGCTTAACACGCACGCTGATTCGCAGGGCGCCGGGCAAATGCGGCCCGTAAACTCGGGGAAGTTATTGGTCGAAGACAGAATCTGATACGCCTGCTCCCAGTCGTGCTGGTACACCGCGTCGTTGAACTCGGGGATGATGTTGCCCAGCGGACAGCCCGCGTGGCAAAACGGAATGCCGCAGTCCATGCACCGCGCCGCCTGATGATTCAACTGCTCCTCAGAGTACTTGCCGACGAATTCCTGGTTGTGCGCCACCCGTTCCTGGGGCGCGGCCTTGGGGGGCAATTCTCGCTCAAATTCCTTGAATCCTGTGATGTGCGCCATCGGAAGAGAGTTATGTAGAGACGCGACACGTCGCGTCTCCTCGTTGAACGACTGGTTTTGAGCAGTTAATTAATTTCGCCCGTCATGCAGAGCGCAGCGAAGCATCTCGCGTGTTTGGTTGAGTTACTATTGCAACATCAGCACGCGAGATGCTTCGCTGCGCTCTGCATGACAGTTACGCGAGGAGACGCGACGTGTCGCGTCTCTACACCGTTGCGTACCGCGCCTTTTGCAGCACCTTTTTGTATTCGGAAGGAAAGACCTTGACAAACTTGCCCGCTTCTTCGGCCCAGCTATCCAGCAGATAAGCCGCAAGCTGACTTTGGGTAAGCTGGACGTGCTTGCGCAGGAGCGCCCGAATCTGATCCTCATCGTCCGAGTCCAGCGGGTCCAACTCTACCATTTCGGTGTTGCAGTTATCGGGGAAGCTGCCGTCGGGGTCGTATATCCAGGCTAGGCCACCGCTCATGCCAGCGGCGAAGTTGCGGCCGGTTTTGCCCAGAATAAGGGCGCGGCCGCCCGTCATGTACTCGCAGCCGTGGTCGCCTACGCCTTCCACTACGGCCGTAGCGCCAGAATTGCGCACCGCAAACCGCTCCCCGGCCTGGCCCCGCACAAACAGCTCACCAGAAGTCGCGCCATACAAGGCTACATTGCCGATGATGATATTTTGCTCGGGCACAAATTGGCTATTGGGCGAAGGAAAAATGACCAGTTGGGCCCCCGACAAGCCTTTACCGACATAGTCGTTGGCCTCGCCTTCCAGCGTAAGCGACAAGCCTTTGACGCTGAATGCGCCGAAGCTCTGCCCCGCCGAGCCACTAAACCGGAAGTTGATGGTATTGTGCGGCAGCCCCACCGCGTGGTAGCGCTTGGTTATCTCGTTAGAAAGCAGCGTGCCGATGGTACGGTCGATGTTACGCACCTTGAAGGAAGCAAAAACCGGTACGCCTTCTTCCAACGCGGGTTGAGCATGTTGAAGCAGCTGCCAGTCGAGAATCTCGTCCAGGCCGTGGTCCTGGGTTTCGCTGTTATATAAAGTGCCCCCGAGGGGTTGGCGGCTGGGTGAAGCAACCCACTGAGGTCCAGGGTGCGAGCCTTCCAGTGGGTTATTTCGCGCACCTTCAAAAACTGCGTCCGGCCAACCATCTCGTTCACGGTGCGGAAGCCCAACTCCGCCATGATTTCGCGCAACTCTTCGGCCAGGAAGCGGAATAGGTTCACAATGTGCTCCGGCTGACCTGTGAACAGCTTACGCAACTCTGGGTCTTGGGTAGCTACACCTACGGGGCAGGTATTAAGGTGGCATTTGCGCATCATCACGCAGCCGCCCGCAATGAGCGCAGCAGTGGCTACGCCCCATTCTTCGGCGCCGAGCAGGGCGGCAATGGCCAGGTCGCGCCCGGTTTTGAGCTGGCCATCGGCTTGCAGCACCACGCGGCTGCGGAGCTGGTTGCGCAGCAAAGTTTGGTGCGCTTCCGCTAGGCCCAGTTCCCAGGGTAAACCGGCGTGCTTAATGGAGCTCATGGGCGAAGCACCCGTGCCGCCGTCGTAGCCGGCAATGAGAATCACGTCGGCGTGCGCTTTGGCCACGCCCGCCGCAATGGTACCGACGCCCGCCTTCGACACCAGCTTCACGTTGATGCGGGCGGCGCGGTTGGCATTTTTTAGGTCGAAAATCAGCTGGGCTAAATCCTCGATGGAGTAAATGTCGTGGTGAGGTGGGGGCGAAATCAGGCCTACGCCGGGCGTGGCGTGGCGCACTCGTGCTATCCACTCATCGACCTTATGGCCAGGGAGTTGGCCGCCTTCGCCGGGTTTTGCCCCCTGGGCCATTTTGATTTGCAGCTCGTCGGCGTTGGTGAGGTAATGGGCCGTGACGCCGAAGCGAGCTGAGGCAATCTGCTTGATACCGGAGCGCATAGAGTCGCCATTGGGCAGGGCCTCGTAGCGCATCGGATCTTCGCCGCCCTCGCCCGTATTGCTCTTGGCCCCAATGCGGTTCATGGCAATAGCCAGGGTGCTGTGCGCCTCGTGCGAGATGGAGCCAAACGACATGGCTCCCGTCGCAAAGCGCCGCATGATGTCCTCGACGGGCTCCACCTCATTGAGGGAAATTGGCTCGCGGTGGTGGGCAAAATCCAGCAGGCTCCGGATGCTGAACAACCGATCAGTTTGCTCATTGAGCAGACGGGCATAGCGCTGATAGGTTGCGTAGTTGTTGGTGCGAGTGGCGTGCTGAAGCAGGTGCACCGTTTCAGGGTTAAACATGTGCGCCTCGCCCCGGCGCCGCCACTGGTACACGCCCCCGTCGGGTAGCAGTTGTTGCTCCTCGGGGGTAGTGCTTTTGAAGCCCTGAAAGTGCTTATACAGCGTCTCCCGGGCTATTTCATCGAAGCCTAACCCGCCAATGCGCGTAACGGCCCCAGTGAAACAGTGGTCTACAACTTCCTGGTTGAGGCCCAGAATCTCAAACACCTGCGCGCCGTGATACGATTGCAACGTTGAGATTCCCATTTTAGAGAAAATCTTGAGCAAGCCATCGCACACGGCCTTGACGTAGTTTTTGACCAGTTGCGGATGAGCTTCCGGCGAGTCAAATTGCCCCCCAGCCTGCATGGTTTGGATGGTAGACAGGGCCAGATACGGATTGATGGCCGTAGCTCCAAACGCCAGCAGACAAGCAAAGTGATGCACTTCCCACACGTCGCCGGCTTCGACCACCAGTCCCACCGACCCTCGATACCCCTTGCGGATAAGGTGGTGATGCACAGCCGATACCGCCAGCAGCGACGGAATAGGCGCATGCTCCGAATCCAAAGCGCGGTCGGAGAGAATAAGCACCTCAAACCCATCGCTCACCGCATCCTCCGCGTAGCGACACAGCCTGTCGACGCCATTTTGCAAAGAGCCAGGTTTGCCATCCGCCTTGAAGTAGCTCATCAATGTTTTTGCGTGAAACAGGCCAGTATCGATGCTGCGCAGCTTTTCCAACTCGTGGTTAGTCAGGATGGGCTGATGCAATGCCACGCAGTGACAGTGCATTTTGTCCTCGTCGAGGATGTTGCCGTTGTTGCCTATGAACGTGGCCAAACTCATCACCAGTCGCTCCCGAATCGGGTCGATGGGCGGGTTAGTGACCTGGGCAAAAAACTGCTTGAAGTAGCTGGAAAGGTGCTGGGGCTGGTCGGAGAGCACCGCTAGCGGCACATCTACGCCCATGGACCCAATGGGCTCTTTGCCCTCCACGGCCATGGGCGTGATGATGCTGTCAATATCCTCGCGGGTGTAGCCAAATACTTGGTGGTATTTGAACACCGATTCGGCCGATAAATCGGTGAACATCTGGCGTGGTTCGGGCAACTCTTCTAACCGAATCTGGTACTCGTTTAGCCACTGCCCGTACGGCTGCTGGCTGGCGGCTTGGGCTTTCAGCTCCTCATCGGTGATAATTTGCCCCCCAACAGTATCCACGAGCAGCATTTTGCCGGGCTGCAAGCGGCCTTTCTGCACAATCTTGGAATCGGGAATAGGTAAGACGCCCGCCTCCGAAGCCACCAGCACGCGCCCATCATTAGTAACCACGTAGCGCAGGGGCCGCAATCCATTGCGGTCGAGCATGGCCCCGATCATCTTGCCATCGGTAAAGAGCAAGGCCGCCGGACCGTCCCAGGGGCCCATAAATGTGGCGTGAAATTCGTAGAACGCCTTTTTCAGCGGGTCCATCTGGGTGTTGCCGTCCCAGGCTTCGGGCACGAGCATCATCATCACATGGGGCAAGGAGCGGCCCGAGTGCAGCAGAATCTCAGCAATGTTGTCGAGGCAAGCGGAGTCCGACTGATTGTTGTCGATTACGGGCAGCAGCATGTCCATTTCCTCGGCCGAGAAATAAGGAGAGACGTAGGAGCGAAGGCCGGCATAAAACCAGTTCAGATTGCCCCGCAGTGTGTTTATCTCGCCATTATGGGCCAGTAACCGGAACGGATGCGCCAGCTTCCAGGATGGAAACGTATTCGTGGAAAAGCGTGAATGCACCATCCCAAACCCCGACGTCACGCGCGAATCGGACAGGTCGGGGAAGTAATGGCGCACTTGATAGGTGGTCAGCTGGCCTTTGTACACAATAACACGGCAGGAAAGCGAGGCGAAGTAGAAATCATCTGCCGCTTCCGGCACCGCTTCTATAACCGTTTTCGTAATCAGCCGCCGCAGCACAAATAGCTTACGCTCAAAGTCTTCACTAGTGGTAATGCCGGTTGGCCGCGCCACAAACACTTGCTCCATGACGGGCTCCGCTGCTAAGGCCGTCTGCCCAATACCAGTTGGGTTCACCGGGACCGGCCGATACCCCAGCAGCTGGAAGCCCAGCTTTTCAGCAGCGGCATTAATAATAGAGCGGCAGGATTCGCGCTGGGGGGCATTTTTGGGCAAAAACACCATGCCCACCCCATAGCAGCCCGGCTCAGGCAACCGAATGTTGAGGGCCGTGCACTCTTCCAGAAAAAACCAGTGCGGCACTTGCAACAGCAAACCGGCTCCATCGCCCGAATCGGAGTCGCAGCCACAGGCGCCGCGATGCTCCATGTTTTCCAGCATGGTCAGCGCATCCGCAATCGTTTGGTGCGACTTATGGCCGGTGAGAGAAGTGATAAAACCGGTACCACATGCATCATGCTCAAATTCGGGGCGGTACAGGCCTTGCGGGTCAGTAGATTTCATCACCAGAAGTAGGGCGTTAGGGTTCTATCGTGCTGAGCATGGAGCAGCAGCACAGGGTTATAAGTGAGGCAGTACCAAAAAAGAAATAGGTACCGACTGAGGAAAAAACATCTTCAGTCGGTACCTATTCGGTTACCACAATCTGGTGTCGCTTACGCCAGGCGGCAGCGGCCGCAACTCGGTTAAGCCCAAGATGCACCAGCCAGCTTGCAGGCCAAAAGCGCCGCCCTGCAGCACGTAGCTGATCCAGCGGGCCGTGGAGCGGCCACTGTAGGTCTCGCTTTCTGGTTCGTATTCGCACAACTGCACGGCGTCGCCCACTTGATAATTGCGGTCGTTTTCGCGCACGTCAAACGTCTTGGCCCCCGACAATGTAGCTTCGAAGCAGGCGGGCCAGATTTTGAGCTCGTGGGTGCGGGTGTGCGACAGGGAAGTAGGTTGATCTAGGGTTGCTATATGGGTAATCATGCTGATGGTCATTAGAAGTTGATGTAGGGCCGGGCAGACAAGCACAGCCCATCACGCAGATGTGGGGTCGCAGACCTGCTAGCAGGTTGTCATTTTCAACAAATACAAGTGCCCACACCTGTCACCCGACGTATACCCCAGGCCTGGGTAAATGCCTGGAAGTCAAGGTTAAAAAATGGTTGCCTTTTAAATGGAAGGCTGAAAAAGAAAAATGATGGTACAGTTACCCAGCACCGTGGCAAAAGGCCGAGCCTTTCTGGTAAGCTGGTTCGCCTGCTCCCTGTTGCAGGCGGAATATTGAGCGGGCCGGGTGGGAGGGCGGCAGCAGCTCCAGAGCGTACGTTGGCTGAATATAAGAAATAAATGATTTAAAACTTCAATACTCTTACTTCAGTGCTGTTTAAATAATGAGTGAATTAAAAAACTAAAAGCCAACAACACAGACAAGTAGCAAAGCGTGCCATCAAATAACAGATACGCGGTCCAAAACAAAAAGAACGGGCCCTGGGGGCAAAACGAGCGCCACGGCCGAGTATTCGGCCGTGGCGCTCGTTTTGCCCCCCAGGGCGGTTTCTCTTACTTCAACCTTAAAAAAGGAGGTGCGAACATAGCAGTAACTATTTGGACTTGGAGCGCCTGTACAGTTGAAATCCGCCTTCCAGCACTAGCTGTTGCATCCTGCGCGTCAGAAAGGGGAACTCGCCGGGTGCGGGAAAAGACTGCTTATAAGGAGAGAGGCCCCACTCATACCGAACATTCAGATCCAGGCGGCCCAGCGTAACGCCCGCTCCGGCCTGCACTGAAGCCTGCCACCGCTTGGGGTTTGCGTCCAAGGCGCTCATAGCAGCCTGTAATTCCGGATCCGGGGAAGTAAAATTTCGCGAATTATAGAGATAGTAACCGATGCTAGGGCCCGCAAACAGGCGCAGCGGCCCAGATTGATAGCCTCCCAGCAGTCGGGCATCAAGGCGCCGGATGCGGCTATTAGAATAGGGAAGGCGCTGCTAGCGTTTGATAGTAAAATCGGAGTCTCTAGGGCCGACATATACCCCAACTCAGGTTGCAGATACCAGCCTGTTTGCCCAATCTTCCAGCGGCCAAACAACGTAATGCTGTTGCCTGTCTCGTCGTTTGATTGATCGGCCAGTGGATCAATCAGAATGGAATTGTACCGAAAGGCATAGCGATCTGCCTTCAAGCGTGCAATATTAAACCCTGCGCTAATGCCGGCAGCTTGTAGCTGTTGTGCGTAAGTGGGCGTTGCAAAGCAATACAAGCCTAGTGCTGCAAGGCTGCTAAATGCCATTCTTCTCATTGGAATGTGGGTATGGATAGATATCAAAAAATAATGGTCCTAAAAGCTAGCCTCGAAATAAGCCCCCCGGTGGCACTAGTTGAGCGAGTATACTGGGCGGTACCATAGTGAAGAGCTTACGTGGCGATGTAATGGTTGCAGCCTAATGGCAAAATCGTTATCATCTAACATACTGCTTGCCTTTGCGGTAATGACACAAAAAAGCCCATTCGATTACCGAATGGGCTTTTATAAGGCGATTAATCAGGCTTACTTACCCAACTTCGCTTTCAGATTTTCATCCAACGCTTCTAGGAACTCCTCGGTGTAGAGGTAATCCTTGCCGTGCGACACCTTATTGCCGTGAATACAAACGGCCAAGTCCTTCGTCATCTTACCACTTTCTACCGTTTCGATGCAAACGGCTTCCAATGTTTTGCAGAAGTCAATTAACTCCTGATTGTTGTCCAGAATTCCGCGGAACTCTAGGCCACGGGTCCAAGCAAAAATGGACGCGATAGGGTTCGTAGAAGTTGGCTTGCCCGCCTGATGGTCGCGGTAGTGACGCGTTACGGTGCCGTGCGCAGCTTCGGCCTCCATGACTGTGCCATCTGGGGTAACTAGGGTAGAAGTCATCAAACCCAGCGACCCAAAGCCCTGCGCTACGGTGTCGCTTTGCACATCGCCATCGTAGTTTTTGCAGGCCCACACAAAGTTGCCGTTCCACTTTAGAGCGGAGGCCACCATGTCATCAATCAGGCGATGCTCATAAGTGATGCCCGCCGCCGTGAACTTGGCGCTGTAATCCTGCTCGTAGATCTCCTGGAAAATGTCCTTGAAACGACCATCGTATTTTTTCAAAATGGTGTTTTTGGTCGACAAGTACAGCGGCCAGCCTTTCATCAGGGCTTGGTTGAAGCAGGCGTGAGCAAATCCCCGGATTGACTCATCCGTGTTGTACATGGCCAGCGCAACCCCATCGCTCTTGAAGTTGAATACCTCGAAAGACTGGGTCTCGCCGCCGTCTTCTGGGGTGAAGGTGATGGTAAGCTTGCCTTTTCCTTTGGTCACGAAATCAGTAGCCCGATACTGGTCGCCGAACGCGTGGCGGCCAATGCAGATGGGAGCCGTCCAGTTGGGAACCAGGCGGGGCACATTGCTCATCACAATGGGCTCACGAAAAACAGTACCGTCCAAGATGTTGCGGATTGTGCCGTTTGGCGACTTCCACATCTGCTTTAGGTTAAACTCTTTTACCCGCTCCTCATCGGGTGTGATGGTGGCGCACTTAATACCTACTCCGTACTGCCGGATGGCGTTGGCGGCATCGATGGTAACTTGGTCGCCGGTCGCATCGCGGTACTCAATGCCCAGGTCATAGTACTTAATGTCGAGGTCGAGATAAGGCGTGATCAACTTGTCCTTAATGAACTTCCAGATGATGCGCGTCATTTCGTCGCCATCAAGCTCCACTACCGGGTTTGCTACTTTGATTTTTGTCATTTCCTCAGGGAAAAGTTGGTTGATATTTTCCGCTTAATGTGTTGCCCGAAGATACGGGCCCAATCTTATCTTGTTCAAGAGGCGCTGACAAAATCAATTAATGCGAGTAGGAGTGTCTCATTCACTATGACTTAGTATTGCACCGATAACCCTCTCATTAGGATAAGTCGGCGTAAAAAAGCCCCCTAGCGGTTTTTGTGGCACAACTGGTCGTTGATTTCAGCAAAGAGTCAGCCTATAAATTCAACGCGCTGCTAACACCAGAGTCGGGTGGCTGATAGGGCTAAAATATGCTCTCACAACGCATAGAACTCTTTACTAGGGCGCAGTGTGGTTTCGAAGCCAATAGGTACCTAGCCAATTCAAATCTTTTCGAAAGCTCACTAAGGCCTGATTGCTAATAAAAAAGCCCCCTAGGTAGCCTGAGGTGAAAGTGGGTGTTGCTAGGATTTGTTGATATATCAACT
Source organism: Hymenobacter radiodurans (assembly GCF_004355185.1). NCBI lineage: Bacteria > Pseudomonadati > Bacteroidota > Cytophagia > Cytophagales > Hymenobacteraceae > Hymenobacter > Hymenobacter radiodurans. The sequence continues at coordinate 1,850,943 of NZ_CP037922.1, forward strand.
ATATTTGTGTCAAGCAAAAATGTATGATCGTCGATACCCCAACCCAAACTGTACTTTATACCCTCGAGCAAGCCATTAAGGTGTATCGAAAGCTTTGTCAGCAGAACATTGATAAAGTCATGGATAAGCTCACCGTGGATCAAGCCCTGATTCTGATTGTACTGGATAAGCACCCGGCCCTTAACCAGCAACAGATTGCCGATCTGGTATTTAAAGACAAAGCATCGCTGACTCGCATCATTGAGCTGTTGGTCCAAAAGGACTTACTCACGCGAGAGATTCACGCCACCGACCGTCGGAAATTTGAGCTGCACCTTACAGTTCAGGGGCGGCACACCTTGGCCCAGTTAACTGATACCATTCTGCTCAATCAAAGAACAGCGCTGGCGGGCCTGAGTGAAGCAGAACTCGCCCAGTTCCACACAACACTGCAGAAAATTATTGCTAACTGCACCACTCCAGCCCTATGCGCATAACACTTATTGCGTTCCTGTTTTGCCTGGGCATCATTAGCTCTAGTGTAGGTCAACTGCCCGTGCGGCAACAATTAGCGGCCTATATGCAGACGCAACACGATGTGAACCACTTCGCCGGAGTGGTGCTTATTACGCGTCACGATTCGGTGCTGCTGCGCCAAGCCTACGGGCTGGCTGATGCAGAATGGGCTGTGCCCAGCACCCCAGATACCAAGTTTGCCCTGGCTTCCATTACCAAGCACATTACGGCGCTGGCTATTCTGCAGCTAGCCGAACGCGGCCAACTCCGACTCACAGATAAGCTCAGCAAGTTCCTGCCAGGGTTTCCCAATGGCGACGCCATATCCTTGCACCAACTGCTGACCCACACGGCTGGCCTGTCACTTGACTTTGAAGAACTGTACCTGAATCACACGGCTATTTCAAAAGATTCCGCTTTGGCATTTATCAAAAAGCAACCTGTTCAATTTGCCCCCGGCACTCAGATGGGGTACAGCAACGTCGGGTACTTTTTGCTGGGCCAGATCATTGAGAAAGCTTCGGGAATGTCGTACGGCGAGTATCTGCAAAAATACATCTTCGATGTGGCTGGGATGACAAATACTGGCCTGCATAGCAACACCGCACTCGTGCCCAGACTGGCTCGCTCGTATTGCCGAGAAGGCGATTCATTCGTCAAAAATCCTTACATCAACTGGGACCTAAATGTGGGACACGACGGGCTATATTCCACGGCCGGCGACCTAGCCAAACTAGACCATGCAATGAAGGGCACCGCACTGCTTTCAAACGCCTCCAAAGCGCTCATGGCTACCCAGCACAATAAGCGGTTTCCGGGCAAAGGCTTTATCGACCATTACGGCTACGGTGTATTCGTGGATCCCTATTATAACCATGGCCACTACCTTTTAACCCACAGTGGGGGCTATTTCGGCGCCATGACGACCATGGACCGCTACCCTCAAGATGATATTTTTGTCACTGTATTGTCGAACAATCAAGCTGAATCGCACTGGATCAGCTATGGGCTTGCTGGCATCCTGTTCGGTAAAACTGTGGAAGTGCCATATATTCATCGTCCCGTAGCCGCCACGCCGTCCAAATTGCCCGACTATGCAGGACACTACGAGGAAATTCACATTCTCTATACCAACAGCCACCTGTATCTACAGGACGAGGAGGCGCCCTTAGTGCCGGAATCTGCCCGAAGGTTTTTCAACCGCAACAATCCTGACCGGACGGTAGAGTTTCTGACTACCAAAGCGGGACGCGTATATGCCCTGACTTTAACGAAAGGAGGTGTGAAAGACCCACCCCGCAAAAAAAGCGCATCTGCCAAGCGCTAGCAATACCTGTTGCCTAAGCATGTGCTTCATGTGCTATTATTTCCAAACTGTACTTCCAAGTGAAGACAGCCTAAATGCAAAAGGCCGCTCTACGAGGTGTAGAGCGGCCTTTTTTTGCTTAAAACAAGTGGCTTAGAGTAGTCCGTAGGGGAATCTAACCTATATGTTTAGGTGTGTAATCATATTACCGCAAAACCTCTTTAAGGCGTAATTACGGAATTTATCAGTCATCTACTTAAAAATAGGGTCAAAGTAGTGTCCCCTTTGATGTCCCCTTTAACAGGAGTTGTGTACCTTGTATGCGGCAACGCATCTACGGTATGGCAAAAATTACTCTCTATCTAAAGGAGCCTGGTGCCTTGACGCCTACCCCTCTATTCTTTATGGTCAGTTCGCACGGGACGCGGGCGAAAGTATATACTGGGGTTTCTGTCCTGCCTGCTCACTGGTTGCAAGGAGAGCAACGGCTAAGAACCAACTTTGCCCCGGCTGAGGTAAAGGATAAGCAGGAGCGGAAGCAGTTGAGCAGTGACAATGAGGCGAAGAACGTCCAGCTCTCTTCAATGCGCGAGCGCCTATCAGCTTATCATCGAGACCAGTTAGCCTTAGGAATACTGCCCACTGCTGAAGACTTAAGAACTATAGTTGAGCCGCAGGTTGCCCAGCCGCAAGCCGTGGATACTCCGTTGCCGTTATCGGATTTTGCTGCTTATATCGCTCGGATGCACCAGACAAAAGCGGCGGCCACGATCAAGTCATTGAAAACAACCTGTGGCCACCTGACTCACTTTTGGGAGCAATCGCCTGAAGGTCGCCGGGGAGCCCCATTACTATTTGATCACTTTACCGCTGATTTTAGCCACCTCTTCACGGGCTATTTGATAAATGTAGAAGGTTTACTTGATGGGAGTATTCACAAACATCTTTCTATTTTAAAACGGTTTTTAAATGACGCTACCCTACGTGGGCGTTCAGTAAACCAGGCTTACACTCGCTGGCGGTGGGAACATCGGGAGCCGGATGTTCTGGCCCTCACCACGGCAGAACTGCGCAGTATAGAAGCCTTGGATTTACCCAATGGGCACCACCTAAACAACGCCCGTGCCCTGTTCCTTATAGGGTGCTATACCGGCTTGCGATTCAGTGACGTTGCTGTCCTGAAACAGGAGCATGACAAAGGGGAATACCTTCGGCTGACGACCAAGAAGACTCGCGACACCTTAACGATTCCCATACACCCCAAAGCGCGGCCTCTATTGGATGCCATGTGGATTGGGGGAGTGCATCCAATCAGTAATCAGCGCCTTAACGCTTATATAAAGGAGCTGGCAAAGCGTGCAGGAGTAGATGAGCCTACTGAGCATATCCGCTATCAAGGTGGCAAACGACAAGCGGAAACGCTGCCTAAATACGAGTTAATAAGTTCGCACACTGCCCGCCGCACCTTCGTCAGTCTGTCACTTGAAGGAGGGCTGCCTTTCAATTTAATTATGAAAGCTACGGGTCACCGTGACATGAAGAGCTTTCAACGGTACGTTCAAACAACTGACACCCATCAGCTAGCGGGCTTTCGCAAGCTGTGGGATGGGGAAAATGAAGTAAACAATAAAACGAAATAACGCAGTTCAAGACATATAAAGATGCCACGGTATAAAGGAGCCACACAAGCTGAGCGCGAGGAATACGGCCGACGTCACTATGAGTTTATGGCACACAAATACGGCTGTAACGAGCCCTTCACATGGCAGGGAGAGCAAATACAGGTATTCGAGCAACAGGATTGTTATCCTAAATGGCATAGACAAATTACTAAAATCGATGCTACCGGTAAGTCATATACCTATTGGCATAGGGATTCCCCGACTCCCTATTGTGGTAAAAAGCTCGTTGAAATGCGCGAATTTTTAATACTGCTTAACTCGTGGCCTATGGATATTAAGGGCCGACTGGACTATGAATACTACGGCGATGCTTATGACAGAGAGCATATTAGAGGATTAATAAGGGTAGTAGATATTCATGATTATTTTGCAGATGGTGCCGCCATCATTATTCCTGGGGATGGCATGTTTATTCAATCGTTACCTCCACCACCGCCCAATACTAAATATGTAGTGGAAGATATGCTTCGTGATCACGGCCAAGAGAATATATTTTGGGGAGTGCCAAAAATCGAATAAGGGTTGATTTTGTTCAGGAATGGCTTAGAGATAAAGAGAAAGAAGAAGAAAAGGTAATTAACCTTTATAATGAAAGTCTATACTATGACGATACCGACGGCCAGCTTTTCAGCACCATTGATAACATAACAGAGGAAGATACTGGAAGCAATCATCCACTGCTAAGTTTTGCTTTTGGATACAGTCAGGAGGATTGTAATTTACTGTTTTTCAATTTGGGCCTTATTGATAATTCAGACAATCCAAAGCCTGGAGTTACCGCAGCTGCCTTTCATGGCGTGGTTGAGGTGTTGAAGTACTACGGTAAGTTGAAAATGGGGCGAGATAAGGCAGTGGTGGCTCTATCTCTTTTTTATGGATTTCCTTGGGCGAAGTCCGGCAGAATGAGCCTTGATCGCCTAGCTAATAAGCAGTATCCGCCCGAGTATTTTAGCAGCGCGGCCAGCGCTGAACTTGCACTATTAGGCGGTAAACGAGACACTTTAGGTGATGGCGGATACTTTAAACCTAATGGCTGGTGGTGGCAAAGTAAACGAAAGAGCTAAAAATGAGAAGGGCTATATTTAGACAAAGACAAGACAGTGTTTTTAGCATCTGTGAGTAAATATTAGGGTATAGCCGGACACTCACCGGACAACGATCCAACAGACAACAGACAAGGGATGAAGCGCCACCAGTAAAGCATAGAATTGTAGAGTTAGCCACAAGGCAACGCCACAACTCTATGCATGCTTACCCCTATTACCAAGCCCCGGCCCACAGCCCCGGTACCATTACGCCTCCTGACCTTGCTACCCTTCTGGCGTCAGCTTTACCTCCATTAAGAGAGGCCATAGCTCAATGGGTCGCTGAAGATCTACACAGGTGGAAGGCTATCCAGCAGGACGAACCGCGCCAGGATGAAACAATGACACGCAAGGCACTACAAGCCGAGTTTGCCATTTGCACGCAGACCGTGAGGAATTGGGAGCGTACTGGCCTCCTTAAGCCCTATACAGTGGGCCGCCGGGTATTCTACTACCGTCGGGAAGTATTGGAGGCTATGCAGGGCCAAACCAAGCCAGACGGTACGCGGTTGTACGCCCGCCGCAGGTCCACCACAAAAAAAACGGCCTAATCGTATGATGATTAGACCGTTAGATAATTTCGTTGCTGTTGCTGGGGAGCCACGTAACGAAGATACAAAAAGCTGGGCGCTTTTAACAGAGAAGCCCGCACTTTATTCTTTGCTGCAATCGGTGCCCGTGCTGGCGTTCAGCCAGACCGGAGTCGTCAACCTGTCACGCCGATTCCACATCACGGCAGCGGAGTTGGAAGGCTGCATTGTTGCCGTGCTAGGAGAGAACCTGCGGCAGTCCCGCCCGGAGTGGAACGCGCAGGATCTGGCACAAGTAACAAAGCCCACGCCTGAGCTGCTAGAAACCATTCGCAAGGCTGTTACACCAAAGCCGCGCCGCAAGTCCATCACAAAAGCCAAGAAAGCAGGGGAGGGCTATCAACGTGCATAGCCAACCACAAGGTATCCTTGCCGGGTTGCAGGCCCACGCTGCTCAACTGGTCGCGCAGGCTGTGCCGCCATCCCACGTTTCACCGTCTCAACCCCTAATAAATGAAATGGTGAAACGCCCTGTTGCTGAGCGTACATCCTACACCTTGACGGAGTTGTTATCCCGACCTGCGACTGAGATACCTCAACTGGTGGAAGGATTATTGCCAACTCAGGGAATGGCTATGTTGGCTGGGGCAAGTGATACCGGCAAATCATCGATCCTTCGCCAACTTGGCTTGGCCATAGCGTTAGGTGACTCTACTTTTCTCGGCTTCAAAATTAACGCCGTGCATCGTCGGGCTATCTGCGTCAGTACAGAGGATGGAGATGGCGCAGTGGGACCAATACTAAAGCGTCAGTTAGCTGGTCAGCATATTGCTCCTGAGTGTAGCGACCGCTTACGCTTTGAATTTGACCCAGAAGGGTTGACTACTCGACTTGATCAAATGCTGACTGAGCAGCCAGCCGATTTAGTCGTGATAGACGCTTTTGGCGACTTGTACGAGGGCAATCTGAATGCTTCCAATGAAGTTAGAGGGTTTTTAAATAAGTATCAGGCTTTAGCGGTTCGCCACAACTGTCTGATTCTATTCATGCACCATACAGGGAAGCGTACGGAGGAGCGAGAGCCATCCAAAAACAACCTACTAGGTAGCCAGGGCTTAGAAGCCAAGATGAGAGTGGTTTTTGAGTTACGGCCCGACCCAATAGACCCAGACCTGCGGCATTTGTGTATTCTCAAAGGAAACTACCTGCCCCGCGAGGCAAAGTCCCAGAGTTATGCCCTACACTTTGACGAAAACCTCCTCTTTCACAATACGGGAGCACGGGCAGCTTTCGGCGATCTAATCAAAGGTCCAGCCGAATCAGAGGAAGAGCGAGAAATGTGGGAGCAAGCCTTGCAGATGCAGCTTAATGGCTTCCCTCTTTCTAAAATTACTACGCAACTCAGCCCCATTGCTCAAGGCTTGGGCATGAAGCCTCCATCCCGTAGCACGGTCGATCGCCGCCTGAAAGTGATGCAGCGTACCGTTTCACCATCTCAAACTATAGGGGTTGAAACGGTGAAACGTGAAATGGCAGCTGCCTAAGCTGTTCGGAAGCCCTCCCAAAATCTTTCTTACCAAGGTCGGTCTACAAGTGGACCGGCCTTATGGTAGCCCACGCCCTCATAAATTCAGATGGCTCCCACCTCAGAATACCGCTACGCGCTAGAGCGCTACCAAGGGCGGAGAACTCGCTACACCTGCCCCGGCTGTGGCTCCCGACATTCCTTCACCCGTTTTACTGACGGCCGCACCAGTAAGCACTTACCCGAAGCCTTCGGTATCTGCAACAGAACCGATAAATGCGGCTATAAGCTTTCCCCTTACGATAAAGGCGCCAGTGGCCAAAGCTACGCTGACCAGATACGTTCGCAGGAGAGAGGTGGGGAGAGCTTCAATTCCTTGGTCGTTTCTTACAAGCCCCCGCCCCGCTCAATAGTTGATCAACCTATCTATGATCTACCTCAGGAGCTACGGCACCAGACATTAGGCCAGTACGACCGCAATCAGTTTGCTCGACTACTGCAAAGCCATTTCGGTGGGGGAGAGGCAGACGAGTTATTAGCTCAATTTCAGGTGGGCACTTCTTCCTATTGGCCTGGTGCAACGGTATTCTGGTTTGTTGATGAGCAAGGTCGCACTAGAGGGGGGCAGGTCGTGCTATTTGAGGCGGATGGTCACACAGCCAAGCGTCCCGGATGGGATGGGAGCATAGAACGCTGTACGCGGTGGGTGCATACTGCCCTATTGGAACGGTATCAACAGCAAGGCAAACCACGGCCCGAGTGGTTACTGCAGTATGCTCAAAAAGGTCAGAAAGCCCCTTGCCTATTTGGGCTACCCCAACTCAGGAATGTACCGTCAACAAAGCCCATAATGCTGGTAGAAGCTCCTAAAACAGCCATTCTTTGTTCGCATTATTTCCCTGGCTTCGTCTGCTTGGCCGTCGGAGCTAAGAGCTGGCTGAACGCAGAGCGACTAGCGCCCATCAAAGAGCGATCTATCACCGCATTTCCTGACGGTGGTGCTTGCGAAGAGTGGAGCAAGAAGGCGACTGAGCTTCAGGCTCAAGGATTTTGCATACAAGTATCAGATTTTCTAGAGTCTCACGCTACGGTTGAGCAATTGCAAGCTGGCTATGACTTAGCCGATGTGATCCTAAGTGGATGGGTGGGCTACCCACCAAGTTGGAATGCTACTTTTTAACTCCTCTACCCTCAACTTTTCTTCTATACTATGCCCCGAACCCCTTCTCTTAGCTGCTCCGCTCAGTTCGTAGATGATGCGTTATACACCCACTACAGGCAGTTGCTCCAGCAATACCGCGCTGCCCCGCCCGCTACTCGACAAGCCCTTCTACCTGCTATTGGGTGGGTGCAGGTATTAAGCGACGAAATAGCCCGCATCGTGATAGCGCTTGAGGAACTGGAAGACACAATCTGCTCCCGGCCCGACAAAGGGAAGGACGAGTACCAAGTGTTGGGTAAATCCTTGATTGAACGCTCTGAGGCACTGCGGGTAAGTCCAGAACTTGCCGCTTATCTGCAAGACTTACCCCAGCGAGAGAGGGAGCGCGGGTTATCGCAGGCTCAGGAGCTATGTCAACAGCCCAAGTTTCAAAAGAAGAAAGCCAACGTCCAACGGAGGGTACGAGAGTACCTGGAGAGTATCCCGGAACGCTACGAGGCGTCGTCCCGGCTTTCGCTGGCGCTCCTAACGCTCGAACACGCGGTGAGTACTGCACACCAAATTATTAAGCAACGCGGAAAGCTAGGCCAAATCAGCAATCTCTTTGGACTGCATGGGGAGGTGTTTTTCTATGACATTACCCCGCCTAGGATGAACCGGTCAGCAGATAAGCATGGCCGTGTACGTGTCGCCAAATAGGTCAGGTAGCCACTACGAGCGATACACTTTATACCCCACCCGGCCTGTTTTGGCGACCGGGTGGCCTTAAGTGGCGACCCCACCCCCAAGTGGATGATGGTTTAGCTGTGGGTCTGACCGAGGACTAAGTCCCCACCATCAAAATCAGTCTGCCCATCGTGGCTACCTGCTACCTATTCCTGCCAGTAGACTTGCCCAATAATGTACCAATACGTCCTTTAAACAAACTTTATTGCTTCTATGGCTTTTCTTTCTCCTACCGGTATTCCTTCGGCCATTTCCCTAGTTGTTCACCCCTTCGTCATGCGCAAAATAGGGCAGGAAGCGGGTATGGAATCGGCTAAGCTTGACCTGCTCTTGCTAATTGATGCCTTTTCACGCCAGGCCATTATCCCCACAGCAGCCAGTTTGAGTACTGGCTGGCTCAGTCCCAGCCTGCTACGCCGCTATGTGCGGGAACTGATTGCCAGTGGTCACATAACCCGCTACCAACCACGGGGCAAGTCAGGACGCCGCCTGCACCTTACCGCTAGCGGTCACGAGACTATAGCGCAAGTAAGCCGTGAGTTGCAGCAAGCAATTCGAGCATTGTGGCCTAGCACTAGGACTAGGTAAGGTAATAATTGGGGTAAGAGTATACAGCTATCGCAAAGAATTGATCGACTGTCAAAACATTGATTTAAATGTATCGTGAAATAGCTGGCAACTATTTATGCATAATTTCCTGATCTCGAAGCAAGCCGCAGGCGCTGAGGAGATTTTAATGAATTTATATTATATGACAAAATTTCTTAACTAAATATATCAAGCAAAAAAAGCTATTGTTTAACTGTAAAGAGAGAATAGTTTTAGCAGTACATGATTTAAGCGACCTATTGATGATTGAAGCAATAATGGCGTTAGCTACCTAGTGCGACGAATTGAATCAACAATAAATTCAAACCGATTTTGGTGCTTTATATAGCAATAACGGCATAGCCTTCTTGGATCATGTAAAATTAATTTATTATAAACATAATTTACCATTAATTTATCCGAATTGAATTCATATGGGGTAGTCTTTGATAGTATATCAAAAGCTTCATGGGCATCTTTGCCAAACTCTTTGTGAATCTTATCAGTATAGTAATCAGCTGTTTGAAGACATAATAAATTTTCTCTAATTAGATAGACTCTAGTCGAATCAGGTAATGTGATGCTTGAATAGAAATCCAAAACCTTTCTTTTTTCAACTTCTTTACTGAGCTCTTTACTAACAGCTAATACTGTTTGTTCTAGCTTACCTACTTCACGTTTGGCATAGAACAAAGTAATAGCAGTAGCTAAAGCAATTAGTATTGATGAAATTAATGAAATTGAATAAATCTTAGAAGTCATTTCGATTAATATATAAATTCATAGTCAATCGCTTTCTTGAACACCCTTATTTGTGGATTTAAAGGCTAAGGCGATTTGTCCCTCCAATGTTGCATTCTGAACTTGGATTTTCACAAGATCAGCGGTGATATTATCAGCTTTAGTGGATAATTTTTCAATGTCACCAATCAATTTTATATACCCACCGAATGCAATTCCTATGCTAAGTAAGAACATGCATATTCCCAAGAATTCTTTTATAGAGAATACCAGTCTTTGGTCGGAAGTATTTATGATTGTCGTTTGAACCTCGTGTTTATCTCCCGGCTGAGTTACCATATTATATCTAAATTAAAAGAGTTAAGATAATTAACGGAGTTACCCTCATTTATGAAGCTTATTAAAGATAAAGAGATTTAATATGAATGTAAAGCTCAACTGTTACTGCCCGTATGTTTAAATTTAATCATAGCAGCGTCGATCATTTGGTAATGCCTCTTAATATTGTATAATATACAGTTGCCTATAGATAAGATAGCGATTATGGTAGAATATTATAAAACTAATTGTGTTATCTTCTGATGGACTTATGGCTGTGTTGTAATGGGTAGTTGTGTGGATGGAACGAAAGACCAACCATGGTATTCTTCAAACAAGTGGTCAATCCAAAAATGCATTTAACTGTACCGGGTAGGATCAGAGCGCGACCCATACCCCAACTCGATAGCTTTTTCGATACCTCGCTCTTTGCTGGTGCTGATTGGAGGGGTAATTAATTTACCCAGAGTGGTTCTGAACTTTCTGATACTGCAGCCTAGCTGTTCGGTACTACAAAACCCGACTGTGTGGTAAAAGCTGTAATGCCAGAGACAGTTTCAAGTTACGTATCAATTCTGTAGACACCGATCTTTACTCAAACCAGTATTTTAAAAGTCCTGTGGCTCATTGCTTCAGAACTTTTTTACTTGCTTTATGAACGCGAATGCAGAGTCTGCAATGAGTCTTTTAAGAGAAGAGCATAGTTTGTTATCTCTAAGCTAATTAGCCTAGCTACCGAAGCAAATGGGAACGAAGCGAGTACATTTTTAAGAATAGGGGATAGGATAACACTCCACATATTGACCACCCTAGTTTGTGCTGGTGACCTTGTCAGTCTGAGCAGTATAAGCTTATTCCTGAAAATACACTTATAGGAAAACGACAACCGGTTTACAGGACGGTTTTGTTGAAATAACGCTTAAGGTAACACCTGATGTCCGTTACCAACTTGCCGCTCCCGGCACTAAGTTAAAGAGGCTCTGTAAAAAGGGAAGAGCAGAGATTTGCCGTTGCATTTCACGCCATACAGTAATATGTTGCTTTCGTAGTAACTCAGCACGCATGTGATTAAGTTGACTTAATGACCCATTATTTTGTTGAGCCATATAGTAACTTTTAAGACGTCCAGCAAAATCCTGAAATGCTTCCTTACGAGCTTGTTGTAATGGGTCCTTGTTTATACGTAATATTCGAATAGTGTAAAGTGCACGCTCCCTTTGTTGGGCATTTAGCGTTCGTCGAGGCTTAAATTCGAATGTATCTGTTAAGTCTAAAAAAAAGAACTCAGCAGGATTATCGTGTCGCGGATGTAATAATGCCTCTTGTCCGGCGGGGGGCGGAGTAGCTAAAGCATTCCTCAGGCGCTGAGCCTCATTTATTACACCAGATGTATCAACTACCGCATAATTATTGTGTTTAGGGCCATTACAGGGACCACAAGCGAAAAGGTAATTATTTGGGTCAAACGTTTGGTCAGGAAACCAACTTTTAGGGCGAATGTGCTCAACCTCATCAGCTAGCGAGTCTTCACAATAGCCACACCGACGAGCTCCTGGACAGGTGCTTTCAAGAGCACTTCGAACACGTGAAAAGAGTGTAGCAGACTTGCTATTCCATTTTTGATCTGCTAGGATAACTTGGCTGTGATAATTAGCACCATTATTCACTAGTTGTTGAAGGGCTGCTAATTGTAGTCGGTCGGATGAACTGAGGGGCAAGGGAATAGCCAGCCGAATCATAGGTTACCTAGCAACTTTTTGACAAATGCTTCGGAGTCACTAATAGGCAGAGTTGCGCGTAGTGTATTACGCTCCTGTTGCTCATCAGCAGTTAGTTCAGCACTTAGCGCTTGTTCATTCAAATCTGTTAAGCGAGATGTCTTTGCTTGACCTGCTTCGGATTGAGTGTGTACCAATCCAAAAACCTCAGTACCATAAGCTTCAAGCACATTGCCGTATATCAAACGATTAAGTTCGGTGCCTGCTACCATTCTTCCTAAACCTTCGGTTCCAGGACGTGGTAGGTGAAAGACAGAGCCGTGTTCAGCTGCTTGACAGACCAACGGACTATGAGTGGTGACGAAAAACTGAATATGGGGAAAATGTTTGGTCAGCCAGTAACCAATACGCTTTTGCCATATGGGGTGCAGATGTGCATCGATTTCATCGATTAAGACCACACCTGAAATACTGACTCTTATCACTCCACTTTGATCAACTTCTTCAAATATACCCTCTCCATACTGGTTTTCAAGTTGACGTAGCAGTTCAAAAGCTAGGCTTAAGACTGACCTGAAACCATCACTTAATTCATCAAGGTCAATTAAGTTATCACTACTATCACGAAAATAGATGCCTTCTGAGGATACTTCAGCTAAACGGGTACCGTGTGGTAAAAAATCAGGTTGATTTATAAAGCTTTTTAGGCGCAGTAAAAAGTCTAAGCCATGTGACTCTAAACTGCGGAACTTTAATTGTCTTAACCAATTTAGAGCTTCAGTTAAAGCTACATTCTCCTTAAATAAGGATAAGTGGGCTGCGAGCCGTTTATGTTGTGGTGCATCGAATAACTTATGATATTCTGGGTCTCCACCTGTAAAGCGACGGAAGGGGCCAAAACCTGCTGAAAACCAGCCCTTGGTCTCGCTCCATAATGCATTGTAAGAAGAGTTACGGCCATTTTCAGTCGCTCGTGTTGTTAGTTTTCCAGTCTTTTTATCAATGGAGAACCCTATTTTCAACTGGTAATGCTCGCTATTTGCGTATTGCTCTAAGTCATCAGATTCAAAACTTGATACAGAATTTAAATTTTCTGGAGTTATTAAAAATGAATCTTCAGAATAAGGTAAGATGCTCTGATTTTTCTCAGAGGATAGGCTCTCATTCTCTAACGGGACAAATTCCTCATTAGGAAACCCTGAAGCAATCAGTGTTAAACGAATGCCTTGACCTAATGTAGAGTCAATGCCATGACCAAATATAACTTCGGCATCCTGACCAACTTGATCCTGAAGGCGTTCCGTCATTTCTGTGAGTTCCTCCAGTTCTAATTCGGCCTGATTACCAGACATGACAGAAAGCAAAACCTTTTGGGCTCCAAGAAGACTAGTTCTACTTAGTAATGGGAGCATCAACGCTTCATCTACAGCACGGCGTGCTCTATCTTCACCTTCAGTATTACTCGACCCTATTACGGCCATACCAGAATCCCTTAGCACAGCTTTTATGTCTTCAAAGTCTATGTGAACTTCACCAGTAGTAGTAAGGATTTGTGTGATACTCTGAACAGCTAGAAGTATAATATCATCAGCTTGAGTGAATAGATCTCTGATGAACTTTCTTCCAGATATTTCACGCAAACTATCGTAGGGAATGACTACTGTTGCGTCACAGTTCTTTCTTAACTCATCAATTCCGCGTGTAGCCTGTTCAAGTCTCCTCTTCCCTTCAAAACGAAAGGGAACTGTAACAATACCTATTGTTAATATTCCTAACTCTTTAGCTATCTTAGCTATTACTGAGGCCGCTCCACTTCCGGTTCCACCGCCCATCCCGGCGGTTATAAATAGCATCTTAACCCCGTGTTTAAGTAATTCACGGATTTGCTCTTGGCTTTCAATAGCTGCCATCCTACCCTTCTGCATGCTAGAGCCAGTACTTAGCCCTTCTGTCAAAGCAGCCCCTAGTTGCAACTTATTAGGCACCATGTTACTATTCAATGCCTCCCTATCTGTGTTACAAACGACTAACTCAACATCCTTGAGACCTTGGCTTAACATATAGTTCACTGCATTAGAACCTCCGTTGCCTACGCCCATAGCCATTAGGGCTGTGTTACTGCCTTTTGTGGATAACTCGTCCCCGATTTCTGGTTGTATTGTAAGTGAAATACTTCCCTCACTAGTACCCTGACGAAGCCAGGTAGTGTAATCGACCCATAAGGCGGATGAGCGCTCTAACCCTAGTAGCCCAGCAGCTAGGGCTCGTAGTAGTGAGGACTTTCCCGACCCATTATCACCTAATATAACGTGCCATCCTGCTGGGTCCTGATTTTTGGGTAGCTGCCAGCAAAATGACTCAATGGCTCGAATATTCTCAAGTTTTACTCCAAGTAATTTCATCAATGTGGCTTCAGGAATGTTAACTTGTGAAAATGCTCAACGCCTAAATGGGGATAATTTGTAGATATATTAAGCATCTAACAAAGGTAGTATCATGAATATAGTGAGGCTTGCCTTCATTTAACTAACGGTGCATAATTTGAACACTGTTTCTAGAGACAAGTTGAAGTGAGCGGTGCTTGAAGCCTGATTCACTTTAATCTACCTAATGCTATCTGAGTTTCTAATATTTTAATTTACTCATTAAAAGAAAAGCCCCAGCAATGCCGGGGCCCCTTATCGCACTTTATTGCTTATTCTTTAATGTTTAGTTGTACATATTACTAGTAGTCCTCGTTAGGGTCAAGGCTTTCATGAAAGTTATACCCAAACCGAGACTTCTCTTTACCCCCCTCAATTCTCACATCATCGTTGTTAAAAGCGCCTGTCGGATACTCGTAAACTGAGTATTCAATGCTGATTTCATTCTCGCACTCATCGCACTCAATGGTTTCCTTCCATAAATAGCCATTTTCTTCACCCATTGATCTCTCGCTTCCTGATACAGAATCAAAATCCACATCCTCGGGACTAAAATTGTGGTGTTTACCACACGTTGAACAAGAAAACGAGAATATTCCAGTCACTATCATATAGCTACGTTATAAAGAGATGGTTTGAAGGCCCAACATTAATCAATACTTTCTAATAAATAATATGGACCATAGTTATGGACTGGAAGCCAATTTATTAGAATTGTATGGTAAGGGCCGCGCATAACACAGCCCTTTAGCACTAGAGCCAATGGGTGTTGCATGGTAAGCGGCAGCATTTTTAACCTATGCTTTTCAATAGGGCTCCATCCATGTTTATTCGCCAGAGTTCTTCCAAATTAGTAGTGTAAGCTGGCGTCCGCATCTCCTTTTTCCCTGCCCATGAGGTTCTGTTGCTACTCTTGTATCGTTGAGCAACTGCGAAGCCCACCGCCCCCGTGCCATAGCGGGTGTTAAGCTCGTCTAAGTCAGCCATGAGCCTCTTCCGTTGCGGGGTCTGGGTAGTAAGCTCAAACAAGCTAAGTTGCTGCTGACCGGCTGCTTCCAATCCGGCAAAGACTACTCCGGCCTTCTTGTACGTTGTGTTTGACTGCCACAATCTCTTCAGGGCTGCACGGGCATAACGAATCAGTTCTGCTGTGTCACTAGTAGCGACGGGAAGTGTCAGCGTGGCTGAAGCTGTGTAGGGTGGGGGCTCCGTACCATACCGATTCTTGCTGATAAACACTGTCAATAGCTGCACAGCGGAGTCTTGTCGCCGTAGCTTTTCTGCTGCCCGCGTGGTGAAGGCCGCGACCGCGCCCTGCACGTCTTGGTACGCGGTCAGGGGCTGGCCAAATGTGCGGGTGCAGGCAATACTTTGGCGGGATAGCGTGCCGTCCTCACTTGGGGCCATAGCCAAACACGGGACACCTTGTAGCTCGCGTACTAAGCGCGCCCCAACTACACCCCCTAGATGTTTACGTGCCCATGCATCCGAGACATTTGCCAGCCCAGCAGCTGTTGTAATACCGTGGGCTTGGAGCTTAGTGGCATACTGGTGACCAACGCCCCACACGTCCTCTACAGCGACCTGTTCCAACGCCCACTGTCTTTTCTGCTCAGAGTCCAGATACAGCACTCCCTCTAAGACTGGAGTCTTCTTGGCTATACGATTGGCTAACTTGGCTAGTGTTTTTGTGGGCGCAATACCTACGCAGGTAGGGATGTGGGTCCATTGCTTGACCTCACGGCGAATACGACGACCATAAGCTTCAAGCCCTCCCAGCCAGCGCTCCATACCCGTCAGGTTCAGAAAGGCTTCGTCAATGGAGTATATTTCTACCTCAGGCGCTTCGTTAGCCAAGTAACCCATCACGCGCCGCGACATATCCCCGTAGAGGGCATAGTTGCTGGATAGTACCCGAATGCCGTGCTGTGCCACTAAGGGCTTGATCTTGAAGTACGGTTCCCCCATGGGAATGCCAAGTGCTTTGGCCTCAGCTGAGCGTGATACCACACAGCCATCATTGTTGCTGAGTACCACGACGGGTACGCCCTCCAGTTGGGGCTGAAAGGCCCGCTCGCAACTCACGTAAAAGTTATTGCCATCAACTAACGCGAACATAGCGCGACAGCCTCCCGGGCCGGGTTTCAGTAAGTACGTGCGTCACGACGCCCCAGCAGTCAAACAAGTCCGGCTCCTCCCCAATCGGGATAGACGGATACATCGGATTGTCCGGCACCAGCCACCAAGAGCCCGGGCTACGCTCTACCAACCGCTTGACCGTATGTTGCCCTTCCACGACGGCAATGATCACGTCATTCGATCGAGGCTTGAGGCGACAATCTACTGCGAGTAACGCCCCGTCCCGGATGCCCGACTCGCCCCCTGTCATACTGTGCCCTTCTACCATCACTAGGTACGTCGCGTGGGGATGCGAGAGGAGCATGGCGTTTAAATCCAGTTTGACGCCCAAATGATCTTCGGCTGGAGAGGGAAACCCCGCCGGAACATAAGACTGAAAGAAGGGAAGCAGCAAAGGCTTCCGTAAAATGTCGAGAACAACGACGCGGCTCATAGCAACAACACAGGTGGGTTTGTCGCAATGATACGTATTACTAACTTAGTTAGTATAAAATATGCCAATAATTTTAGTTAAATCCCTTCTTGATCTAAGCTTAATTCTTTTAAATTGATGGAAACGGCGTAATCCTCTAAGCAATTGATACTGGTGAACGTGCGGGTGCGGACGAGGGTGTTGGCGAATTGATCGTAGTAGAGCTCCACGAAAAAGCCTCCGGAGAAGTGGTATAGGTTTATGGCATCCTCTTCTTCGTAGCGGCAGGCTAGAAACACCCCCTCCTGCCAGATAGCTGACAGTTGATCGGCAAAGGGCAAGGCCCGAAAGGAATAGTGGGTGTACTTCATGCGGTTGAGCTGCGCAGGTTGGTCGCAAGTTTGAGTTAGAGATATATGCCTGTATCACTACACCCTTACTCCGGCTCCATGATCCGATAACTACCCCAAGATATGAAAGTACTTCTCTTAGGCTTCCTGCTAGCCTTCCTACTGGCGGGGCTGCCCCTATCTCTACTTTATACTCCCTTCTTCGCCTCCAAGGCTTCCTTACTGGTGATTGTAGGCGTACTACTGCTCACGGTCTACCTGATTAGCAGTATCGTTGAGGGAGAGAAGAACCCCTAAGCTATACTAAGTATATGTTTTCCCTACGCCATTTCCTTTCTAGCTTCCTACTACTGGCGTTGCTGACCACTGCCTGTTCGGAGGAGGAAGCAACGCCCAAATCACCAGTAACCCCAGCCTTGGAGGGGCATCTAACGATGGGCAATCCCAGTGGGGCGGTAGCAGATGTAGCTTCTCCTACGAACTACCTGCTCAGCAAACCCCAGTATGTACTCTCATATCACCGCGATAAGGGCATTCCGAACTGGGTGAGCTGGCACCTGGCTTCTTCCTGGTTAGGTAGCGCTGCCCGGCAAGATGACTTTAGGGCTGATAACACATTGCCTACGGGCTGGTACCAAGTGACGGCCGCCAGCTACACCAGCTCAGGCTTTGACCGGGGCCACAACTGCCCCTCAGCCGACCGCACGGCCACCGAGGCCGACAATTCCGCTACGTTCCTAATGATCAACATGCTGCCCCAAGCGCCGCGCAATAATCAGCAGACTTGGGCTAGCTTGGAGGAATATTGCCGTACGCTCGTGGGGCAAGGCAATGAACTATATATTGTCATGGGGCAGTATGGCACAGGCGGCATCGGTTCCAGCGGCGCCAAGATTACACTAGATAATGGACGGGTGACTGTGCCCCAACGAATCTGGAAAGTCATTGTGGTGCTACCTGAGGGGGCCAATGATGCCAGCCGCGTTAGTGCCAACACGCGGATTATTGCCGTGGATACGCCAAATGAGAACAATCTGAATACGGCATGGGGTAGTTACCGAACGACGGTAGATAGCATTGAAGGGGCGACTGGCTATGACTTGCTGTCGGCAGTTCCAGCTTCAGTCCAAAGTGTTATTGAAGGCCGTGCGGATGTGGGGCCAACGCAATAGCTGTATTTCTCTTTTGTTAGCCATAGGTCCGTCAGGAACAGGCAGCTCAGCAGCCAACTTAGAATTTTCTCGCCTCAGTTAGGCTTTCAATTTGGATCGTAGCAACTTATTGAAAAAAATGTTATCCCTCCTCTGCTATTTTTATTGGCCTGACACAAGCATCTAAAAAAGCTATTCCATACTCAGTAAAACTCAGGTACCCTTTTCTTAGAATAAATTCCAGTTTCCAATTATCATTATCTTCATTATTGAATTCCTTTGCTGTTTCCTTTATCTGGTCAATTCTATCCATATAAATTTTTTCAAGCTCTTCATACACAAGCTCATCCTCCTTATTATATTGATTTTTAGTAAGTTTCAAGAGCCCCAGTCTCGTCATATTTTCTATATAAATATCGATATTATTTTTAAAAGTTAGATTGATTGAATGTTCTAGTCCAGATAAATTTTTATCAACCTCTATTTCTAATTCTAAAATATCCTGAAGTTCATATTTAATTTGCGCCTTTATTTGTTCTTTTGTTTTTGGTATATTGGAATTTGTTATTTCTGGCGGTGGTATCAATTTCTTGTATTTGCTAACGCTTATTTCAATGATGGGGATATTAGAGCCATCTTTTAAATGATATAATATCGATGCTTCATCCGCGCTCAGGTTCTCTAAAGTTTGAATAAACGCAGGATGTACCATTCCAAGAGTAGAATATGTAGATCCTTTTGCTAGTAAATTAACGAAGGCATCTGATAATTTGTTTTGCTCTAGCGTTAGCAACTTATTAACTATTGGGAGGCCAATAGACGCCGGTATCTCACATATATCAGCCTGCTTTGTGTCAGCAAGTTTTTCCTCAGCGTTAAGGAAGTGCTGCCTCAACCGCTCTCTAGTATCCTCATTTGATAACTTGGCAGATAAAAGACTAGCTGATTCGTATTTAAACACATCCGCGAGAGCTACACCGATCTTTGTAAAACCTCTGACTAAGGCACTGATTTTTTTAGGTTCGTGACCCTCATTGTGAAACGAAAGGAGGTCTTGGCTCATAAAATATTTAAATTAAACATGAGAAATATTTAATAGCTACTTCTTTTTCCCCCAAGTCGCTATAACCATAAATACAAGTACCGCCACACCAAAATTTAATAAATAATTATATATAGGCTGTTTAAAGGTTGGGATCAAGAATAAAAGAGAGTTTAAAATCACTACTATAAAAAATAAACCAATAAAAAAAGCTTGGCTTTCTGATTTATCTTTTGCTGTAAAAATATCAATAATTGCTAATAAAAAAAATAATACCGATGTAGATAAAAATCTTAATAAAATGACATCTCTATTATTGATGAATCGATTCATAGCTGCACTGTTGTATAAATTTCTTACTTCTGTCACCCAAGGTTTTCTTGTTCTAATTTGATTCGCAATATCATCTAGATCTTTTTTTAAAATAACTGTATCTTGCATTCCCTTAGGATACAGTTCGTTAAGTGATTTAATTTGTTCTATACGTTTATTAGTTCTATAGTTGAATGTAAAATTAAACGTGTCGTTTGTGAAGTAGATAGTTGTTATAATAAATAAAAAAAACAATGTCTTTCGTGATAAGGAAAGCGTGCTATCAGTAACTAAATTGAGAAAATGTTTTATCAATTCTTCCATAAAAAATATTTTGCAATATAGCTTAAACTTGAAATACTTTGGGTTCAAGAAAACTTAGCAATTCTATAACAAAATTTATAGATAAAGCCGCCTCATCTTCATTACTATGTTTTCCATTGTGAATTACTACATTCCTTACCGGCTTTAGGCAGTAACAAGCGGAGAAGCATGACATTAAAGCATGCATAAGCCCTGACTTGAATAAGTTGGGGCTTCTGTTCTCCAGCTTATAGAGTGGGAGTATTGGCTCGGCCTAGAAGGGAGCGCTGATTGCGGTAGAGTATCTTGCTCTCGCAGAAGGCAATGCAGGAGGCGCGGGAGTAGCGAATGGCGCGGCCCAGGCCCGTAGTCTTAAGCAGGCTGTCCTTGCGTTCCCGTTCGCTGCGTAGCGTGGTCAGGCTTTTAATGCCGGTCAGCTTTAAGGCAGTCTTGGAGGGTACGTACTCGTCGGTGCAGGCTTCGAGTTGTTCAATCCGTTTGAGTAGGGGAGAGGTAGATTTGTCTATTTGCTCTTGAATGGCAGTGGAGAGCCACTGACCGAACGAGGTAAATCCTTCTTTTAGCTCAGTCATAAGGGAAGTGAGAGTGCTATAGCGAAATGGTATCAAGGTGGCACTATTGCCAGCCGATACAAAGGTGAAAGATCTTTGTGTAATACGCAAAACAAAGATAATCAATTAGTTACGCACTTAATATGTGCATAAATGGTAAGTGTTACGTGCGTCAAAAGGTTTGTTTTTATCCGTTACAATCTGATTTTTACTACCTCCCGACTCTTGCATGAAATCGAAACAGGTCAATTTTTACCACAATTGGCAATAGGTATATTATAATCTATATAATTATATGAAAATTTGAAGTATATCAATCTTATGAAAACTCTATTAGGCACCTTGGCTTTGGTAATGGCTCTAGCCGCTGCCGCCCCAGTGTGGGTCCCCCTCACTGTCACTATTGCAAAAGCTATTACAGTCGAAGCCGCTGTCTACGTGTGCGTAAGTAAGTCGTTGGTAACTTACCATAGTTCTGATCATTGCAGTGGACTCAACCGCTGCACCCACGAGGTAAATGTCATGTCAATTGGCAGACGCTCAACAGATGGGCAAAAGAGCGTGCCTGAACTGCTATTAAGCGTATGAAAAGTCTTATTAATCTCCTCGCAGTATCTACCACATTATGGGTATTGAATTCATCTTGCAACTCGCCTACTCAAAAGCCAGCAGATGAGGCACAGAATACAAAGCCTAATTCGCAAGAGATTATGAGAGTTCAAGAATCAATTTTGAACACGTATGGGGAGCTAGATGCTGTAGCAGCTAAGTATAATATAGGGCGGGATACCATACAGGCTATAATAGCAGAGCATGTTGGACAAGGTGATTCCTCTAGAGTAATACTTGGGCTACTAAATTTTAGCGGTAAACAGCGTAGGCCAGCCAACGCTGTTGCCAAGGAACTAGCTATGCGCTATCATCTGCCATATTCAACTGTTGGCGGTATTATCTATGACACTCACGCCTTGCTCATCAAAGGGGCAGCCGCAGAGTAAGTGGTTTTTAATAACTCACACCATAATGGATTACACACTTTTTTTCTGTTTACGCGTGAACAGGCACCGTGATACAGAGTGAACGTGAACAATGAAAGTGGAATTCTATTGCTCGATAAATAAGTTAACGGATACACATACACATACTCGTTAGCTAAAAATCTTTAAAGGCAGTGAGATCGAAAGTAGATAAGGGGAATGAATTACAAACTGTCCCCCTGAGTGTACCCTAAACTTGGTCTATAAATGCAAAAAACCCGCTCTGCGTTATGCATAGCGGGTTTTTTACTGCCTAAAACGAGTGGTTAAGTAGTCCGTAGGGGAATCGAACCCCTGTTGGTAGAATGAAAATCTACTGTCCTAACCCCTAGACGAACGGACCAGATGATGTGCCTTACTCGTTTTTAGTGGTGCAAAGATAAGGCAGAGATAATTCAGCGCAATACGTACGGTCAAAAAAAAAGCCCCCCAGTCGCAAATAGGCTGACTTTCAGGAAGAAATTCTTTTTGTGGGGGGCAAATTTAGAGTTTATAAGCCGTCGGGAGTGGCAAAAAACCGTAAGAGGGGAAGCATTGCAGAAGGCTTAGTAGTTGATTTGGCTATATTCCCTTAGCCCTGTACCTTCGCTGCGCGTTTCCACCAGGGGCCCTCGTGGTCTTCTTAATTCCCAAACCCCAAACTTTTCATCATGGCTAAAATTAAAGTCGCCATCAACGGCTTCGGTCGCATTGGTCGCCTCACGTTCAAGTCTCTGCTCGGCCGCGACAACGTGGAAGTCGTGGCCATCAACGACCTGACTGATAATAAGACGCTGGCTCACCTGCTCAAATATGACTCTGTACATGGTCGCTTCAACGGCACAGTAGAGTTCGATGACAACAGCCTGACAGTAAACGGCCAACGCATTCAAGCGCTAGCCGAGCGCGATCCGAAGCTATTGCCTTGGGGCGAACTGGGCGTCGACGTAGTGTTGGAGTCTACCGGCCGCTTCGTAGATGAGGCTGGCGCTGGCCAACACCTTACTGCTGGCTGCAAAAAAGTTGTGATTTCGGCTCCTGCTACGGGCAATATTCCAACCGTAGTACTGGGTGTAAACGAAGACATCCTGACTGGCGACGAAACCATTCTGTCTAACGCCAGCTGCACTACCAACTGCCTAGCCCCCATGGCGAAGGTGTTGGATGAGGCTTTCGGCATTGAGAAAGGCTACATCACCACGGTGCACGCTTATACTTCTGACCAAAATCTGCAGGACGCACCGCACAAAGATTTGCGTCGGGCCCGCGCTGCTGCTTTGAGCATTATTCCGACCAGCACTGGCGCCGCGAAGGCCGTAGGGTTGGTATTGCCCCAGCTAAAAGGCAAGCTCGATGGTATCGCTATGCGCGTGCCCGTGCCGGATGGCTCGACCACTGACCTGACCGTAATTCTGAAGCAGGAAGTAACGAAGGAGCAAATCAACGACGCCGTACGTAAGGCTGCTGAAGGCCCTATGAAAGGCATCATTGAGTACTCCACCGACCCGTTGGTGAGCATCGACATCGTAGGCAATCCTCACTCTTGCATCTTCGACTCGCAGCTGACGGCCGCCAATGGCACGCTGGTGAAAGTGGTAGGCTGGTACGATAACGAGTTTGGCTACAGCACGCGCACCGCTGATTTGATTCAGCAGTTGGGCGAGAAAATGGCTAAGTAGGGCCTGCTATATTGCCTTTTAATAAAAAAGCCCGCCCACTTTGGGTGGGCTTTTCTATTAGTGATTTGACGCGGCTGGGGGGCTTTTTTGCTTGTTTTGACTATTGTCGAGACGCGACCTTTCACAGTTCATACTTCAACTTACGCCGCTACTCAACCTTGGGCTTCGCGCCGCGTTTCTATCCATCTATGCCCGCTAAGCCGCGTATCTGTTTTATTCTGAATCCTGCTTCTGGTACTAACCGTGCGCAAGATGTGCCAGCCCTGATTGAGCGTTACCTCGATCATACGGCCGTTGACCATGCCCTGCGCCTAACGGCCTATGCCGGGCACGCGGAAGAAATAGCCCGCACCGCTGCTGCTGAGGGGTTTCGCACGGTAGTAGCCGTAGGCGGCGATGGCACAGTAAACGAAGTGGGTCGCGGCTTACTGGGTACGAATGCTGCGATGGGTATCCTACCGCGCGGCTCCGGCAACGGCTTGGCCCGCCATCTGGAGGTGCCATTGGCTTTGCCCGCTGCCATCCGCCGAATGAGCCAGCCTGAGTTTCAGCGTATGGATGTGGGTCGGATTAATGGTCGTCCATTTTTCTGCACGGCCGGGCTGGGTTTTGATGCCCACGTAAGCAAGTGCTTTGCCACGGCTGGTACGCGCGGCCTTGGCACCTATGTACGCGTGGCGCTTCGTGAGTACCGAACTTTCCAGCCGAAGCCCATTACGGTTACGCTCAATAACCGCACACTAACCACCGATTGCTACGTGCTGGCCTTTGCGAATGCTGGGCAGTATGGCAACAACGCCTATATCGCTCCCCGCGCCGATATTCGCGACGGATTATTGGACGTGTGCCTGATTGATGCGCTGCCGCTACGTCGGGCCGTGCGCGTAGCTATTGGCTTAGCCCTAGGCGATTTGCCCCAGTCGGGGGCTGCAGTGTATCATACCTCGCGGCACGTATTGGTAGAAGCCGCGACACCCATGGGGTTTCATGTGGATGGCGACTATGCCGGCGAGGCGACTAGCTTTGAAATTGAATTGTTGCCTCTAGCTTTGGAGGTAGCCGTATAACCCAAAACTGATTTCCGCTTTACATTTTGCTATGAAAGCCGACAAAAACCGCCGCAGCCGCGAAGGCGTGGTGTACTCTACCAACTCCGATTTTTCTTATCAGCACGCCGATGAGGAATCGGTGGTAACCTTCCCGCCCCAGCAGCAAAATCTGCGCGTGCACCTCGACCGCAAAAGCGGGGGTAAACAGGTAACGCTCATCACCGGCTTCGTAGGTCAAGATGCGGATCTACAAACCCTAGCTAAGCTGCTGAAAACCAAATGTGGAGTGGGCGGTAACGCCAAAGACGGCGACATCCTCATTCAGGGCGATTTTCGCGATAAAGTGATGGGCGTCCTGCTAGATCAGGGCTACAAAGCGAAGAAAGCCGGCGGCTAATCCGGCAGCAGGGGCGTATGCAGCGGTAGCTGGCTTAGCACACACTTTTCAATTACGCAGTCACTTTGACCACTTAGATGGAAGCCGTCAACCCACGCGAAATAGCCGAAAGCGGCATTATAAACGCCGTACAGTGGCTAAAGCTGGGTGTCGAAACTGTTGGGGCGTTCATTATTGCCCTAGGCATACTCGTAGCGGCCTGGTTGCTGATAAAAGCATTAATACAGCGTCGAACGGCCAATTTTACGGCCATCCGCCTGACACTGGCCCGCTACTTGGCCCTGGCGCTGGAGTTTCAACTAGGCGCCGATATTCTCTCCACAGCAATTGCCCCAAGTTGGGAGCAAATTGGGCAGCTCGGCGCCATTGCCGTCATCCGAACGGGTCTCAACTATTTCTTAACTAAGGAAATGCAGCAGGAAGAGCGTCAGAGCGCCGAACAAGCTGTGACGGAGCGTGCACATCAAACTCCTAGTAGCTAAGAGGAAAAATTACCCTTGGCTCTGTAAATGAATTAAGTGCCTTTTAGCCCGCTCCACATCCTCCGGCGTGTCAATACCGATAGTTTCTAGCTCTGTTTCAGCAGTTAAGATGCGGTAGCCATTTTCCAGCCACCGCAGTTGCTCCAGGCTTTCGGCCTGTTCTAGTGAGGAAGGCGGCAGTTTCGTAATTGCGGCTAGCACATCAGGCCGGTAAGCATACAGACCGATGTGGCGTAGATAGCGATGATGCGCAAGCCACTGGGCAGGTTCAGTTTGCCGCTGATAGGGCAGGGGGTGACGACTGAAATATAAGGCGTGCCCTGCAGCATCGAGCACCACTTTAGGCAAGTGAGGACTAAATAATTCTTCCTCGCTAAGCACTGGTTTGACCAATGTAGCGAGCTGGGGGGCTTTTTCAACGTCAAAAAGCGCTACGAGAGCATCAATTTGAGCGGGATGAATAAATGGCTCGTCGCCCTGAATATTAATAATACAATCGGCGGACACGCCGAGTTGCTGGTAAGCATCAAACACGCGGTCAGTGCCACTCGGATGATCGGGAGACGTGAGCACCGCCTCGCCGCTGAAACTGTGCACGTGCTCCAAAATGCGTGCATCATCCGTAGCTACCACCACACGCCGGAGTTGCGCCCGCTTAGCCTGCTCTACCACTCGTTGAATCATAGATTTGCCCCCCAGATCAACTAATGGCTTGCCGGGTAAGCGAGTGGAGGCATAGCGAGCGGGAATAATCCCAATGGCGTGGATCATACAAAGAAGTTTAGGGAAGCTGAATACGAGCGGGTGGCTTTTTTGCAAAGAACAATGAAAACCCCGAATTGACCGACGCTTATATAAGGTGTGTGGCGTGGCAGGCCAATAAATGACACCCAGCCACGTTAGTTGTAAGTAGTTTATCAATGGCCTTTGAGCCTCGCAGAAATGGCATTTTTGGGACTCAGCTGGGATTATTTTTTATCTTTCGGCGCTTTTAAATTTCCCCCTAAGCTGCCCCGCCCTGATTTTGGGGCCACTCGTTTTTCGCGAACTGCTCGTATGACCCGTTTTTTGTTGCTGCTGCCTGCGTTTGTTCTCGCTGGTTTTGCCGCTACCGCCGCGCCCCGGCTCGCTCTCCCACCCGATTCTATTGGGGTTGAATACCGCAATAATAAGATGTTTATCAAGCACCGTGTGGCGGCTGGTGAGACCCTCTACGGCCTCTCGCGGCGCTATTCAGTGCCCGTTGAGCAAATTGTGGAAACCAACTCTTCGCTCAAAGGTGCCCTCGTAACGGGCCAGGTAGTACTGGTGCCCCGCATACGGGTAGTGCTCACAACGCCCGCCCCCACAAGCACCTCCGCTCGCCCATCAGCACCCGCCAATACGGTTGCCGCAGCCCGCTCTCTGCCCACCGATAGCAACGGAAACCGCGTATATACAGTGCAAAAAGGGCAGACACTGTACGCCGTGGCGCGTCTATTTCAGCTTGCACCCGCCGACCTGGCGCGCTTTAATAACCTGCCTGCAACTACTGGAGTAAAAGTAGGGCAGCGCCTGATTATTGTGCCAGCCGGTGCCAAGGCGCCTGCAACGGCGGCAGCTACTCCGCCATCTGCACCTGTAGAGGCACCTGCTACTGCCGCACCTGCCTCGGCGCCAGCGCCTGCAACGCCTAAACCAGTCGTGTCGGCCCCGGTGCCTGCTCGAACGGCTCCTGTTACGGCTAACACCAAAGATTCAGTGCGTACTCCGGCCCAAATTGCTGAGGAACG
This sequence comes from Hymenobacter radiodurans, assembly GCF_004355185.1. Lineage (NCBI taxonomy): Bacteria > Pseudomonadati > Bacteroidota > Cytophagia > Cytophagales > Hymenobacteraceae > Hymenobacter > Hymenobacter radiodurans. Next base: position 1,877,918 of record NZ_CP037922.1, read on the forward strand.
TGCGCCGGAGCGAGCCAGCGAAGTAGTGCGTCGTGTAACCGAAAGCGGCTTGGCCACCAAAATTGAAGGCACCGGCACCGATAAATACCTGGCCTTGCACAAAACGGCTGCTGTTGGTACCATCATGCAGGTTCGCAACATCATGAATGGACAGTCGGTGTACGTGCGTGTCATTGGGCAACTGCCCGATACAGGCGAAAACAGCAATATTCTGGTGCGCCTCTCGCCCCGCGCCGTGCAGCGCCTCTCTACACCCGACAGCCGCTTCCGGGTCGAAACTTCATACGTGCCATAAGCAAGAGCCTGAGACTTAAGATCCAGGAGTCAGGAGTGGAGGCGAAAAGTAATGCCTCGCAACTCTTGACTCCTGGTTTTGTTTTATGGATAACCGCTTCTAAATCCTTCAGTTGAATCACGCGCAGCTCCGAGAGTTTCTCGACGACCACCACGACCGCTACAACCGGCCGGCCTTCATTACCAATGACCCAATTAGTATTCCGCACCGGTTTCCTCAGCGTCAGGATGTGGAAATAAGCGGGCTTTTTGCGGCCCTGCTAGCCTGGGGGCGCCGTCCAACCATCATCAGTAAGTGCCACGAGCTAATGCGTCGCATGGACGACGCGCCCTATCAGTTCATCACCCAGCACTCCGATGATGATCTGAAGAAGCTGCTGGGCTTCTGCCACCGCACCTTTTGCGACACCGACCTGCTGTACTTTGTGCATTGGCTGCGCTGGTACTACGCTAACCATGACACATTGGAAGACGCGTTTCTGCAGGGCAACACTCAGCGCCAGCGGCTCGAAAACTTTCATACCCTGTTGTTTAGCCTGCCCGATGCGCCCCAGCGCACCCGCAAACACGTGGCTACGCCGGTCCGCGGCTCAGCCTGCAAACGGGTGAATATGTACTTGCGTTGGCTCGTGCGCCGCGACGACCGAGGCGTAGATTTCGGCCTTTGGACGCGCCTGCCCATGGCTGATCTGGTCTGCCCCTGCGATGTGCACGTAGAGCGCGTTGCTCGTCGCTTGGGCCTGCTTACGCGCCGTATCGTTGACTGGTCAGCAGCCGAGGAACTGACCGCTCACCTCCGCGATTTTGCCCCCCAAGACCCCGTGAAGTACGATTTCGCATTGTTTGGGCTGGGTGTTGAGGAGAAGTTGTAGGCTTCAAATTCCATTATGGCTGTGCGTATAGCGCGCCACCTTTCATCACCAGTTTTACCTGTCGCAACGCCGTTACATCGCGGGTGGGGTCGCCGGCTACGGCTACTAAGTCGGCAAGCAAGCCGGCGCGAACGCTGCCACGATCGGCGAGATGAAAAATGCGGGCATTGCCGCTGGTAGCAGCGCGCAATACCTCAAGCGGCTGCATGCCATGGTCTTGCACGAGCTGTTCCATTTCGCGCACATTGTCGCCGTGCGTGAATACGCCTACATCGCCGCCTATCACCAAATCGACGCCAGCTTTGCGGGCTGCCTTCATACTGGTGCGCTTTTGCTGAACTCGTTCGGGTAGAGGCGCGGTACCTCTGCGCCAACCTTGATACTGGGAAATAGCGTCGCCGGCCGCTACGGTAGGGCAGAGCGCTACCCCGCGTTGCTTCATCAGCTTGAATATTTCCGGGGTTCCATTGTCGCCGTGCTCAATAGTTTCCACGCCGGCTAAAGTAGCCCGCCGCATACCTTCAGGCGTGCTGGCGTGGGCTACAACGGGGCGGCCCGCGGCCCGCGCGGTTTGCACAATCAGGTTCAGCTCGTCCTGCGAAAACGTTGGTCGGGAAGGCTCGCCCTGGCCCCAGCGGTAGTCGGCGTAGACTTTAATAATATCGGCGCCCTTCCCAATTTGCTCCCGCACGGCTCGCACAATACCGTCTACGCCATCAGCTTCCTGCGCACCTTGGGGGGCATTTACATCCACAGAAAGCTTGGGCCCATAGCTGCCAGTTGCCACCAGCGCCAGCGTAGCCACAAGTAGGCGTGGCCCAGGTATAATACCTTGGTTTATAGCTTGTTTTAAGCCAACATCAGCGTAGCCTGCTCCCTCGCTGCCTAAGTCGCGGGCAGTGGTAAAACCAGCCAAAAGCGTTTTCTGGGCGTGGGCAGTGGCGCGAGCTACCCGCAGCGCGTGCGATTCCAGCAGCACTTGATCATTCCAGCTCGTCTCGTTGTAGGGGTGAAGCAGCATGTGCGAATGCCCCTCAATAAGCCCCGGCAGCAGCGTAAGCCCGGGCAGCTCCAGCGTACGTGCCCCTGCTGGTGCTGTCACTTGGCTGGCCGGACCAGCCGCCGTAATCTTGTCGCCGGTTACCACTACCACCCAGCCCGAATGTAGGCTTTCCCCATCGAAAACTGCCGCTGGACGAAGCAGTGTGGTAACAACTGGCGCAACAGAAGAAGCTTGAGCCAGAAGCGCAACGGGCTGCCCCAACCCAAACGCAGACAGCAAAAAACCTAAGCAGCTAAACGAAACACGATTCATACAGAGGAGAGAAAGCTAATACAAAGCCAATGGCTGGAACCAGCTTAAAGAGTAAGCTGTGTCAATCAACCGAAAGTAAGGCCAATTAGCTTAGAATAGGCGTATTATAAAGAAGACCACGTCAACCCCGTCTTTACTTGGCCTTCTTCAATCGTTTACCTTTCTTCTTGTCTTTGCTCTCCGGTGGTGCGGCAGCAGACCCGCTTACGATTGTCATTTCATCGACTAAGTGTTTGGCTCCGGCATACTTATCTACCACGAACAACATGTAGCGCACATCAAGCGTGATATTGCGGACGCGGTCGGGGTCAAACATGATGTCGCTCATGGTGCCTTCCCAGTTACGGTCGAAGTTGACACCGATCAGCTCGCCCCGCCCATTGATAACCGGTGAGCCAGAATTGCCCCCCGTCGTATGATTGGTAGCAATAAAAGCTACGGGCACCGTGCCATTCACGGCATATTGCCCATAATCTTTCTTCTGATACAAATCGGAGAGGCGGGCCGGAACTTCAAAATCCGGATTGGTAGAATCAGCTTTGGCCATGAGACCATCCAGAGTAGTATAATAGGCGTAGCGCACGCCATCAGCGGGTTCATAGCCAGCCACTTGCCCATAAGCTACCCGTAAGGTAGAGTTGGCATCAGGGTAGAATTTGCGGTCGGTCTGCATCTGGCGCAAACCGGCCAAATAGGTGCGGGCCAGGACAGCTACGTTATCGGTGGCAATAGTAAAAGGCGGCAAAATATTCGCCCGATAGTTCGTGACAATAGCATTTACCAACTGATAAGCCGGATCATTTAGCAACGCACGGGCATTTCCCTGGGCCACTTCATCAAGCACCGCGTACGCATCGGCTTGGGTAGTAAGGCGCGATTTTGAATACAGCGAAGAGGCAAAGGTAGCCCAGCCTGTGGGGCCGGGATATTGCTTGCGCAGTGTCTTTACGTAGTCGGGGAGGAAAGCTGCGGGAGTGCCGTCGGCGTAGAGGGCAAGTAGGGCCGCCGCCACTTTCTGGTCAGTCGGCTTGTTATAGTTCTTAAAGAAGCCGACGGCGCCTTTCTTTAGCTTTTCTACCGCAGCTGCGAGGTCGGCGGGGGACGTTTTGGCAGCGGCCATGTCGCCTAACGCGGTAAGGCTATTGGCGTAGAGCAATAGTTCCACGCCCAAGGCAGCTTCGGTTACATAGTCGCGGGCTACGGTTAGGTCGCGCAGACTGGCGTAGTTTTTCTCAAATTCAGGAAGTAATGCGCCGTAGGTGGCTTTGCGGGCAGCATCGCCGGAGTTGACCCACTGCGTGAAACGGGCTTCCTGCTCGCGCTTGCGGGCAACGGCATCCAGCTTTTTAAGGCCCCGATTTTCACCTATCCACTTCTTCCAATAATTAGCCAGACTCGCATATTTGGCCGCATACTGGATGCGCACTTTATCCGAGGCCTTCATATCCTGATCCAGAAGGCGAAGCTTGGCGTCGCGCACTTTGATTTTGGCGGGGTTGGAGAGCGAGTACAACTCGTCGACGCCCCACGAGGTCAGGTATTCGTTGGTCCTGCCGGGAAAGCCGAAAACCAGGGTAAAGTCGCCGGGCTTAACGCCATTTAGGGAAATGGGCAGATGATGACGCGGCTTAAACGGTTTGTTGTCAGGAGAATAAGTGGCAGGCTTATTATCAGGGCCGGCGTAGATACGGAACAAGGAGAAGTCGCCGGTGTGGCGGGGCCACATCCAGTTATCGGTGTCGCCGCCAAACTTGCCAATGGCAGAAGGCGGAGCGCCCACCAGACGTACATCCTGAAAAACCTCCGTGACAAACATATAATACTCGTTGCCATTGAAAAAGGGGCGTACAAATGCCTGGTAATGCGTGCCTTGCACGGCGGCCTGCGCCACGCGCTGCCCGTTCTGCTGCACCAGCCGCTCGCGCTCAGCCTCCGCGATACCCGTGGTAGGCACACCAGCCAATACCTGACTGGTTACATCCTCCATGCGCACGATAAACGTAGCCGTCAGGCCCGGATTGGGCAATTCCTGGTCGCGGCTCATCGCCCAATAGCCGTTGGTAAGGTAATCTTTATCGACGGAGGAATGGCTTTGAATCTGGCTATAGCCGCAGTGGTGATTGGTGAGCAAGAGGCCTTGGTCGGAGATAATCTCACCTGTGCAGCCACCGCCAAACTGCACGACGGCGTCTTTCAGGCTGCCTTTATTTACGCTGTAAATCTGCTCGGCGGTGAGCTGAAGGCCCTGTTTCTGCATATCTGCCTCGTTCAGCTGCTTGAGTAGCATTGGCAGCCACATGCCCTCATCGGCGCGGGCGGCAGGCAGAAAGGAAATCAGCGTGAGTACCAGTAGAAACAGGCGGGTAACGAATGGGTGTGTAGACATCAGTAAGTAATGGCGAAAGGGTAGAGCAAGCTCATTTTAAGCACTTTGCCGATGGGTTAAAGTTTCGAAGTGTTCTCCAGAATACTTGAAGGGGAGCTTTGCACGCAAGAAAAAGCCCCCGCTAGCCGTTACGTCAAACGGCCAGCAGAGGGCTACGTTTCGTTTAAGGTGTTATGAATGACCTAGTTCAGCTACGGCAGGCTGCGACTTATCCGATATAGCGGGCGTCGAAGGGGGGGTGAGAACACCGTTGTTTGGCGCCGCCGATTTGCTTTCCCAAGCTTGAAAACGAGCAATCTCACCCTGAAACTTGCTGATAAACCAGCTAATCAGACTCAAATCGTCCAGAAAACCAACGACGGGAATAAAATCGGGCACCAAGTCGATGGGCGACAACACATACAGGAGCACGGCGAGGCCAGAGATGATTGTCGTCGTCTCAATTTGCCGATACGAGCCGCTGGCAAAGGCGCCTATCAAGCGAATCAGCGTGCGCCCCATATCGATAACTTGCTGTAGGGGGCCTTTTTTGCTGTCTTTCGCGTCGAGCTTAGAGGCTACTTCGCGCAGAATGAGGGCAATGCGGAACGGTCGCCCCAGCAGTTTGCTGGCGCGCCCCAGAAAGACGTTGAAAAGTGCGTTTTTCGAAATTGCGAGGCCTTTTTCGTACAATGAGGACATGAGTAATCAGTTAGGTAAGAGGTTGGTAAATGGGGTACGGTTGAGAACGGGCTGGCGTTGTAGAAGTCTTATATGGTAAATGATTTTTGAGGGTGAGTTGAGGCGTAAGTGGGATTTGTGTGATCAGCTTAAAGTTCTAAAATCTGCGGGGGCTTTTTTGATGACCAACTACATTAGAATAGGTAAACAACTAGGTTTGGGTACAAAAAAAGCCCCCCAGTTAGTACTCATCCCACAAAAAAGGTCCCACTTACCAAGTGGGACCTTTTTTGTGGGGTAGATTCTATCCGATGTTTATCTATTGCTTCACAAAACGCTTCACATACGTCTGGCTTGGGCTGGTGATGCGTAGGATATACACACCATCACTGAGGGTAGACATCTGCTGGTTAAGCTGTTGGTTTACTTGCTCCAAGGAACCTGCCGCCTGCGCTACGGCTCGGCCATCGGCGCTCATCACCTGCATACGCACCTGCTGACCCGCAGAAGCTGGCAAGCGCAACTGCACCTTACTGGTAGCCGGGTTAGGGTAAATATCAAGCTGAGCATTCGCCTTTTGTGCACTGCTGCTGGCCGTTACATAGCCAAAAGCAAAGCGCGTCAAGACAGGATAATGGTCGGAGGTGGTGTTGGCGTAGTTGGGAATTTGGGCTGCCAAATCGGTGCGGAGCTGCGCTGTGGAAGGCAGATAAAACGCATTCAGCTCGCTTGACACCACGACGTGGTCGATAACATCGCCAAAATCCACGGTTGAGCGCTGGCCGGTCTGGCTCAGGGGCAAAGTAAGCGCAATGTAGTTAGCTACATCAGCGGTAAAGGCGCTATATGAGGTGGCAGTGGTGTTCACGCCGGAGGCTACGGTCTGGTCAAGGTCATCGTTGAAGTCACCCAAAATAATGACGTTACCAGTGCCGAAGCGCGTGTCCAGCTCAACTTTCAGCGCATCGGCTCCCACTTTACGGCGGTCATATGCCTCCTGAGCATCAGCTACGGAAGTGTTTTCGTTGGCTTTGGCGTGAATAAGCACAAAGTTTATACGCTGCGTTTGCCCATTGATGCTCACGTCGGCTTCCATTAAATAAGGGAAGCGGCCCGACGACCAGGCGTTGTATTGGGGGCAAGTAGTGGCATTGCCAGGGCAGCGCAACAGCCCGGAGAACGTAGGATTGCTCACAACATTCGTGCGATACACAAAAATCAACTTCTGGGCCGAAGCGTAATCAGGGTCATTATTGTCGGGCGCATTCGAGCCGAAATCCGCTACCTTATACTTGTAATTGCCAGGCAATTGGCGCACCACAGCACCCAATCGGGCGGTATCTACTACTTCCACCAAGCCGTACACATCAGCATCGAGCTTGGTGAGCATGGCTAACGCATTGGCTTGCTGCAAGTCGTCATCGGTGGGCGCCTGCGCTGTAGAGCCAAACCACTCAATATTCCAGTTGACGATGTTGAGCGTGTTCTCAGGCGCATACGTGTTGCCCGACACAGCTACCGTTACATTCGAAGCACCTGTGGTACTGGCGGTTAAGGTTGCAGTGTAGGAGCGTGCCTCCAGAGTAGGCGTGAAGCGTACAGTAACGGGAGTGGAAGTGAAGTTGGCCTCTTCTACGGTGTAAGTCAGGGAGTTGGAGAAAGCAGTAGTACCAGTCTTGGAAAGCTGAAAGGCTGGATCAGAGGACGTTATCGTTACGGGACCAGTCAGGTTGCGGAAGGTGGCCGTCAGCGTTTGCTGAGCCGATGCATTAATAGCCTGATAGCCAAAGGCCAAACTAGCGGGATTGAGCAGCAAAACCGGCGCTGCGGGCGTACTAGCATTTTGCAGGCGCAAATCATCCAACGTCCAACGGGCAGCTCCCAAGTCCGGGCCACTTGTATACACAAAAGCTATGTAAACAGCAGATGCCTTGAAGCGAGTGAGATCCACGTCTGGTGTCAACGTCCAAACGTCAGAGCCACTGCCGGGGAAGTCAGCGTTTAGGTCGGTCCAGGTTACGCCGGCAGCGGTTGGGCTGCCCGTACCGGAATAGTTGGTTGAAACCCGCAGCCGCAAACTTGGACCGGAGAAGGCTACCCGGCTCCAGAAAGAGAAACGGGGGAACTGGAAAGAACTTAAATCAAATGCTGGCGAAATGAGCCAGTCTTCATTGGGTACACCAGCACCCGAAGCAAATCCGTTGATCTGCAATCCATTAGGAGCGGATGCCCTGTTAGTTGGATCATTGCCCGCGCGACCGAAGGTAGTGCAGCCCCAGGTTTGAGGCCCCGTCACGCTGATGGCCGTCCAGGTGTCAAAGCTAGTAGAGCCGCTGGGGCACACATCAAACGAAAACAGGTTGTTATTCGGATCGATGCCGGTACCAGAAACGGCCACACTCTTGGCCTCCGCTCCCGTGCTGGTATGCACGATGGCACCGCTAGTAGCGCCGCCGGTAGTGGGGGTAAAGCGCACATACACCGTTTGGGCCGTAGCTAACTCAGCGGGCGTAAAGGTAAGCGTAGAAGTGAAGGCGGCGGCAGGGGCGTTGCTTTTAGATAAGGCGAAACCAGCTGGGGCCGTGGCTGTTACGTCGGCCGTCAGGCTGCTGCCGGTAATAGTATAGGATTTGAGTGCAGAGCTAGTGTTAATGGCTTGGCGGTCGAAGGCAAGACTGGCCGGGGTTACACTCAGAAGTGGGGAAGGAGTGCCCGCATTGAAAGACAAAGAAAAGTCGTCAATAGCCATTCCGTCATCAGCCCCAGCGGCATTGAAATCGGTCCAGCGAATCCAGAAAGTGGCATTTGGAGCAATGTTCAGGTTGCTGATGGTGGCAGTGAGCGTAGCCGTATGAATAGGGGTAGCCACTCCACCAACAACCGTAACGGCACTGGATGGATTGCTGTAATCAAGCTCGTTCACATCCAGCCAACCATCGGCCGTGGTAAGCGAAGTAGCTGAAGTACTGTATTGAAAATCAAGCCGATCGGAGCGAGTAGTGCCACCCACGCGCCAGGTCTCGCCTTGGTAGGTCAGAGTTAGGCTAGTGATGGTAGCGCTGGTGTTGTTGGTGAAGGAAGCTCCCAGCGTAGGAGTTACGCTGCCGCTTAATAAGCCCCCAGGGCTCGGTCCGTCGATCCATCGGCACCGTAGCTGTAGGTGTTGCCGCTATTCAGGGCGCCATTATTGGCAGTATAGGTATCATTAGCCCCTGTTCCCACCTCCACAAAATTCCACCCCGTAGGTAGCGTCGACTTCTCATTGGTACCGGTAGTGGGCAGCAAGTCAAAGTTTTGCGTGTAAGGGCTAGTAGTAAGGGGCGCCTGCGCCCATGCACCGGCCCCCGGTGCGAGTAAAAGGCAGCAAAGCAGCCGAAAAAGTAAAGTCTGTTTCATGAGACAGGTGTTTGATGACGGATAGGCTAATCTACGTTCTTGTATTAAGAATAGATATTATTTTAATACTACCAATTTATCATGATATCTCACTCGGTATTCCTTTCAGATTTACTATAGAGAACAATTCTCGTGTGCCCACAAACGAAAAAAGCCCCCTGGGGGGCTTTTTTGCTAGCAATATGTAAATGGGGTGGACAAGTCTATTCGAACAGGCACACTGTGCCGCCCACCCAATCTTTATTTTTATTAAAATCGACCCCAATCATTTCGCCCCGACTCAAGCGGCCCAAGTTGGTGAGCAAGAGTGGCCGCGGCGCGTGCTCCGGCCAGCCATACAACATCCTGATTTCGCATTTCACCAATCCATCCGTCGACTGCACTACCGGCTCGTACTGCACCTTGCGTTGGAGCAGGAAGTTATGCTTGTCGGTGATGGCATCGAGGTCGGCAGCGGTTATGTGCAGGCGCACGCCGCTACCCGCGAAGGAAAACAGTGGTTTGAGCACATAATTCTCCAGATCAGCGGGATAAGTAGTAAGGGTGTGGAGATAGTGGCTTTCGGGCACAAAAGGACTGTGCAGCAAAGGCATCGTGTACTTGCTGATGCGGAAAAACCAGTTGGGGTGTCCTACCCAAGTTACGTCCACGTCGTCGGTAAGCTGAAATTCCGTTTGTAGGTCGGGGTGCTGGTCTAGCTCGTCAAAAATCAAGCGGTTATAAATACGCTTTATCGGTATCTGCCGCCCATCTTTCTTATAAAATAGCTGCCGCCCGTGCTTGCGTACTTTCGTCAGGCACACCACCTCAATTCCTAGGGCCCGGCGCGTCAGCTCAAAGTCGAGGCGGGTTTTCTGCTTCTCCGGAAACAGCTCCAGTAAGATCACCTGCTCCGGGTTCTCATCAGCTACAATCAGTTGGCGCAAATGCTCTATGTAGGCAGCACTACCACCCGGCTGAAACACGTGCGTAACCGAATCAGGCACCGGAAAATGCTCTCGGAACACTCGCGGCAGATAATCCTGAAAAGCATATAACGAAGGAAAACCTTGTAACTCAATTAGCTGCGGTTCCAATTCGCCTTGCTCATTTCGGCACACTGCAAAGTCAATTGCCAGGAAAGAAGTATGCTCGTTTTCGTTGGGTACTCGTTGGCGGGGCGGTACAGCCTGCTCAGTGAGCGCCTTAAAATCGGGAGCCGTAAGCACATCAATAATGCTTTCGCCGGCGCTGATAAGCTTGTCCCGCAAAGCGGCGGGTACAAAAATGGGCGTTTCGGCAATTCGAAAATCCGGCAGGCCAGGTAACTCACGCTCAATTGCTTCGAGCATTTCCTGGTAGCGCGACACGCTAAAGGCTTGGTTATACGCTTTGCGGATTTCGGGAATCATAGCTGAATGGATAGAGGCGGAGTGAAGAGTAAGGGTCTGGCAAGTGTACGCAAAATAAAAGAACGTCAGACTCCACCTGCGTGGTGCCTGACGTTCTTTCTACTAAATACCTGTACTGATGCTAACTATGCTGGCTGCAACGTAGCTTCTGGTATCGACAGAGCGGTGATGGCCTCCCGTAGAAACGTAGGAACTACCACCGATTCCGTCAATTCAATCGTATCAGGGTCCTGCAACAGACGCACCATGTCGTTATACTTGTCTTCGCCATGCTCTTGCACAATCTGCTGGCGTTTGGCATCCGTTAGGAAGTAGCGCAGCATGCCTTCCCCATCGGCCTCCGGATGAAACTGAGTACCAACTATTTCGGGCGTAAACCGGATGGCCATAATGGCCCGTTCCAGCGGTACGTGAGGACGTTCCTTTTCCAGACACAACACCTTAATGCCCAAGTCGGCCATATGGTTAGCATCCGGCTCGGTTACTTGGTAATCGCGTGAATCGACGGCGTAGAATGGGGCCGGCAGCGACGCAAATAGGGGGTCAGCATGGCCAGCATCGGTTTTGGTGATGGGAAAAATGCCGAACGACGTGGACTTGCGCTTGCTCAAGGTACCAACGCCTAAGTGCCGGCTTACCAGCTGAAAGGAGTGACAAATGAGCAATAAATGTTTTTTACGCACATGGATGCTATTCCAAGCAAAGATGCTGTCAATCAGCGCAAAATAGGGCTGCTCCCAAGCTTCATCGGAGGGAAGCGGACTGCCCGGTCCTCCCGAGGAAATGTAAATATCATAGTCCAACGTCGGTAATTCCGCATTAGCCCGGACATTAAAAATGTCGAAATACAAGGCCGCACCGTCAGTTTGGGCCTGACGGATTAACCGCAAAATACAACGCATGCCTTCGTTCGGCCGGTTGTCGTACATGTCTAAAATGGCAATCTTCAAAAACTTCATTCGCACATGCTAACTGCAGAGAGTCAGCCAATTATTGGAAAAAAGTAGACCTCAGCAGTTACCCAATGGGTCTGTGAGGTCTACACTCATTGGCAAGATACAACGTAGTTGCCTATCAGTACGTTTTTATCCTATTCGCATTGTAAAATCAAAGTCCGAAACTGGTTTCCGCAACAATAAAGTCTACTACCTGCTTCAGGTCGCCGGTTTGGCGGAATACGGCTAGCTGACGGTCGGCACCGGTGCCCATTTCCAGCATCTTCAATACGTACTCTACTTCGTGGCGGCTACCTAGCTCGTCCACCACATCATCCACAAAGTCAAGTAGTTCGAGAATGAGCGTGCGAGTCGGAATCTCTTCCTGCTTGCCAAAATCAATCATTTTGCCAGCAATGCCATAGCGGGCGGCGCGCCACTTATTCTCATTGATAAGCGCCTTGCGATACTGCCGAAAACTCAGGTTGCTTACCATAAGCTTATGGATTTTGGCCACCAACGCCTGCATTACGGCTGCCAGCGCGATGGCTTCATCGGCGCGCAGCATCATGTCGCACACGCGGTACTCAATGGTATTGAAAAAAGGATGGAGACGCAAATCCCACCATATTTTCTTGCCATTATCAATGCAGCCCGTTTTTACCAGCAGCGCGATATACTCATCGTACTCGCTGGCACTGGCAAAGTGTTCGGGAATACCCGTGCGTGGGAAACGCTCGAATACTTTGGTTCTGAATGACTTGTAGCCCGTCTCACGACCTTCCCAGAAAGGTGAGTTGGTAGATAAGGCGAAAATGTGCGGCAGAAAATACCGCAGCGAGTTCATCATGTACACGCCTAGCTCGCGGGTTTCGAGGCCCACGTGCACGTGCATACCGAATACTAGGTTGGAGCGGGCAGCGTCCTGTAGTTCTTCTACAATCTTGTCGTAGCGCACATCGGGCGTGATGGGCTGATCCTGCCAGCGCGAAAACGGATGCGTGCCCGCGGCGGCAATCTTCAATCCTACCTTGTCGGCCAGCTCTATCACCTGCTGGCGCAGATGAATAACCTGGTGACGGGCTTCCTCGATATTCTGGCAAATAGTAGTGCCAACCTCCACCACCGACTGGTGCATTTCGGCTTTCACTTGTTCCTGCAGAATCATCTGGCCTCCCTCCACAATCTGCGACATGTGGGAGCGCAAATCGCGGGTTTCCGGATCAATCGTTTGAAATTCTTCCTCTATTCCGAGCGTAAAAACAGGCTTAGCCATAACGTTACTTACTTATCAATGGGAAGAGATGCCGCGAAAAGCGTTGGGGGCTTTTTTGAAAACTGAATATCTAAAAAAGCCCCCCAAATACTATTCCTGAGCCTTTTTAGCTTTAGGGGCCGCTGCTTTCTTTGGTGCGGCTGCTTTCTTAGGAGCCGCAGCCTTGGGCGCAGCTGCTTTCGCAGCGGCGGGCTTTTTAGCAGCAACGGCTTTGCCCGCTGGAATCGAATCCTGGAAGCCGTTCTGGGCCGAGCGTTGCACAAAAGTGCCCCAAGTAAGATTGTCGCGGCCGGGCTGGTAGGCGCGGGCCTTCTCGATGGCGAGGTTGGTGGCAGCTTCCACTACCCACTCAAAATTCTGCTGACCCACGGAGTTCACATCGGCGTCGGGAGCGGGGTTGCCAAAGTCGATGGCAATTGGAATACCATCGCGCACGGCAAATTCTACGGTGTTGAAGTCGTAGCCCAAGCCTTTGTTGAGGCGCAACACATAATCCTTGATGGTAGCCAGAAGCTTTTCGCCGGCCGGGCCGGTAGTTTTCATCTGGGTAGCATAGCGCTGATGAAACTCATTGCGGGGCTCGTAAGGCATAATGAGCACCTCTTTGCCGCCGATGCAGTAGCAACGGAAATAATCGTCGAACTCAATGGCTTCCTGGAGCAGCATTACCAATTGGCCGGTTTCGGCATAGGCGCGGAAAAACTCCTCTGGGTTGTGGAGCTTGTACACACTTTTCCAGCCGCCGCCGGAGTGAGGCTTCATGAAGGCAGGGAACCCAATTTTTTCGAAGGCCGCGTCCCAATCCATCATGCGCAGATTGCGGAACGACCGCTCGCTGGTATCGTCGGGGCGCTCTTTGGAGGGCAGGAGCAGGGTGCGCGGTACGGGCACGCCAAGCTGTACGGCTAGGGCATTATTGAAAAACTTCTCGTCGGCGCTCCACCAGAAGGGGTTATTGATGACGGCAGTACCGGTCAGGGCCGCGTTTTTGAGGTACGCCCGATAAAAGGGTACATCCTGAGAAATGCGGTCGATGATAACGGCATAGTCAGTGGGCACATTCTGCTCAACTTGGTCGATGGAAACGAACTCAGCAGTGAATTCGCCACCGGCTTTTTCATTTACCCGATCGACAAAAGCCTGAGGGAAAGTGTTTTCCTGGCCAAAGAGGATTCCGATTTTTTTCATGGTGTTAAGGTCTTAGGGAGGTGTTAAATATGAAAGGACGTCAGGCTGAGCGTGACGCTGTGAAAAGGCTTGGGGGGCAATTTTACATCAGGGACAAATAATGCGGAAACATTTCGCGCCAGATGGGCCAGTCGTGGCTGCCATTGGGCCGAATGTCGAGCCAGTGCCGGATGCCTTTGTTGTGCAGGATACCCGACATTTCCTCGTTGCCTGGGCGACAGAAATCATGCTCAGCAGTGCCCAACACGATATTCATCTGATGGAAATGCTCATTCTGGGCATCGGGCATGTACTGCGGCGGGTTGTTGTAGTACACGTCCTCGTCGTAATGTCCATCCAGAAACCGCCGCATGTCGAAGGCGGCGCCCATCGTAAATAAATAAGCTACCTGCTCGGGGTGCCGAAAGGCGAAGTTGAGAGCGTGAAAGCCACCGAAGCTGCACCCGGCCACTCCAATTTTATCGACGTGGCACTCCTGCTGGAGCGCAGGCACAAATTCCTGATGGAGGAAACGGTCGTAGCGGTTATGGTTTTGGATCCGCTCGGCGGGGTGAAGGTGCTTACCGTACCAACTGTCGTGGTCGCGGCTATCGAGGCAAAATAATTTGATTTTGCCCGACTCAATAAACCAGCGTACCGATTCGACCAGCAGAAAATCCTTGGCTTCGTAGTACCGTCCGCCCGAGGTCGGAAAAATTACGATTGGGTACCCATGCGTACCAAAAACCAGCATTTCGATGGCATGGCCAAGATGCTGGGAATAAAAGGTGCGGTATTCTTCGTGCAAAATCGTAAGAACTTAGAGGGAGAGGAGAGTTGGAGAAAAGTAATGAAATATTTCATTGCACCATGTAAGCTTCAGCTAAGAACCGGAAAAAGGTACCTTGCAAGCCTAATACAGCGTCCGCCGATTTAGTTTTAGTAATGAATCAGTCACTTTTTTCGCCTTCCCAAGCTGCCACCGTACAAGTAGTACGCGATGAAGCACTCAGTTCAGCTGCTTTAGAGCGTACGGTGCGGCTTGATGTGGTGTTGCCGCCGGCCTTCGACCCCGCCAGTCACGGGCCTTATCCGGTTTTGTATCTGAATGATGGCCAGGATTTGCGGCGCCTGCGCCTAAAAGCCACCCTCGATGCGCTGTATCAACAGCAGGCGCTGCGGCCGTTTGTGCTGGTTGCCATTCATGCCGGCGACCGGATGCACGAATACGGCACCTCCGGCCGGCCCGATTACTTGGACCGCGGCAACAAAGCGCATCTTTACACTGATTTTGTGCTGGAAGAATTGCTGCCTTATGTGCAGCAGAAATACCATGTGACCACCGATCCGGAGCAAGCCGTATTTGCGGGTTTCTCTTTGGGCGGCCTCATGGCGTTCGATTTGGTGTGGCGCAACCCGGATGCGTTTACGCGGGTAGGCGTTTTTTCGGGCTCATTCTGGTGGCGGCGCAAAGCCTTCGAAGACGGCTACATCGATGCGGACCGCATCATGCATTCGCTTGTGCGCTCGGGTCGGCCGCATCCCGGTCACCGCTTTTGGCTCCAAACCGGTACGCAGGACGAAACCAATGACCGTAACCACAACGGCATTATCGACTCGATTGAGGATACACTGGATCTGATGGCAGAGCTGATCCGCCAGGGTATTCCTGATCAGCATATTCGCTACGTGGAAGTGGCTGGCGGCCGGCACAACCAGGAAACCTGGGGCCGCATTATGCCGGACTTTCTGCGTTGGGCCTTCGGCAAAACGACGCCCCGCCCCGCCGATGCCTGGCTGCCCGCCGGTGCTCTGCCTTCTAAGCGGAACTGGGGCAGCGCCCAGCGCCTAAGCCGACAACGACGCTTGGCGGTACCCAAAAAAGCCCCCCAAACCGTCGAAACCCCAGTCCCAGCGGAGCCAGTAGTTGTTAAACAACCCCTCAGTGGCGAATACCCCGCTTACTACGAAAACTACCTCCGCCACGTACCCGATAGTATCGATCCGGTGGAGCTGCTGGAAAAACAAGGTGCTCATGTTCGGGCGCTGCTCGGTGCCCTCACTGATGAGCAAGCGTTGCTGGCCTACGCCCCCGAAAAGTGGACAATAAAGGAGATGATTCTGCATATCCTGGATTCGGAGCGCATTTTTGCCTACCGCGCCCTGTGCATCGCTCGCGGCGACCAACAATCGTTGCCGGGCTTTGATGAAAATGCTTACGCCCCCGCTTCGGAAGCCAACACCCGTCCGTTGGCCGATTTGCTAGCCGAACACGCTGCCGTGCGCGCGAGCACGGTAGCACTGTACCGGTCATTTGCCCCCCACATCCTCGATAAAGTAGGCCTAGCGAACAACCATCCAATAAGTGTGCGGGCCTTGGTACACGTAGTACCTGGCCATGAGGCGCATCATTTAACAATTTTGCATGAACGGTATTTGCCGTTATTGTAGCTTTAAAGCGCACAACACAGACTAAGCAGCCTGCGTTAATACGTCCACCTCTCACCTTCATCTGTTCTAGTCATGGCTAAAGCACAAGACGCCCGCAAAGAGAAAAAGAAAGAGCCGACCAAGACGGCAAAAGAAAAGAAAGCCGCCAAAGACGAAAAGAAAAAATCGCGCGAGAGCAGCAGCGATATGTAAGCTGCTTACGCCTGAAAAAGCCCCCAAGTATTATTTGGGGGCTTTTTTGATGCTTTGTGTTTAGCGACGTTACCTCATCTTATAACGTATAATACACTTCCTTCTGCTTATCGTGGTGGCGCAGATAGCCGTGGAGTACAAGCTTAATGAGAGTGCGGTAGGCCCGGCGCTGGCCCACGTTGATAAGTTTTTGATATTGAGCCAACGTGATGCGCGGGTTGGTACGCAGGTAATCGAGCACGGCCAGCTCATCTTTGTTTAGCGGGATTTTCTCGAAAGTTGGCTCTTCGCGTTCCAGCACTTTTTCGGTGAGGCTGCTGGTTTGCACGCTTTGGTCACGCACGCGCACGTAGCCGCGCCAGTCGTCTTCGGCTACTTGGGCGCGGTGGGGCTTATGCGCGCTTTCCCGCACCGTCACAATCAGTACCGTACGGTCGTCTTCTTCTACTTCTTTAAACGTGAGTAGGATAGGTGGGTCTACGAAGTGAGTGGCCGCCTCACGAAGCACATGTATTTCCTCCGCCGCATCGCGCACACCCACAATCTGCCCATCATCGTCGACGCCGACCAGCACGTACCCACCGCGGGTGTTGGCCAGAGAAGCCAAGGTGCGCGAAATGCGTGTCGGGTGAGTAGTCTTTTTTTTGAACTCTACCTGTTCTCCCTCACCCTCCCGAATCATTTCCTGCAGCGTAGGCATGGGCTATACCGTGGTTGTGAAAGAAAACTCTGATTTGAGCCTTGAGGTTGTGATAGAGGATAAAATGCCTTGTGCTCAATTGATTCTACTTATTCTATACCCGTTTCCTCCTGCGAGAGGCGCCAGAGGCGGGCAGCTTCGGGGCGGCTCTGGGAGCGGCCGGAGGCACGGCTGGGTTTGCGATTTTTAAAATACTTGCCGCTAACACCTTCAACTTCAGGCGAAGAAGCTAGGTAAATGCTGGTTTGGGCGCCTTTTTCGGGGCTAATCATAAACGGCCGGGCCGTCCACCACATCGCTTTCATCAGGGTAGAGCTCCCGGGATTTACCAAGCCAGTGTCAACCATGCCGGGATGAAGGCAATTAGCGGTTACTTTTGTTAGGTCGAGGCGATGAGCTAACTCGCTTGTGAACATGATGTTGGCCAGCTTGGAATCGCAGTAAGCCGTAAATGAGCTGTACTTCTCGCGGGCATTGCGGGCTTCGGCCGAGAGCTCAATCTCACCCAGCCAGTGCGCCTCGGATGCTACCGTAAGAATGCGCGCCTGTGGGGCCTCCAGTAGCTGCGGCAACAGCAAATTCGTGAGTGCAAACACTGCCAGATGATTCGTGGCCCAGCTCAGCTCGTGGCCTTCCTCGGTAATGGTAAGTGGGCCCGGAAATATACCGGCGTTATTCACCAGAATATCCAGACGATCGAAGCGCCGGGTTACTTCCTCGGCCAGGGTGCGCACATTGGCTATCAACGACAGGTCGCAGAGCAGCAAATCGAGTTGAGCGTCGGAACCGATGGCTGCGCGGATGGCGGTACGAGCCTGCTCGCCGCGCTCTGGGTTGCGGCACACCATTATTACGCGAGCACCACGTCGCGCCAGTTCGCGGGCAGTTATGAGCCCGATGCCACCGGAAGCGCCGGTAACGAGGGCAATTTTACCGCGCAGGGGGGAAGAAGCAAAATCGGAGGACGCGGTCATCAGGGAAAAGCGAAATCAGTAGTGGGGGGCAAAAATTGAGATAACGTACGCTTTAGAAGGGCAGACGTTAAGGAATGGGCAGTGGTTCGGCAGTAAACGGCTTGTTAAGGCTAAAAAGTGCCTTTGATCAGAAAGGAATATAGTAAGTAGTGAAAGCGAAAAAGAACGTCATGCAGAGCAGAGCGAAGCATCTCGCGTGCTGACACAGGGTTACTAATCAGAAGACCGTACGCGAGATGCTCTGCGGTACTCTGCACAACCCAAGACCATCAGCTAAAACAAAATCTAGGTAAAAAAGCCCCCAACTGAAAAAAACAATGCCGCCCTTGGTAGAAGGCGGCATTGAGAGATTTTAGCAAAGCGGAACGCTTAGAAAGGAAGATCGTTGTCGTCGTCGCCGGCGATAGGGGCGGCGGGCTGAGCACGAAGGTTCGGATTTTGGTTCTGAGCGGGAGCTGCAGCGCGGGGAGCCGCTTGCTGCTGATTGCCATAGTTGCCGCCAGCAGCGGGAGCACCGCCACCAGCACCGGCTTCGATGCGCCAAGCTTCTAGGTTGGTGAAGTACAGCATCTGACCGTTTTTGTTGAAGCCGCGGCCACGCAGATTAAACGTCACTTTTACCTCGTCGCCGATTTTGAAAGGATCTATTAGGGCTGTCTTGTCCTGCACCAATTGGAACTTGATATGCTCGGGGTACTGGCCCTCCTGAACTTCCAGCACGAACTCGCGCTTGCGGAATTTTTCACTCACCTGCTGTTCGTCGAAAATCTCGTGCAGGCGGCCGGTAGCGTCGTAAGCCATAAAAAAGGAATAGTTGAAATGATGAAAATGGGAAGTCAAACGTACGAAAAAAAACCCGTTTCGGTTAAAAAAACGGGTCGAACTCCGGCCCGTAAGATGCGTACTTATTAGTACCAAAACAACCTGAAACTGGTTCCAGGAGCCAGTAATGCTTTGCCTTAATGTTGCGCTTTCAGGCGCCTCCACCCATTTTCTTCTTATGGAATCTACCTTTGCACTGGCCATTCACGGCGGAGCCGGCACCATCTCCCGCGACCAAATGACACCCGAAAAAGAGCAGGCTTATCATGCCGCGCTCCGGCAGGTGCTCGAAGTGGGCCACGAGGTGCTGCGCCAGGGCGGCGCTGCTCTCGATGCAGTAGAAGCGGCTGTGCGCGTGCTCGAAGATTCGCCATTATTTAATGCCGGCCGGGGAGCCGTGTTCACCCATGATGGGCGCCACGAGATGGATGCCGCTATCATGGACGGGCGCGACCGAAGCGCGGGAGCCGTGGCGGGCGTGCGCAATCTGCAAAACCCGATCAGCGCCGCGCGCATGATTATGGAAAAGTCGGACCACGTGTTGCTGGCCTGGCCGGGGGCGGAGGAGTTTGCCCGCGAGCATAACCTGCCCACCCAGCCCGACGAGTACTTTTTTACCCAGCACCGCCACGACCAGTTGCAGGAAGCATTGGAGTCGGGAGGAATTCATCTGGACCACAGCGAGTCAAAAAAAGCCCCCCAGAAAAAAATGGGAACTGTGGGTGCCGTTGCCCGTGACCGGCATGGCAACCTAGCGGCCGCCACCAGCACCGGCGGCATGACCAACAAGCGCTACTCCCGCATCGGCGACTCACCCATTATTGGGGCCGGTACTTTTGCGGATAATACAACCTGCGCTATTTCCTGCACGGGCTCGGGCGAATATTTTATGCGCGCCGTGGCCGCCTACGATGTAGCCTGCCTCATGGAATACCGCGGCCTAAGCTTAGCCGAAGCCTGCCGCATTGTAGTGCATGATAAGCTGGCGCCGGTAGGTGGCGAAGGTGGCTTGATTGCGGTGGATGGCGCCGGCAATCTAGCGCTGCCCTTCAATTCGAGTGGCATGTACCGTGGCACCTTTACTTCAGAAAGCCCGCTTTTCACCGCCATTTATGAGGACAAATAGCTGAGCTTTGGCTGCGACATATATATAAGGAGTAGCGCTCCCAGCGCGGACATCCGGCTTTCTTCACAAAAAAGGCCGCTCTTTCTTGAAAGAGCGGCCTTTTTGTGAAGAAACAGAAGGGTTTTTATAAAGCCTGTGCCTCGGGCTTGGGTGAAGCTACGGGGGGCAAAATATCTTTGCTCGGATAGAACTTGCGCTCCTTGATATTATAAATATTGCCTTTCACCATCACATGCAGCACCATGTTTTCGATGGACAGGGCCGCGCCCTTCTTCGCCAGGCTGGCGTTATTGTGCTCCAAATTGTGTCCATCCATAATTACAACCAAGTTGGAGCCGATGGTTTCAATCAGATTGCCTTCTGTGATAAGTATGCCGGTGTCCTCACCCAACCCGATGCCAATTAGCTTGGGGTATAGGGCTACACACTCAATGAGCCGGCCGAAACGGCCGCGTTTCACGAAGTGCGAGTCGATCATAACTTTCGGCATTAAGCCCAGGCCAGCGCCAATTTTGACGGCACCCTTCATCAGAGCATCGGGCACGCTGCCCCCCCGAATCATAACCTTCGACATCGCCATGGCCCCGGCGCTGGTGCCAGCAATGATAAAATTGGCGTGGTGGTGATAGCGCTCCGTCAGAACCCGCAGAAACTCAGTATTACCGAACATTTCGGTAAGCCGGGATTGATTGCCTCCGCTAAACATGATAATGTCGGCCTCGCGTAGGCGGTCGAGGTGCTCGGGGCGGTCCGTATCCTCGGGCACCCGAATATCGAATACCCCCACGTTGAGGCAGTTGAGCATAGCAAAAGACGCCACATAAATGCGTGCTACCTCTTCCGGAATCATGGAAGCTGTGGTGATAACCTCAATACGCGGGTCGGCTTTTCCTGATTCGGTTACAATCCGTTTTAGAATACCCAACTCAAAGAAGTTGAGGTAATACTTCTTCTTGGTGCGCGGGTTGGGGTAAGTCCCTTTATCTTCATTGCCACCGATGGCAATCAGTTTACCGAGAGGTTTTAGATTTTCCAATACCAACATTCTAGACTAGTTCAACACAAAAAACAACAGAGCAGTCAGCTCAAATTCAAGCAAGCTTCGGGCCATGGCTGACCCAATGTAGCTCTATTAATAGGGCAGAGGGTTAGCCAATTAACAACTCAGCAGCTCAAACCTCTCACTTTGGACCTTTTTCTTAGCAGGATTTATGATGGGCGGCCCAGCAATGCATCAAAAGTACTGGTAGCAACGGCGTGATAAGTGGGCCGAGCGCGGGCGTAGATGGCTTGGGCACGGGCCTTCCCATCGGGGAGGGTGAGGAGCGCTTTATAAAGAGGCGTCAAAAACTTGCGACGGCCCACCCGCAACAAAAAGCGTTGGGTTGCTTCTTCGGCCGGCAGATGGCCGGCTGCTAAGGCAACCGGGAGCCAAGCAGCCAGAATCTCGGCATTGCCGGATTTGGTCAGCTGGAAGGCGGCATCTAATTCTGCAATTTGCCCCCCGGTTAAATCGGCGGGTAAGCCTTGTACAAAATGTACCCACTCATGCGTGCTCCACTCCGACACTACCAGGTCGGCAGCCGAAGTACCTCGTTGCCATTGGCGCCGCGCGGCATCAACGGCCGCGAAGCGCTCCGAGGTGACGGCTGGGGCCACGCTCGGTATGCCAGGTCCATTTATCCAGGCATTCAACTGCAGCTTTTCTTCAAGGCCGGGCTCCCGATCCAGCAGTTCGTTGCGGAGGTAGGCGACGAAGGAAGCCGTATCCATACTCTGAAAACTGTGCTGCGCGAAGTACTCCTTAATAAAGGCATCGAGGCGGGGGCGACCTATCAGGCTCTCTAGCGTGAGGAGTAGATAGTCGCCTTTTTCATATGCTATATCATTGAGGCCATCATCCGGGTCGCGGCCGGCAAGGTTGAGATAGAGGTGGGTATCGGGACTCTGGGGACCAATTTCCTCTATGGTATGAAGCAACGAGCTATTGCCTAATACCTGAAGCATGTCGGCGTAAGTGGGGCCATATAGCTTCTCCATAATCCGGCGCTCAAAATAGACCGTAAAGCCTTCATTCAGCCAGAAATCATTCCAGGTTGCATTTGTAACCAAGTTGCCCGACCACGAATGCGCAAGCTCGTGTGCTATTAAGCTGGTCAGACTACGATCCCCAGTGATAACAGTAGGTGTTACAAATGTTAATCTCGGGTTTTCCATTCCACCAAATGGAAAGCTGGGGGGCAAAACCAACAAATCGTATTGCTCCCAACGATAGGGACCATATAGGCCTTCAGCCGCAGCCACCATTTTTTCTAGGTCTCGGAATTCCGAGGCAGCTGCCGGCAAGGTGACAGGCTCGGCATAAATGCCAGTGCGAGCACTGATGGGCGCGTAGCTCAGGTCGCCTACGGCCAAGGCCATTAGGTAAGCGGGAATGGGCTGCGTCATGCGAAAGTGGTACTCGCCCTGCGGGTCTTTCGCCTGTGGATTCTCCGCGCTCATCAATGCCAGTAGATGGGTCGGCACTCGCACCCACGCATCATAGGTGAAGCGCACACCAGGCGAGTCCTGGCAGGGGAGCCAAGTGCGCGCCAGAATTGCCTGCGACTGAGTAAACAGAAATGGCTGCTCCCGACCCGCCGTTTGAGCAGGCGGCAGCCATTGCAAAGCGGCAGCTTCGGGCGAGGTCTGATATCGGATAGTGATGGCCGTAGTCGTCGGCATGATGGCTACGCGGAGCGCCTGCCCAAGCACCGCGTCGGGGGCTCCCAGTTCGTACGTGGTAGCAGCACCATCCGGGCCATCGAGCCATACAGACTCTATTTGAAGGTCGCGCGCATCCAGATAAATATCGGTGGCACCGCTGGGGTTGCTAAACTGCCAGGTAGCCTGACCCACGAGTATCTGCGCAGTAAAGTCTACGCTTAACTCAAGGGCCAGGTAATGAACCCGGGCTTCGGCAGGGCGGGCGTAGCTGTGAGGATCAGAGGTTGAGAAGGAGGTAGGAGCAGAGGAAGTAGGCATTGGCAGAATCCAAAAAATACGTTTTAATCTTTTCCTCAAAAATGAAGGCCAGAAAAGTAAAGGTAGCCAAAACCCTCACCGACGAGCCGAAAGGCAGTATACAAGTGTGGAAGCAAAACGTGTATATTGCCCCCGAGGCGTATTCTCAGCTCTGCGGAAACTTCGTGGGGCCGAATGCAGTAGAACGCCCAAGCCGCCAACAAGGACCTATCTTAGGTTCGATTTTGTTGAGGAGGTTGCTTGGTCTTGGCTGCGTTTCTGTCGCTTCTTTATTTACATATGAAATCTCTCCTTCGCTTTTCTTTTCTCTCCACCTTCATGGTTTGGCTGCTGGGCCTTACGGTGCTCGCCACGTCTTCCTCATGCAGCCAAGATCAGAAGGATCAGATTAAGGAGGCGCTCCCCGGTGCCCTTACCAAAGCAGGCGGCCCGCAGCCTAAGCTCGATAGCACTTACGTGATTCGACAGATGAGCGCCGAGCCCGCTTTCAAGGAGCATATCGAGTGGGGTAAAAAGTTTTACAAGGAGCGGGACTACCGCTTAGGGTGGTTCCGCAACCACGAGTTGGTGCCGCAGGCCAAAACAATGCTTGGGGTGCTTGAAAAAGCCGCCGACGAGGGTTTAGATCCTAAAGACTACAAAATCAAGGATTTTGATAAGCTCTTCGCTGATTTGGAGGCGGTGCAATCAGATTCGACCAAGCGCAATGCCTTGGAAAAGGAAATTGATGTGGCCTTATCAAGCACGTATTTCAACTGGGCCTCCGATTTTTATCGGGGAACGGTAAGTCCACGCGAAGTCAAGAACATTGATTGGCGGGTAAAGCGCAACAAGATCAAGCTGCACAA
The DNA here is from genome assembly GCF_004355185.1 of Hymenobacter radiodurans. Lineage (NCBI taxonomy): Bacteria > Pseudomonadati > Bacteroidota > Cytophagia > Cytophagales > Hymenobacteraceae > Hymenobacter > Hymenobacter radiodurans. The sequence goes on from NZ_CP037922.1 coordinate 1,901,747, forward strand.
GGCCCTGATGACGATTCTTCAGGAGCGTGAGAGTACCTATCCTTACTACGAATTCGAGCCGCTGCACCCGGAATACAATGCTTTGAAAAAGGCGTTGGCTGACTACCGGGCGTTGCAGCGCAATGGTGGCTGGCCAACTATTCCGGCCGGCACTAAGCTAAAACCAGGAAGCTCATCGCCGGCCGTTGCGCAGTTGCGGCAGCGTCTGCTGGGGGGCAAATCTGAGCCCACGGCTACCCCAGTGCAGCCCGTAAATAACAACGGCCCTGCTGCCACATCAACCACAAACACGAGTCCGGCCGCAGTCTATGAAGGCGAGTTGGTGGAGGCTGTGAAGGCCTTTCAAACGCAAAATGGTCTCAAGCCCGACGGTGTGGTTGGAGGCGAAACCTTGCGTCTGCTCAACGTGCCGCTGGCCGATCGTATCGATCAGATCATGCTAAACATGGAGCGCTGGCGCTGGATTCCGAAGAGATTTGAGCCAGATTATTTACTGGTTAATATTCCCGATTACAAGCTCCACGTGATTGAGGACAACAAGGAAGTGTTCAATATGCGGGTGATCGTAGGCAAGGCGTTAAACGCCACACCGGTGTTCAGCGATAAGCTGGAATACGTGGTGTTGTCGCCCTACTGGAACGTGCCGATGAGCATCATCCAAAAAGAATTGGCTCCCAAACTGGCCAACGATCCGAGCTACTTGGACCACCTGGATATGGAAGTGGTGAAGGGATACGGCGCCAAAGCGGTGCCCGTAGATCCAAGCTCTATTGACTGGACGAACGTAAACGAGAAGACATTTAAGTACACGCTACGCCGTCGTCCGGGTCCCAAAAACGACTTGGGTGAGGTCAAATTTATCTTCCCTAACTCCGACGATATCTACCTCCACGATACGCCCAACGACGAGCTGTTTAACCAAACCAAGCGCGGCTTCAGTCACGGTTGTGTGCGGGTAGAGGAGCCCATTAAGCTGGCCGAATACCTGCTCCGCAACAAGCCCGGCTGGAGCCGGGAAACCATTGTAGATACCATTCAGGCTCGCAGAGAGAAATACATAACACTGAATGAAAAGCTGCCCGTGTATCTGGTATACTTCACAGCATGGGTAGCCGAAGATGGAGGTGTTCATTTCCGCGACGACATCTACGGCCACGATAAGGTGCTAGCTCAGCAGTACTTCAACTAAGGATTATATCCTCGCCTGCATTCCTATCTGATGCGTTAGATAGGAATGCAGGCCAGCAAAAAGCCCCCACGAACACTAAGTCGTGGGGGCTTTTTGCTGGCCATACATTTCAAAATTTGCCCCCTCTTATCTAGTGCCAGATGCTAGAGAATAGGAGTTGAGAATATCAAACACAGGCTCCAATATTCGGGGAATGATAAATAAGTTTACAATTGACATTTGTGAACTGCTAAGACATAGTTTATTGATGTTAACATACGTAACGCGATGTGCATAGACAATTTATAAATGTAACTAGAGGTTTGATGCGTCCGCGATTCCTAGATACTCGTACATTTGTAAAGCATTAGTACAGCACATACCATGGTTGAGCGCATTCGGCAGATAATACAGACCCGACAGTTGAGCCCGACTCAATTTGCCGATGCGTTGGGATTGGCCCGGCCGATTATCAGCCATGTGCTTAGTGGGCGTAATAAGCCGAGCCTTGAGGTTGTTCAGAAAATAATTGCAGCCTTTCCAGACATATCACTGCCGTGGCTTCTGAGTGGACAAGGCCCCATGCTGGCTTCCGTAGCTTCTCAACCTGCTTCCGCAGTTCCAGCCGCCCCAGAAAGCGCCGTAACACAAGCAAGCCCAGGGACTACGGCTTCTAATCAGCGCCCTAAACGCACGGCAGCACGTGCCGTAGAAGCTACTGGAACCGCTGCTACGGCCACCCCGTCTGCGCCGGCGGTAGCAGCCGCAACTGCCCCGATGGCTCCAGTAAACGCCGCTACTGCAGCCGAAAGTCTGGAGGCACCTCGGCCAGCTCCGCCTGTCGTAGCTGCCCAGCCTACACTTCCTTCATCAGTGGCTGTTGCTGCTCCGCAAAATGCCCCCCAGGCCCCTACTGCCCCGGTGCCTGCTTCCCCCGATTTGTTGTCTGCTTTTGCGGAGCCGGGCAAAACGATTCGTCGTATCGTGATCTTTTATCATGATGGCACCTTTTCTGCATACCAGCCGGAAATGCCCAGTTAGGGTAATGCTGTTGCCTGCTTAAGCTAGTCAAACTACTTACCTAAGTCCTGTCGTATACGTATCTAAAAGCGCGAGAATTAGACGCTTTCGGATACGTATATCGCCCTGCTTTTTGGCTATAAAAGAAGCAACTATTCGAAATGCTGTATAACAGGTACGCAGCCTTTTATACCACCCGAAGTACAATCTAGCCAAACCTGTTTTTATGTGTTTTTTGGCAGCGCGCAAAAGGTGTTATATCTATAGGATATGCCTATTAATGATACCTGTAGTAATAAGGATAATTATAGTTGAAAACAGCAGTATGATATAGATATTGTTTTGTGAATATTAAATGTATATAGATCGAATAATCAGATGTTTAAACTGATTTGATCAAAGCAATGCTAGTAGCATATACGTGCTGTTTTAGGGGCTGTAGGTTTATTGCTTGATTGCAAAAGACAAGCTATGATTAATTGGTTGTCATTGCTGCTCTGCTTTTAAGAGATTACTAAGCCTTTTGACATGGTTAATTCATGTTAAAAGTGAAAGTAACAGAAGGGTTGTTGGGCGCTAAAGGCTTTAGTACTAGTCCTTAAATCTGCCCCAACTTTGCAAGCATAGTACAGCCACCTATCACGCTTGCCTGCATGGCTTTTTTGTTGGTCTTTGAATGGTGGAGCTTTAGGATTAGTTTTCAAATGTTATCTGGCGAAAGCGACTGAGTGAGTGCGTTGCTACGTCTCTTGGTAGACGGAATTGGTCATAATAACTTGTTGCGTTCCCAAAGCTGCTTTTTCGTTTAGCGCAGCAGTTGGGAGTTTTAACGGGGGTGCTTACCTTTGGACCATGAAAAAATTCCGTCTGCTTCTGCTGTTTGCTTTCTGCACCTCGCTCCTTACGACGACTTCCTGCTCAGTTCCTCCAAACGCGGAGGAAGATCCCAATGCTGATGCGGCCTACAAGCGTTCTCACCGTGCTGAGAATTATCGCAAAGCACAGAGCAGCGAACCTTCCATTCAGCAATAGCAATAATTGATTGAACGCAGGCACTCGACGTAGTGCCTCAATTAGTGAAGTAGAAAGACTCAGGATATAAAGTAGAAGCCCCACCCGACGTAAGTCAGGTGGGGCTTCTGTATGCCTAGGCAGTTTGCCTTCGAAAAGTAGTTTCGCTATCAGTTGACCAACTCCGTTGTCAGTTGCTCCGTGATTGGAACTGAAGTTGGTTGGGGGGCAAAATTGGGGAGGCTAATACTGGCTAGTAAAGAATTCTCCAGCAAGTCTGCCCAAGTGCGCAGATAAAGTACCACGTCGTCGCGCTGGTTGTGGCGAAGGGCGTTGCGGCGCTCAAAGGGAATAGCCGCCCGAATATCAGGGTCGGCGAGACGTTCGAGGTGCGTCAGGTCTTGACGGGAGAAGCCTAGCGCCAGCATCTCATCAATTGTTTGATCGATAGGCAGGCCGCTGGTGGGACAGTAGTCGATGAGTTGACGCTCCCAGTCGCCGTAGCGCTGCATGGCGCGGGCGTGAATCTCGGCTTTGGTAAGACGAGTAACAGTCTGGGCAAGATGGCCGCAGTTGCAACTACCCATGTGGCCCCATTGATAAGGAGCCTGAGTAGCGAGGCGCTGGGCCGTATCGCGCAGGGCCTGAATAACGGGAAGAGTGCTCTTAGCCATAAAATGGTTGATCGATTTGAGACAAATACTAAACGACTTCCGATGCTATAAGGCTAAAGAACACCGTTTTGTTTCACAAAAAAAGCGGAACCAACTTATCGTCGGCCCCGCTTTGGGTTAGGCTATTTAGGAGTTACCGGCCATTGCCATTGCTGCCGTAGCGACGACGATTTTGTCCCCCAGTGCTACCACCACTACTCGTGCGCTCGCCACCGGCGGGCCGGGGCGAAGAAGAGCGCGGGCCAGCGGCTGGGCGGCCTTGACCACCACGGCTAGTTGACTCAGCGCCCGCGCGGGCTGGACGAGCACCGCCGCCACCGTCGCGGCCAGGCCGCGCTGGGCGACCCGCTGGACCTTTCGGGCGCGGAATGGATTCGCGACCGTTTAGCAGCACCGGCGCAATGGCTGTAGACCGATATGGGTGCGTTGCTACGTCAATCTGCCGACGAATCAGCTTTTGAATATCCTGGAGGTAAGCGCGTTCTTCGTCTTCGCAGAAGGAAAGAGCGATACCGTTGGCTCCGGCGCGGCCTGTGCGACCGATGCGATGCACATAAGTCTCGGGCTCATTCGGGATTTCGTAGTTAATTACGTGCGTCAGCTCGTCTACGTCGATGCCGCGGGCGGCAATGTCGGTGGCGACTAGCACGCGGATGCTGCCAGCTTTGAAGTTAGATAAAGCCCGCTGCCGGTGATTTTGCGACTTATTACCGTGAATGGCTTCGGCGGCAATGTCGGCCTTCACCAACGTTTTTACCACTTTATCAGCGCCGTGCTTGGTGCGCGTAAACACGAGGACCCGCCGAATGTTTTTATCAGAGAGCAAATGCTCCAGCAAATCGGCTTTGTCGTGCTTATCGACCATGTACACGGCTTGCGAAACCGTATCGGCCGTGCTGGATACGGGCGTAACGGCCACTTTCACCGGGTTAGGCTTCAGAATCGTGCTGGCCAGCTCCTGAATGGGGCCGGGCATGGTAGCCGAGAAGAACAGGGTCTGGCGCGCGGTGGGCAGCTTAGGCAGCAGGCGCTTGATATCGTTGATAAAGCCCATGTCCAGCATGCGGTCGGCCTCATCAAGCACAAATACTTCCACGTGGCGCAGGTCAACAAATCCCTGGTTCATTAGGTCGAGCAAACGCCCAGGGGTAGCGATGAGAACTTCCACGCCGCGACGCAGCGCGTTGGTTTGGGGCAATTGGCCCACGCCCCGAAAATAACGGTATGACGTAGCGGCAAGTGGCGGCCGTAAGCAGCAAAGCTTTCGCCAATCTGGATGGCCAGCTCGCGGGTTGGCGTGAGCACTAGGCAGCGAATGCGCGAGTGCGAGACGTGCGCTACTTTGGCCGTCTGGGTTAGAATTTGAAGAATCGGAACGGTAAAGGCGGCGGTTTTGCCAGTGCCCGTTTGGGCAACGCCCAACAAATCATGACCTTCCAGCACCTGCGGAATGGCTTGCTGCTGAATAGGGGTGGGCGTAGTGTAACCTTCTTCGTGCAAGGCACGGAGGATAGGATCAATCAGATTGAGTTCGTCGAATGACATTGAAAAAGATAAAAGGAGCCACCCCTAACGAATACGGTAGGCGGCAGCCGACAAAAACGCGGCTTAGAACCGGTCGAAAAAGAGAAAAAAGCCCCCGGCGGTGCCGGGAGCGTAAGCGGATTGCGGCGGTTGAACGTATAACCAGAACCAGACGCCGCGCCTGGCTTAGTTATTTCCGATAAAATCCAACGTTTACACGCCAAGCTTACGACCTATGAACATAAAGGACCGGAAAATCCTCTATAAAGGCTTTTACAAACTTAGTCAACTCACGGTGCAGGATGGCTCCGAGGAGTACCAACGCATCCGGTTCGAGCCCGGTGAGGCCGTAGCGGCCTTGGTACTGGATACTAAGCGCCAACGCTATTTACTGGTCCGTCAGTTCCGAGTAGGAGCAGAAGCCGACGTATTAGAGATTCCGGCCGGCATGCTTGACAAGGAAGGTGAGAGTCCGGAAGAGGCGCTGCGTCGTGAGATAAAAGAAGAATTAGGGTACAAAGTTGATCATTTAGAATTAATCATCCAGATCTACCCCTCGCCGGGGCCAATGCGGAGCGCATAACGATCTATTATGCTGAGGTAAGCGAAAAAATAGCCCTCGGCGGCGGTGAGGCCGGCGAGGGCGAAAAGCTGAATGTGGAAGAGTTTAGCTGGGACGATCTGCTTCGGGAGCCCATCCAGGATGCTAAAACGCTGATAGCCGTGCAGTGGGCTAGGCTACGTAAGCCGAAGGAATGAATTAACCCTGTGGGTCTACCACGTATTCGAAGTTCTGCTGGAGCTTGGAATCGGTGATGATGACGGTGAGGGGCTGCGGAGTTTCAGTTTTAACAAATGGAATAGTCCGTTCGCTTTTGTAAAGGTCGCGGTTCCAGAAGCGGCCGGAGCCCGCCGCTGGAGTTTTATTAAACACTTCTTCTCCTGCTTTATTCTTGGCCGTGATGGTCAACAGGCTCGGGTCGGCGTTCTGGGCACCACGGCGATACATGGTTACCACTAAGTTGCCGCCGGCAGGCAAGCTATTAAAACGGCGTTGATACGTCGTGTCGGCCCAGTTATTCATTTTCCGCAGGGCATTAATTTCGGTCAGCAACTCCTCGTAGGGGCGGTAGGCGAGGCGCGTGGCGGTGCCGTTGGCTTCGGAGTCTTCGCCAGTGTTCTTGGTTACATTGGAGATATAAGCGCAGTCTTTATCCTTTTGAGGAAGCATGTAGCGCTGCTTGCGCTCCTCTTTTTCCTTATTCTTTTGGCTTTTTTGAGCTGTAGCAGCAAAAGAAGATACCAGGCAGCAGAGGAGGAGAAGTTTTTTCATGGAGATAGTAAAGGAATGAAAATAAGGCTGCGCGGTAGCGCAGTAAAAGTGGGAGAGTAGCCTGCGCAAAGTGGAAGCTTAGTGGGGCATCGGCGCCACAGCAAAAAGCGTGACAAACCCATAATACTTGCGTAATCTCGGCGTCATAGGCCGCCTCAATTTTTGCGGCGGATAAACCAACCTTGGCGTATGCCTGCTCCTGTGATAACAGCGCAGCCGCGTCCGTTTACACGGGTGTCCGCTGCCTGCAAGCTCCTTTTACACAGCCTGATTTACACTTAACCCGGATAAATGCCGAAATAGCACGGAGCTTGCTACCTCGTCTGTTACTTATCTATTTCACGTTTAATCCCTTTCTCTTGCCACGTATTCTCTACGCCATTCAAGGCACTGGCAACGGCCACCTGAGTCGGGCCCGCGATATTATTCCGCTGCTCCAAGAGCGCGCCTCCCACCTCGATGTGCTCGTGAGCGGTCCGCCCGCCGACCTGGCGTTGCCTTTTCCGGTGCAGTATCAGTTTCACGGGATGGGGTTCGTGTTTGGCAAAAGTGGCGGCATCAGCTTTACCAAAACCTTTGGACAAGTAAACGCTCCCGCGTTCGTGCGCGAAATGCGGCAGCTGCCCGTGGAGCAGTATGATCTGGTTATCAATGACTTTGAGCCCGTGTCGGCGTGGGCCTGCCGGCTGCGCCACGTGCCGTGCATCGCGCTGAGCCACCAGAGCGCGGTGCTCACCAAAAATGCCCCCCGGCCTAAGCGCCCCGACGTAGTAGGCCGCACGGTGCTGCGCCACTACGCCCCCGCTACGGCCCACTACGGCTTTCACTTTGAGCGCTACGATGCGGGCACGCACACGCCCGTTATCCGGGGGCAAGTACGTGCCTTAACACCCACCAACGAGGAGCACTACACAGTGTACCTGCCGGCCTACGACGAGGCAACGCTGGTGCAGCGCCTGCGCTACCTCAGTCGCACCACGCGCTGGGAAGTGTTCAGCAAGCATAGTCAGAAGGAGGCGGAGTATGGCAATGTGCGCGTACGCCCCGTGAGCGGCGCGGCCTTTACGGATAGCCTTGCCCGCAGCGCCGGCGTGCTGTGCGGGGCCGGCTTTGAGACGCCTGCTGAGGCTCTGTTCCTGGGTAAAAAACTGGCCGTGGTGCCCATGAAAAATCAGTATGAGCAGGCTTGCAACGCCGCTGCGCTGGCCAAAATGGGTGTGCCCGTAGTGAAAGGGCTCAAGGATAAGCACCTCGATAGCCTCGACCAATGGCTGCAGTTTGGCAAGCCCATCCCGGTAAACTACCCCGATGAAACCGCCGCCGTGCTGGACAAGCTGCTACGCGAGCACCTGAAGTAAGCGCTGGGGGGCAAAATGAAAGCTCGACGGCAAAGCCTAAATAAATTAACAAACTGATTATCAAAATAATAGTAGTTCACAAGCCTGCAAAAGCACTCAGCCCCTGCATTAAGCCGGGAAGTCTGAGTGCTTTTTTGGTTAATGCTCCTAATTGCCCTAGTATCTTAGCTTTTCGAACTCTTCTGTCTGTGCCGGAAACAATGCCCGGTGACTTTGTTTCCCCTGCCCATAATGTCTCATTCTGCCGCTGCCCCAAGCTCTCCATTGCCTGGCCTTCATGACCTGCAGCCGCTGGACGAGTTGCTACGGGGCGTGCTTGAAGTATCGCTCACTGGGCTGATTATTTATCGTCCGGTACACGACCCGGACGGCAGCGGCGGCATTATTGATTTCGCTTTTGCTTACGTGAATCCCACGGCTCAGCGTATGCTGGGCCTGCCTGAGCAGCCCGCGGTGACGCACTTGCAGCAGTGGCCGCGGAGTAAAGCATACGGCACGTTTGCCTTTCACCTCAATGCATTCGAGTCTGGGGAGCCTGGGCAGCACGATGTGCAGTACCAAGCCGATGGCTACCAGAACTACTACCGCCTAGCCGCCCGCCGCTCGGGCCAGAGCTTACTGGTGAGCCTAACTGATACGCCCGATCAGCCCCGCACCCGCATTGACGTGGCCCAGGCCCAAGCCGAGGTCGAACGACAAGGACAGCAACTGCAGCGCCTGTTCATGGAAGCACCTGCGGCCATCTGTATCCTTACGGGCCCCGACTTTGTCTTCGAACTGGTAAACCCTGGCTACCAGCGCCTGTTGCCGGGCCGGCAACTGCTAGGATTGCCCTTCGTAGAGGCGGTGCCTGAGTTGGCCAACCACTCGTCGGTGGAAGTGTTTCGCCAAATCTATCAGACCGGAATAACCCACGAAGAACTGGGTATCTTGGTGCCCGTTGCTCGGCCTGATGGGGTACTGGAAGACCGTTATTTTAATTACATTCAGCAGGCCCGCCGCAACGAGCGCGGGCAGATCGACGGGGTGCTCGTGTTTGCCTTTGAGGTGACGGAGCAGTTTCGCGCCCGCCAGCAGACCGAAAGGCTTCAGGCAGAACTGCTGGCCGCTGCTGAGCGCCAGGCGCAGGCCAGCAAAACCATCTACCAGATATTCGAGCACACTCCGGCGCCCATCTGCATTCAGCGCGGCCCCGAACATCGCTACGAGTATGTCAACGCGGCCTATCAGGCTTTCTTTCCCGACCGTCAGCTGCTGGGCCTCTCCGTAGCTGAGGCATTGCCTGAAACCGTAGAGGCGGGCGTTGTAGACTTGCTGGATAACGTTTACCAGACGGGAGAAACGTACTACGGTGAAGAGTTGCCCTTGCTGATTGCTCAGCCGGATGGCCGCCCGCCCAAGCAGATGTACTTCACCTTCACCTACCAGGCTTACCGCGAAAACGGCGAGATTGTGGGCATTTCCACCTTCGCCTACAATGTAGCCGACCAGGTACTGGCGCGCCAGCGACGCGAGGCCCAGCAGCAGCAGCTGGATAAGCTATTTATGCAAGCGCCTACGCCCATTGTCATCATCGATGGGCCTAAGATGGTGTTTCAGCTGGTTAACCCTGCTTACCAGCAAATCTTTCCCGGGCGGGAACTGCTTGGCAAACCCTTGCTTGAGGCCGTGCCAGAGCTAATCGATTCGCCTGTCCCTGATCTGCTGAGCCAAGTATATCAGACAGGAAAAAGCTATGTGGCGCACGAATTGCCCCTGCTGCTGACCCGGCACGAGGATGGCGTGATGGAGGAAACGTATTGGAGCTTCACTTATCAGGGCCGGCGAAATGAGCAGGGTGCTATTGATGGGGTATTCGTTTTTGTTCAGGACGTCACGGCGCAGGTACAGGCCCGGCGCGTGGTAGAAGCGCGGGAAGAGTCCTTCCGTTTGATGGCTGACAATGCGCCGGCTATGCTGTGGGTAACCGATCGGGAAGGGTATTGCACCTACCTAAATCAGCCCTGGTATACCTTCACCGGCCAAACCACAGCCGAGGCTCTGGGCATGGGCTGGGTAAGCGCCATTCACCCCGACGATGCCGCTGCCGCAGGAGCAGCCTTTGTAGAGGCCAACTCCCGCCGCGCGTTCTATCATAAGCTTTTCCGGCTGCGACGCCACGACGGCGTATATCGCTGGGTAACCGACAGCGGTTTACCCCACTTTAATGAAGCCGGCGAGTTTGAGGGCATGGTAGGCACGGTGATCGATGTGCACGAGCAGAAGCTGGCTGAGCTGGCGCTACAGCGTCTGACCAAAAAGCTGCGCACCTCCCGCGATGAGGCTCAGGCTTTGAACGCGGAGCTGCGAACCGCCAACGACCAGCTCACACGCACCAATGTAGACCTGGACAATTTCATTTATACGGCCTCCCACGACTTGAAAGCGCCGATTACCAATATTGAGGGCTTGGTACAGGTGCTAGCGGGAGAGCTACCCCCGAAAGATCGGTCTGGCGAAGTTGCCTACATTCTGGAGCTGATGCAGAGTGCCGTGGATCGGTTCAAATCCACCATTAATCACCTGACCGACGTCTCGAAGCTGCAAAAGGAGCATGGCCAAGCCGCTAGTCAGGTGATGCTGGCGGAGGTTGTCGAAGATGTGCGTCTGGATCTGGCTCCTTTGCTTCAGGAATCCGGTGCCCAGCTGAAGGTGGATGTGATGAGCTGTCCGGCTGTTGCTTTTTCGGAGAAAAATCTGCGCTCCGTCGTCTATAATCTGTTGAGCAACGCTCTCAAGTACCGTCACCCCAACCGTCCGGCGCAGGTAAGCCTGCACTGCAGCACAGAGGATAAATACGTGGTGCTGAAAGTTCAGGATAACGGCCTGGGTATCGATTTGACGCGTGACCGAGAGCTGTTTCAGATGTTTCAGCGCCTCCACACGCACGTGGAAGGCTCGGGCGTGGGCTTGTACATGGTCAAGAAGATGGTGGAGAATGCGGGGGGCAAAATTGAGGTGGAAAGCGAGGTGGGCGTCGGCTCTACCTTCACCGTGTACTTCAAGCGTTAGCGCTAGCTTACTGCCTGGCTTTTAGAAGCGGGTTTTGCTGGTGAAGCCTTTGCCGTTTGTGATGGAAACCTGCTTGAAGCCTAGCTCTGTCAGCTCGCTGCGCACCTGCTCAAGCACGAAATCCTTGTTGTCTTCATTGAAGGCCGCGGAGGAAAGGGTAATGTTCTCGGCCTGAGCACCCGAAACGCGGGCCCGCACGTTCAGTTCATCCGAAATAGCGTCTTCGGGCAACTCCTGGGCGTAATATTTCTTGAACTCGTCGGGTAGCTGGTCGGCGTGGGCGCGCCGCGCGGCAATGGCTATTCGGTTTTCGGCGGCTCGCTGCCGGGCGGCCGCCAGTTCCGCTGGGGAAGGCTTGGGAGGAGCGGGGGCCTTGGGGGGCAAAATTGGCTCCTCGGCCGGCTCCGACTCGGCGGTGGCTTCCAACTCAGGGGCGTTGGCGGCCGTGCTCTGCGCAAGCATGGCAGCGGCCACCGAATCCTGCATTCTGGCCCGCCGGGCTAGCACCGCCGCCGATTCGGGCTTGCGTGCGCTACCTCCCCGGCTGGCTGGTAGCGGAGTGAAGGCAGGAGTGGCCCGTTGGATGCGACCAATGGCAAATGCCGCGACAAATACCAGCAGGCTAAGCCCTATAATTCCTAAAAGGAAATTCTTCTGCATGGCTGGCAAGTTAAATGGCGAGTAAACGGCCGACTTTACCTTTCATATTCACTCGTAAAACTCAACCCAAATCTGCGACTTTAACTCATAGAAGATAAGCGAGTGCGCTGTTTTTATGCCAACCGAGGAGCTTTTTTGTGACTGTAAGCCTCATTAATCGTTGCGTTTTAGCAGCCACGCGCCACCGAATAATGTAAGCTATGACGTACAGAAAACTTTCCGGTAACGATGAAAGTTGCTTTTCACCGATTGCTGCGTATTGACCTTCCGGCCTCGGTTACGCGTATGCGTAGCCAAAAATAAGCAGATCAGGGCACCCACTTCTCCTGATTCGAGCGCCGGTGCCTGCTTCCCTTAGTTACTACCTGAATGCCTGAATTTGCCGCCGCCCTGCCCGCCGCTTTCTTCCCCTCAACTACCCCTCAGACCTATACTAGCACCGATTTTGGTCCTGATTTCCGGTGGGGTGTGGCGGCGGCGGCTTACCAGACCGAAGGCGCCTGGAACGCCGATGGCAAAGGGCCCAGCATCTGGGATGAATTTGTGCGCCGCCCCCGGAAAATCAGGGGCAACAGCCATGCCCAGGTAGCTACCGATTTTTACCACCGCTGGCCCACCGATCTGAATTTGATGCAGCAGCTGCACATCCCCAACTTCCGCTTTTCGGTGGCCTGGTCGCGGGTATTGCCGAACGGTATTGGGGTAGTAAATGCCAAAGGACTAGATTTTTACGACCGACTGGTGGATGGCTGCCTGGAACGCGGCATTACGCCCTGGCCCACGCTCTACCACTGGGATTTACCCGCCGCCCTGCAGCAGCGCGGCGGCTGGACCAACCGTAGCATCGTGGGCTGGTTTGCCGAGTATGCCCAACACGTAGCCGCTCGCCTCGGCGACCGAGTGCAGCACTGGATGGTGCTCAACGAGCCGATGGTATTTACGGGCGCGGGCCATATGATCGGCATTCACGCGCCCGGCCGGCGGGGGCTGGGGGGCTTTTTATCGAGCACTCACCACGCTGCCTTAGCTCAGGCCGAAGGTGGGCGGGCCCTGCGCGCTGCGCTGCCGGCCACCGCCCAGATCGGCACCACGTTCTCCTGCTCTCACCTCACGCCCTGGCGCCCTCATTTAATTCGCGACCAGCGCGCCACGGCTCGCGCCAACGCCATCCTCAACCGTCTGTTTGTGGAGCCAACTCTGGGCCTAGGCTATCCGGTGGCCGAAGCACCGGTGCTCGACTGGCTCAACCGCTACATAAAACCTGGGGATGAGGAGCGCCTGCCCTTCACCTTCGACTTCTGGGGTGTGCAGAACTACACCCGCGAAGTGGTGCGCCATTCGCCTTATATACCGTTGGTATGGGCTAAATTAGTGGGTGCTGCCGAGCGCGGCGTATCTCATACTACTATGGGCTGGGAAGTGTACCCGGAGAGCATCTATCACATGCTCAAGCAGTTCAGTAGCTATAAAGATGCCCCCCGCCTGCTCGTAACAGAAAATGGCGCCGCCTTCCCCGATGAGTTCATCGACGGCCGCGTGCCCGACGTGGCCCGCCAAGCCTACCTGCGCGCCTGCATAGGCCAAGTGCTTCGCGCCCAGCGCGAAGGTGTGCCGGTGGATGGATATTTCGCCTGGTCGTTCACCGATAATTTCGAATGGGCCGAGGGCTACCACCAACGCTTCGGCCTAGTCCGCGTGGACTACGATACCCAAGAGCGCACCGTGAAAGACTCAGGCCATTGGTACGCGGGGCTGCTAGGGGGTGATGTGGTGTAAGTGTAAGAAAATACCTGATACACCTACACTTCTAGAACGTCATGCAGCGCAGCGCGAAGCATCTCGCGTGCTGATGTTTGAGTGACTAAAGGCGGTCATGCTGGGCTTGCCGAAGCATCTCTCCCGCTTTATTTGATTACTAACCAGTAGAGATGCTTCGGTAAGCTCAGCATAACGGTCTCTTAAATAGATATTAGTCCTCCAACGATTCTACGCGAGATGCTTCCTTCTGCATGACCGCCTGTTCATGTATTAGTTTTATTCTACAAACGCCTCTAACCCTAATATTCGCCCCCCACAACTCGCTTATTCACTTGAGCCATACCTGCGGGAAAGTCCGGGAGGCGCTGGGGGGCTTTTTGGGTGTTGGTGGTATCGGTGAGGGCGCGGAGGAAGGCTAGCAGGTCGCTTTTCTCGGCTTTGGTGAGGTTGAGCTTATCGGGAGGCAAGGTTTGGTTGGGCACGTCGAGGCCCAGACCCGCCCCGCCGCCTTGGTCGTAGAACTCGATTACTTCTTCCAAGGTCTGGTAGGCGCCGTTGTGCATGTAGGGCGCGGTGAGGGCGACGTTGCGCAGGGTGGGCGTTTTGAAGGCGTGGCGCTGCCACTCAATACCTTGCAGGCGAAATTTGCCCGGATCGGGGTCTATAGTTTTGGGGTGGAGGCTGGCTTGGGCGGGCACGCCCAGAATCTCGGTTTCGGTGCGCTCGAAGGTGGGCGCTACGTTGCCGTTAAAGAGAGGCATGAAGTGACAAGTGCCGCATTTGCCTTTGCCCATGTACACGTTGAAGCCGCGCTGGGCCGCCGCATCCAACACGGCCGTTTCGCCGCGCACGTAGCGGTCGAAGGGCGAGTTGAGGCGCACCAGAGAACGAACGTAGCTAGCTAGCGCCTGCTGCACTTGGGTTTCGGTAATGGTAGCCTCGGTGGCGTCTGGAGCGTCAAAAGCGCGGGCAAACGCCACCTGATACGCCGGGCTTTGGCGCAACAACGCGGCGGCGCGGGCCAGGGAGCCGTGCATTTCCGTAGGGTTGGCCAGTACGTCGGCAGCCTGGTCTTCGAGGTAGGTGAGGCGGCCATCATGGTATTGAGTGCGCTGTAGAGCTGCGTTCAGCAGGGTAGGAGCGTTGCGGCTGACCGTGCCTTTACCGGCAAAGGCCACGCTGCGGGCGCGGTTTTCGGCAAAGCCGCGGGCGGGCTGGTGGCAGGAAGCGCAGCTCCGACCACCATTACCCGACAACACCGGATCAAAAAACAAATGCTGGCCCAGCGCCACCTGCGTCGGCGTAGTGCGCGCATCACTCTGGGGGGCAAAATAATCGGCGTTGAAAGCGGCCGAGTCAAACAGCGTGGCGGCGCTGGCCCGCAATGCGCGCGCTTCCGTAAACTCTGGGATGCCTAAGGCCAACTGCGCCTGCCGTAGCTGCTGCGATAAAGGATTGGCGTATTTGGTTAAAAAAGCGAGCTGGTCGAAATTGGCTTTGGGTGCGCTTTTTAAGTTATTTATGCTGGTAGTCAAGGTTTTATCAAGGCGCTCAGCCAGGGACGCGTCGCGAGTGCGTAGGGCGGGCTCGTAGGCGGTCAAAGCGGCATGCAGGGCCTGTAAGCTGGCTATGGCCTCGGGTACTGCCGCTTCGGGAGAGGCAGGCGTATCGAAGCCCGGCAGGCCGAGCGTCACGACCCGGAACACGCCCAGGCGCAGGGCGTCGAACACGTGCCGGTCGGTGAGCACCAGAATATCGGCCGAGTTGCGCAGGCCGCGCAGGGAGCTGCGCGTGAGGGCCAGCTGGTTGAGTAGCTCGGCGTGTTGAGCGGGGGCGTAAGCTTCGGGGTAGAAGTAGGTTTCGATTACCTGCAAGCCCTCGGGCATAATCTGGCGCTGCTCCTGGTCGTAGTCGGCTACTTCAATAATGGCCGGCCCATTGAGCAGCTTCGCTAAGGAAGCCTGGTAATATTCAGCTAAAAATTCCACCTGCTTATAGCGTTGCCGCGCCTGCCGAAACGCCCGCCGCTGGGCGGATAACGGGGTCTTGGTTGCCACGCTTTTTTGCAGTCGCACCAGCGCCGAATCGAGCAAGATCAGGTTCTGATGGTAGGTGGCCAGCACCTGATCGGTGGGGCGAGCTGCGCCCTTTTGAGCAACGTTAGCCTCGGGCCGCTGGCAGGCTATGGGGCCAAGTAAAGCCAGAGCAAACAAACCCGCTGCAATCCAGAATAAGATTCTTAGCATCTGATTATCAATTAATAAACAAATGAGTAAACATGTGTTTTATACAAATGAGAAAGCCTCGTCTTGAGTTAGACGAGGCTTTCTGCATGCATTTCGTCGTTAGCGGGGCAAGCCGCTAATCACCACTAACTGGCTGGCTTGGCTGTTGCCGTTGTTCGGCTTGGCACCACCATCGCGGTACTTCTGGCCGGTCCAGCTGTGGGGCTGAATGCAGACTACGAACGTGTTCGGGATGCCCAGGTCGTCGGACACGTCGAGCATGGCGCCGTACTCCCAGCTGCCTTTGCGGGCGGCACCGCTGCCGACGTTGTATTTGGCGGCGTCGGCCTCGGTGCGGCGGTGATCCAGCTCTAGTACTTTCTTCAGCCCGCCCCCATTAATGGCGTACTGATAGATATAGGCGTCGTGGGTTTCGGGGCCGTAGCCGTTGGAGTCTTCCTGCACATACACGTAGTTTTCGGTTACGCAGATGTTGTCAGGGTTCTGAAACTCGCCGGCGATACCCGTGCGGTCGTCGCCGTCCAGAATTACTTCCAGAGTGCCTTTCAGCGGGTTTTTCTCATCGAGCACGAGGCGGTACACGCGGCCCCACACGGTCCGTGAGTTGTCGGCGTTGGCGCCGGAAGCGGCCTGGCCGGTCACGTTGAAGTAGATTTCGCGGCCGTTGGCGCGGTTGCCCTGGCCGTTGTTTTCGTGGCCCTTGCGGTAGTCAATATCCTCTACGCGACCAAACTTGATGGCTTTCAGCGGGTCAACCTGGGCTTGCATCTGGTTGCCGGTCAGGTTCTTATGGTCGGGAATCAGGGCAAACTCGATGGGATACTTCTGGCCCACTTTGATCTCGGTTTCCTTCTGGTTGAGGTCGGTGCGGCGGAGCATGTACTGCTGACCACCGTCGAGGTCGCCCACCGCGTTGCTCAGGTAGAGCGCCAATTGCCCCCCAGTGGCGTCGGAAGCGTCTTCACCGGTCAGCACCACCGTTTTGCCGGGGTAAGCCGACTTGGGCAGCGGCACCGCATTTTCGGCGCTCCAGTAGCCCAGGCCCCGAATGCCTTTGGCCATGCCCTGGGTATTGTTGGGCGCAAATGGGTCAATCAGATGGGTTTGGGCGTTTACATCACTCTCGCCCGCGCTCAGGAACACCGGACCGAAGCCGTGCTCTTTGGGCGTTACGAGCGTGGCCGAGCACAGGCGCCACCGGCCGCCGTCGGAGTTGAGCACGTACTCGCCGCTTACGGGCTTGAAGCTGTTATCGAACTGCACCCGCGAGATGGACAGGTTGTCCTCGTGGTTGACGAGCATGGTGAAGCCGTTGCCGTCGGGGTTGCGGAGCAGGCCCGCGCCGTCGGCCGAGCCGCCGAACATAAACTCGGGCGAGGCGGGCAGCACGTCGTCAGAGCTGATGAGGGAGTAGATTTTGAGGTTGTCGAAGCCTGATAAGGGCTTGATGAGGGCCGGCGTTACCGAATGGTTTTCCAGCTTCACGGCCTTGTTAACCGGAATGCTCGGCTGGTTGCCTTTGTCGGTTTCGCAGCTGGTCAGCGCGGCGCCCAGAGCCAAGGCAGAAAGGCGCGTCGAGAGGGTAATGTTGTTCATAAACAAATAGTTAGGTAGGGGAAGAGGTTGCGCACTAAGAATGCCCAAAAGTATCGGGGGCATGTTACCGTCGTGTAAAGAGCCGGTTATCAAGCTGTGACGGCGAGGTTATGAAATTGCGACCCGCAGGGAGGCTGGGTGGCTTTTTTGGGCGGAATACAGGCCGCTGGGGTGCGGGCCTCCCGAACCCGACTATCTTGGGGGGCTTTTTTGCCGGTTTAGCTTCTCCTTATGCTACTCACCATTACCACGACCCACCAGCCCGCCACCGATCTGGGCTATTTGCTGCACAAGAATCCGGCGCGCCTGCAGTCGGTGGACATAGCCTACGGGCAGGCCCACATCTTCTACCCCGAAGCCACCGCGGAGCGCTGCACGGCCGCTTTGCTGCTCGATATCGACCCCGTGGCGCTGGTGCGCAACCACCGCGGCCCGGCTGGCGAGGATTTTGCCCTGGAGCAATACGTGAACGACCGGCCCTACGCGGCCTCGTCCTTTATGAGCACGGCGTTGGTCAAAGCCTTCAACACGGCCATGAATGGCACCTGCAAAGACCGCCCCGACCTGCCCGACACGCTTTTGCCTCTCGAAGCGACCGTAGCCGCCCTGCCCGCTGCCAACGCCAGCCAGCTCCAACGCCTTTTTGCTCCCCTGGGCTACGAAATCGAAACCGAAGCCCACCCGCTCGACCCCACTGTGCCGGCCTGGGGCGACAGTCGCTACTTTACCCTGCGGCTGCGCCACCCGGCCCTGCGTCTGCGCGATTTGCTGAGCCAGCTCTACGTGCTCATCTCCGTCCTCGACAACGACAAGCACTACTACATCGGGCAGGCCGAAGCCGACAAGCTCCTGCACCGCGGCGGCGACTGGCTGCCCCAGCACCCCGACCGGGAGTTTATCACGCGCCGCTACCTGCGCAATCTACGCCAGTACGTGGACCCAGCGTTGGAGCGGTTGCTGGCAGGGGAGGAAGTTGACCTGACGACGGCCTCACCCCCTAGCCCCGCATCTGCTTTAAGCGCAGAGTCCCAAAGAGAGGGAGAACTAGACTCTAGTATTTCTAGCTCTAGTCAATCTGATTTAGAATTAGATCTAAAAGCTAGTTCCCCCTCTCCTTGGGAGAGGGGGCTAGGGGGTGAGGCCCTCGTTGAACAAGTCCAAAAGCAAAGCCTCCACGATCTTCGCCTCGACCGCGTAGCCGAGGAAATTAGCCGCTTCGGGGCCAAACGCGTGCTCGATCTGGGCTGTGGGGAAGGCAAGCTGGTGCGTCGACTGCTCAAAATTCCACACGTGGAGCACATTCTGGGCATGGATGTGTCGCACCGGGAGCTGCAACGCGCCCACGAGCGCCTGCACATCGTAGAAATGCCCCCCAGGCAGCGCGAGCGGCTTACGCTGGTGCAAGGCTCCCTGCTCTACCACGACCCGCGCCTCAGTGGCTACGATGCGGCGGCCGTAGTCGAAGTCATTGAGCACCTCGACGAAAACCGGCTAGTGGCGTTTGAGCAGGTGGTGTTCGCCCGCGCCCGCCCCGGCGCGGTGCTCGTAACCACGCCCAACGCCGACTACAACCAGCGCTACGAAACCCTATCTGCCGGGGAGTTCCGCCACCAAGACCACCGCTTCGAGTGGACGCGGGCGCAGTTTGCGGCTTGGGCAGCAGGAGTTGCTGAGCGCCACGGCTACCGCGTGCGCGTGGAGCCGCTAGGGCCGGAGGCAGCAGAAGTAGGGGCGCCTTCGCAGTTGGCGGTATTTGAGCAGTGATTAATACTTGTTTTAAAATTATGCTATGCCGTTAATTTGTAGATCAGAAAGTTGATTTTTAGTAAGATTGACGTTGACTTGCCAGTAATAACTGCCACCGTCAAATACCCTTGCATAATCAGAGTTGTATTTAAGCCGATTATCATGATAGCCTTTTAATTTATCTATAATTGAATATTTATCCCAAAATAGATTTATATGTAAAACCATGTCTCCTTCTTTTGTAATAAAACCAACGTATTGCCTAAAATATTTGTTTAAATTATTGTGAATAATTGGGTTTCCATTTGCCTGGTTTGTTCTTTTATAATTTATGCTCTTTATGTTTTTAGAAAGTATATATTCGACTTTTTTAACTGTTCCAAATTTGGTGTGAATCTCTTTGAAGAATCAATATCAGATACGTGTAGTAAACGGAATGAATATTTGTCAGTGAAAATAGTGCCTCTAAAGTTTTTACTCTTTACTCCTAATAGAGCTTTGTTATCAGTAGAAAAAATATCTAATGGAATTCTATGTTGAACTAATTGAGTTTTACAAGATATAAATGAGAAGAGTATGATAATTGCGCAATAAATCACCTTCATATTGTATGGAAAATTAGTTTGTGTTGTTTTAAGGCTATTTATTCCTCTCAATTCAACTCCAGCACAAACCCGCCGCGTGCTTTTACCGGCAGCGAGAGCGCCGTGCCCGTGAAGCTGCGGGTGCTGAAGTCGCGGTTGGTGGTGCCGTCGGTGATGAGGGTGCCGCCTTTGGTCGCGCCCAGCTTGGATAGGTCGAGGGTGATGGCCCGGTCGGAGGGGGTGCCGTTGATGCCGGCCACGTACCATTTGTTGTTGGCGCGGCGGGCTACTACGGCATACTCACCGGGAAAACCGTCCAGAAACTTCACGTCGTCCCAACTGGGGGGCAAATTTCGCACAAAGTCAAGCACGTAGGGCGGCTGCTTTTTCATGCCCTCCGGCACCTCCACGTAGTGCTGAATGCCTGACTGAAACAACACCGAAAGCGCCAGCTCGAAGCCGTTGGTGGTGATGCGGTTGCGGCCGGGGATTTCGGAAAAGCACATGGGCGTAAAGTCCATGGGACCGACGGCGTTGCGGGTGAAGGGCAGCACGGCGCAGTGGGTGGGCTCCTGGTCGGTGCTGGCCTGGTCGAAGGTCAAGAACTCGAAGCCGCGGACGGCTTCCATGGTCATCAGGTGGGGGTAGGTGCGCGTCCAGCCGCGAGGGATGGTGGTGCCGTGAAAGTTGACCAGCAGCTTGGCCTGGGCTGCGTCTTCCAATAGGTCTTGGTAGTAGTTCATCATCGACTGCCCGTCGCCGCCGAAGAAGTCGATTTTCACGCCTTTTATACCCATTTGCTGGATTCGGGCAAACTCTTTCTTGCGCGATGCAGGATCGAAAAGCACGTTTATGGGCGTCTGGGGGGCTTTATTCCAGCTGCCGTTGGAGTTGTACCACACCAACAGGTCCACGTTTTTGGCGCGGGCGTAGGTGGCCAGCTCCGCCATTTTATCGTACCCGATTTGCTTGTCCCACAGGGCATCAATCAGGCAATATTTCCACTTCATATCGGCTGCATAGTCAATGAAGTCCTTCTGCACGTCGTATACCGTGGCTTCATCCTTCAGCAAAGCCCAGCTCCAGGAGGCCTTACCCGGCTTGATAAAGGCGGTATCCTTGATTTTGGCCGGGGCGCTGAGGTCAGTAGTAAGCGTCGATTCGACGATGTTGCCCAAGGTGGGGCCCACCACCAGCACGCGCCACGGCGTGCTCCACGGCAGCGTCGATTCGGGGGCAACTGGGGCCGTGGGCGTGGTGCCTTCCTTCTGCTGGGCAAAGGCAATGCTGTACTCGCCATCGGGCGAAAGGTGGGCCAGGTGAGTGCCACAATAGCTACGGTCCATGCCCGCCTCTGTCAACAGCACCCAGTGCCCGGCCGCCTGAAATAGCGCCGGGAACGACCAGCCTTGCCCCAAACTCGACGGCGTGCCGGCAGCTATACCCATCTTATAGTACTCCTCGTACGACGGCTGCGTGTTGGACCAGCCCGTTTGAGCTACCGCGTGTGGGTGCAGCCACCCTTTGGCGGCGGCAGGCAGCTTGAAGGTGGTTTTTTCGGCTAGAATCCGCTGTTTCTCCTTGGATTTGCCCCTCAGCACATAGCGAAAAGCCACCCCATCGTTCGACACCTGAAACACCACGCTGAGCGTGCGCCCTTGGCTACCCGAAAACGCTATTTCGCGCCGATTGGCCTGGTAGCGGCAGGCCGCGCGCTTATCGTTGGTGAGGGTGTAGCTGTCGGTGACGGGCACGGTTTTGCCGGCGCTGGTGAGCTTGAGCCCTTTGCTTAAGTCCGCGTCGGCTAGCTGCAAACCCAGATGGGAAGGGCGAAGTAGCTCCGTTTGCCGGTAGGCCACCGAATACGTGGGCGCGCCCTGTTCGGTAACGCTGACCGTGACCCGCACGGCCCCATCGGGGCTGGTAATAAGGATAGGCTCTGGTGCGGCGGCTTGGGCCAGCATCGTTGTCAGGAGTAGCACGAGGGTCAGGGAGGCTTTCAGCATAAACGCAAACAGCAAGGGACAAAGCAGGGTAAGGACTAGCGAACGGATACCTGTACCCGCCGGGCTAAGTTAAGTATCATGGCCGTCCGTCAAACGTATCCAGCTATTACTAATCCTCCCGGTGCTCACTTGCAATAGGCTGGGCGAGCTGCTTGTCAAGGTCATTTTTAATGTGAAGCGGCCTGCTTATTTTTTCGCTTTTAATAAATTGTTGCACCTTGATATTTTCCCAGATAACTAATTTATCTTCTACTCTGGTAATGGCGCGAATATCTCCGTCTTGGGAAATAACAAACCCCAAACTACCATTATTATTCCAGCAGTAAGAAAACATAGAGCAGTGCCGGGTGCCAAATTGATTAGGACTAACGGCCGTGACTTTATCATCACGCACGGTAGCACTTCTGCACACATACACGTACTGCGGTAAAGGCTTCGACCGAATAACGGTGCCAAAACCTTTTACTTTTAAATCGGTGCTGAGCACCACCAAACCATCAATACAGGATAGAGAAGAGATGAATCGGATAGCGCCTTTTATTTCGTCACTTGTTTCCTTTTTCTTGGCCTCCGATACGTTTTCGCTTACATACAACGACACAGGAACCAAGTTTTTCTCGTCCTTGGAGAATTCATTGGCAATAGCATTCGAGTACTTGTAATGCGAGATATTAAGCTGAATATAATTTATAATCGCCTTGCATAATCGGTCGTAGGACAACTCGTGTTTCACATTTAAGCCGGCTTTTTTGTAAGGCGTTATTAAAAAAGCCCCCCCGTGATGATAATTCTGGGTTTTGAGCAAAATCCGCGACAAGGACTGAATAATAGAAGTTTCGATGTACTCATCCCAGTCTCTGGGATCTTCATCTTTATATTGTTTTTTGATATAACTTCTAATTGCCTTTTTGTAAGGCTCGGAAAATGATTTCAGGATATTATTTACGGTGCCTTTTCTAAAGACATCGACATAATTACTGATTAGCGTGTTCTGCTTCAGGGTGGCAATTAGCTCGTAATCAAGCATTACATAAATGCTACCGATGTCGGATATAGTAGTCTGGAAAAATCCCGGTTGCTCGGAGCCGGATTCGGTTTCGTAATTCAGAAAGTCCTGGTAGTGCACTGCTTGGTCGATCATTCCCCAGATAAACAGCTCATTATTGGCGTCGTAGTACACGGCCAGCGACGAACTCCAGGGGTCGGCGGCTTTCGACAGCTTCACGATGTTCTTGACGGTGAAGGGAATGCGCTTGCGGAAGTGGATATAATTCCAGCGGTCGGCCACGATGCGCTCGGGCGGGGTGGGGTCGGGGTCGGCCGGATCGATGAAGGTGACCGTAACCTTAATTAGCTGGCCTTCTTCCGTTTTGAGACTCGTAAAAAACAGGTTCTCGAACAGATGATGTAATATGCTCTCGCTGGGCTGCGGATAGTTCGTCTTCGTTAGCTTTTTGTAAACCAGCCTAGCTAAGTCGTGATATGTGGAGTTTATATGTGCCATCGTATCGTGCCGAATAAGCTAGAAACCCGTTAACGTTGCCAAATAAGCTATTCCTAAATATACGCCTGCTTTGCGCTTATGGCTCTGACTACCCTAAAACTTCCCGAACTCTCGCTGATCCTGCTCATGGGTACGTCGGGGGCGGGGAAGAGTACGTTTGCCCGTCGGTTGTTTAAAGACACTGAAATCGTGTCTTCCGACTACTGCCGGGCCCTGGTGGCCGATGATGAAAACGACCAATCGGCCACGCCTGATGCCTTTGCGCTGCTGCAATACCTGGTGGGTGTGCGCCTCAAGCGCGGTTTGCTCACGGTAGTGGACGCCACCAACGTGCAGCCCGAGGCCCGCAAGGTGCTTGTGCAGCTGGCCCGCGACTACCACGTGCTGCCCACCGTCATCATTCTCGACGTGCCCGACCGCCTGGCCGAGGACCGCAACCAAACGCGCCCCGAGCGTCGGCACATGCCGCGCCACGTGGTGCCCCAACAACGTCAGCAGCTGCGCCGCAGCCTCAAAACTCTCAAACAGGAAGGCTTTCGCCATATCTTCCACCTGCACGGTGCTGAGGAAATCGACGCCGTGCAAACTATTCAGCGCGACCCGCTTTACAGCAACCGCAAGCACGAAACCGGCCCCTTCGACATCATCGGCGACGTGCACGGCTGCTACGATGAGCTGGTGCAGCTGCTCGATAAGCTGGGCTATGTGGTGGAAGCAGAGCCGGTGGTGGACGTGCGGGATTTGGGCGTGCGGGTGACACGCCGCTCTGGGCCTGCTGCTGAAGCGTCAGGAGATGCCTCAGGAGAAGATAATAAGCCCATGGCATCTAGCTCTGCATCCTTTCAAGACGGAGCTAGGGCAGAGATTAATAGCGCTGAACGCCGTGTCATCTTCCTCGGCGACTTAGTTGACCGCGGCCCAGCCTCGCCGCAGGTGCTGCGTCTCGTAATGCGCATGGTGCAGGATGGACTGGCCCTATGCGTGCCCGGCAACCACGATATTAAGCTGCTGCGGCATCTGGGGGGCAAAAGTGTGAACGTGCAGCACGGTTTTGCCGAGACGCTGGAGCAGCTCGCCGCCGAATCGGATACATTTAAAAGCCAGGTGCGGCAGTTTCTGGATGGGCTCGTGAGTCATTACGTGCTTGATGGCGGCCGTCTGGTGGTGGCCCACGCCGGTATGCGCGAGGAAATGCAGGGCCGCGGCTCTGGCGCCGTGCGGGCGTTTGCGTTGTTTGGCGAAACGACCGGCGAGATTGACGAGTTTGGCTTGCCTGTGCGCTACAACTGGGCCTACGAGTATCGGGGCCGCGCTATGGTAGTGTACGGTCACACGCCCGTGCCTGAGGCGGAGTGGTTAAATAACACCATCGATATTGATACCGGCTGCGTGTTTGGCGGTCAGCTCACGGCCCTACGCTACCCCGAGCGGGAGCTAATAGCCGTGCCCGCCGCCCGCGTGTACTGTGAGCCGGTGCGCCCGCTGAATTACCGCGCTCTGCAACTGCTAGAGGCCACCCAAACCGACCTCTCCGCCCAACAGCAGCACGACGACTTGCTCGACATCCGCGACGTGACGGGCAAGCAAATTATCCGGCCGCGCCTGCTGCCGTCGGTTACGATTCGGGAGGAAAACGCCGTGGCCGCCCTGGAGGTGATGAGCCGCTTTGCCCTCAACCCCAAGTGGCTGCTGTATTTGCCCCCCACCATGTCGCCCACCGAAACCTCGCCGCTGCCCGACCTGCTGGAGCACCCCGCCGAGGCCTTCGACTACTTCCGTCGCCAGGGCGTAGAGCGCGTGGTGTGCGAGGAAAAGCACATGGGCAGCCG
The DNA here is from genome assembly GCF_004355185.1 of Hymenobacter radiodurans. Classification (NCBI taxonomy): domain Bacteria; kingdom Pseudomonadati; phylum Bacteroidota; class Cytophagia; order Cytophagales; family Hymenobacteraceae; genus Hymenobacter; species Hymenobacter radiodurans. The sequence continues at coordinate 1,926,815 of NZ_CP037922.1, forward strand.
CGTAGTGGTGGTGCTGGCCCGCGACGAGGACGCTGCGCGCCGCCGCTTCGGGGTGGTAGGCGAGGGGCTGGGCAAATGCTACACCCGCACCGGCCGCAACTTCTTCACCGACCCCGCTCTAGAAGCTGCCTTCCTCACCCGCCTGCAAGCGGCGCTTACGGGGGGCAATTTTTGGGAGAGATTCCAAACCGACTGGCTTTGCCTGGATGCCGAGCTGCTGCCGTGGTCGGCCAAGGCCCAGGAGCTGATCAAGAACCAATACGCCGCCGTGGCCGCGGCCGCCGACGCTGCCCTGCCACTAGCCGAAGCCACGTTAGCCCAAGCCGCCACCCGCGGCCTTGATGGCGTGGAAGCCCTGCTGGCCCGCACCTCGGCCCGCCGCACCGCCGCCACCCACTACGCCGAGGCCTACCGCCGCTACTGCTGGCCCGTCGAGAGCCTCGACGATTTGCGTCTGGCACCCTTTCACCTGCTGGCTACCGAGGGCCGCACCTACTTCGATAAAGACCACGCCTGGCACATGGAAACCCTGCGCGCCCTCAGCCTCTACGACCCCGGCCTGCTCCGCGCCACCACCTACCACGTGGTAAATCTGCAAGACCCCGCCGCCGTGGAAGCCGCCACCCAATGGTGGACCGACCTCACCGACGCCGGCGGCGAAGGCATGGTGGTAAAGCCCTACGACTTCATTCCCGCCACTAAAAAAGGCCTCGTCCAGCCCGCTCTCAAGTGCCGCGGCCGCGAGTACCTGCGCATCATCTACGGTCCCGACTACTTGCTGCCCGGCAACCTGGAGCGCCTGAAGGAACGAGCCGTAAAAGCCAAGCGCAACCTAGCCCTGCGCGAGTTTGCCCTCGGCGTGGAAAGCTTAGAGCGCTTCGTGGCCGGTGCCCCGCTGCGGGAGGTACATCAGTGCGTATTCGGCGTGCTGGCGTTGGAAAGTGAGGCCGTGGACCCGCGGTTGTAATTCAGGACGAAGGATTGTAAGACGACAAAACTATAGTCCATTACTAAGACCACCCATTTGTCATCCTGACGCAGGAAGGACCTTATCACGTCAGCGCGACTCGCGCTGACGTGATAAGGTCCTTCCTGCGTCAGGATGACAAACGAGTAAGGGGTGACAAATGGGTGAAACTAGCGGCTTTTCTTCAGCCACTTCAGCGCCGCGGCTACTTTGGCGTCTTGGCGCAGGTCGGTGAAGTTGTCGCCGCCGGTGATGAGCACGTCGGGGTGAGGCTGGTTTTGTAGGTGGTTTTGTTGCGGTCGGTTTCCAGTAGGCCGGCGATGGTGAGGTAGGAGGAGCCGCTGATGCGGTAGCTTTCGTTGGCCGTGGTAGCGCCGTAGGTGGGCTCACCGAAGAAGCGGATGGCGGGCCGGCCTTTTAGGCTGATGGCCACAATCTCGCCGGAGCTGGCGGTCATGCCGCTGAGCAGCACGGCAATGGGCTTGTCGGTGCGTTTGACGGGGCAGCGGTTCTGGAGCGTGGTTACCTGCAATGTATCCATGTAGAAGTTGCCTTGCTTGAGGTACCACTGCTGATCGGGCTTGCCGTCCTTGTCCACAAAGCCCCCCAAGTGGCCGTCGCCGAGCAAGGGCGCGATACCGGCCAGCATAGGCGCCATGGCCCCGCCGTCGTTCAAGCGCAGATCAATGATCCAGGCCTTTACCTTATTGGAGTTGATGCGGCAGAGCGAATCCTGCACCACTTTCGCCGCGTCGCGCATGGCTTGCAGACTGCCCCCAGCATTGATGCCCGGCAGCTGAATATAGCCGACGTTGTTGGGGAGCATTTTGACCAGAATACCGGGCTTTTTAGCCAGTGCCTCCTTCACGGCGGCGTTGGTGTAGGCTGGGCGGGCGGTGTTGCGCCACTTATAGGTTTTACCCTTGTAGGTCAGCCAGCCGTGGTCGTCCTTGAGCTGCTCGAATACATACGGGTAAATCGGCAGCAGCTCCCTCACCGATTGGGCTCCCTGGGCTTTCTGGTACACAGTCTGGCGCAGCTGGAACCAATCGACGGTGCTGCGTTCGAGCGAATAGGTTTCCAGCAGCGTCAGACTCTTGTCGAGAAAAGTTTGAACGGAATCGGGGAGCGGGGCCGGCGCGATTTGGCAGTGGGCCGCGTGGGTAGCAGCCGTAAGGAGCATCAGTAGCCAGAGTTTCTTCATGCAGCTAAGATGCGGGTTGTGGCTGGAGGGTTGTTTAGGTGTGTCTGATTTCTACTAAACAGGATAAAGCATCTCCTAGCCGGCGCCCCACTGCGGAAGGTGCACCAGTGCGTATTTGGCGTGTTGGGATTGGAGAGTGAGGCTGTTAGGTATGCGTTGTCATAGGTAGGTATTAATTGGACAATATGTTCTCAATTACTTAATAATAGCTAATCCGAGCTCTAGGAAATAACTGCACCACTATCTGGTGGACCTCATCCCACAGTTGCCTTTGTAATGGGTTATCTGTCCCATATTTCATCCATACCCATTTTCTGCTGTCTGTTTCTTCTTTTCCAGTAGAATCAATGGCAACGAACTTGCCCGCAATTACTATGTTGCTAGAATTATTTTTCGGCTCCACTGTTACCTGTAATGCTAAACCAACTATGTAATTAACCTTTTTAGATTTCGTATATAAAAACCAGTTTTTACTACTAGTATCCCTCATTCCATAACCCATATTTGTCAAACCTCGCAGCAAATTTTCGTAAGCTACTGCTGCACTGTCGGGGGTGCTTACAATTATCCAAGAGGCATTTTGAAATGCGACGTTACGTGGTGGAGGCAGTGTAATGCGAGAGTGTGTACTGATGCATCCTGTTAAAGTGTTAATGCAAACCAACAATAGGAAAGCCAGAATTAATTTGTACATATAAATGATAAGGAAGCTGTTTAGAAGCCAAAAAAAGCCAGCTTGTGTAAGTTCTACCGATTCGCTGAACGGATCCTATGAAGCGGTAAAGTTTATTTACAGCTTAACACAGCAAATTAAATCTTGAAATAGGCTGCTGTATAATGAAGTTTATAAGGTTCAGGTACTAGTAGGTTGAACCGTTGAGCAAATGTGTAAAAGCAGTCAACTTTTGCTTTATAAATACTGACTACTCGCAGAGCGTCACCCTTATATATGGCAAGGCGATAATGCCAATCATGACCGGTGGTACTTGGGCTTTCGTAATTTTCTTGGATAGCAGATAAGTACGTTTTGTCGAAGGAGGCGAATAGCCATCTTCGCTCACTCGTGGTCAACCTTTTTGTGTAAAGTGTATCTGTAGCTCCCACGGATTCATCTCTTACAACAAGAGAATCGGAGGTAATTATATATTTCCTCTCAGTTGCTAGATAGGCTGTCTCCTCAATATGAAGCAGAGTAACTGCCTTAGGTTTTGGAGGGGTTGGAGCACGTTGAGCTATTCCCGTGAACGGTAGTGCGCACGTCACCAAGACTAACAGTATTTTCATTACTTCACACTCATACTCTTATCCCGCGCGCCCTTAAACTCCGACCCCGCTTTCCACTGCGGAAACGTCGTTTCTCCGGCTAAGCGCTGACCTACGCGGAAGTACAGCTGCGCGTCTTGAGCGATGCCGGATAGGTCCCATTTGGGGTCGAACTGGTCGGCGGGCTTGTGGTACATGTTGGTGGTGTAGTTCTGGCGCTGCTCAGCGATGTACTCCTTGCCACGGGTGCGGCTCTCGAAGCCACCGCTGGCGTAGAGCGAGGGCACGCCGACGTGGGCGAAGCTGAAGTGGTCGGAGCGATAGAACATGCCGGTTTCGGGCGTCTGATCGGGGAGGATGTAGCGATCTTGTTCCTTAGCGGCGGCGCGGGCGTACTCCTCCAGCTCCGACTGGCCGTAGCCGATGACGGTCAGGTCCTTCATCTTGCCGTAGGGCCAGAGCATGTCCATGTTCAGGTCGGCCACGGTTTTGTTGAGCGGAAACACCGGATGCTGGGCGTAGTAAGCCGAGCCCAGCAGGCCCTGTTCTTCGCCCGTCACGGCCAGAAACACGATGCTGCGGGCGGGCTTCTGGGGGCTTTTTGGAAGGCTTCGGCAATACTCAGCAGGGCAGCGAGGCCAGTGCCATCGTCCACAGCGCCGTTGTAAATGGAGTCGCCAGCAATGGCTTTGCCCACGCCAAAGTGGTCCCAGTGCGCCGAGTAGATGATGTACTCATTGGGACGAGTAGTGCCGGGTATCATCGCCAGCACGTTGCGGCTGGTCTGGCGGCGCAGCTTATTCTGAATGCTGGCTGAAACCGTGAGGCCCGCGAGTGGGCGAGGACGGAAGCCTTTCTGATTAGCAGCGGTGTAAAGCTGGTCGTAGTTCTGGCCAGCGGCTTGGAAGAGGCGCTTGGCCGCGTCGAGCGTCAGCCAGCCTTCAATGGCGCACTTGCTGGCGCCTTTGTCGGCGGTTTGGGCGCGCAGTTTAGGGCTGATAGCCCCGCTCAGCACCACCGACCACGGGTAGGCGGCCGGCTTGGTGTCGTGCACGATGAGCACGCCGGCGGCGCCTTGGCGAGCGGCTTCCTCGTATTTGTAAGTCCAGCGGCCATAGTAGGTCATGGCCTTGCCTTTAAACAAGGTGGTATCGGTGCCTGCGTTGCCGGGGTCATTTACGAAGACCACTACGGTTTTGCCTTTCACGTCGAGGCCGGCGTAGTCGTTCCAGCCGTATTCGGGGGCCACCACGCCGTAGCCGGCAAATACCAGCGGCGAGTTGGTGACGGCTACCTGGGGCTGCTCGCGCTGGGTGAAAGCTACAAAATCGGTCTTGTATTGCAGGTTCAGGCTTTTGCCGTTGCCCTTGATCTGCATGGTAGCGGCCGGGGTGCCGGTTATTTCCACCAGCGGCACGGCCTGAAAGTAGCTGCCATCGGGGCCGGGCTTAAGGCCAAGCTGCTTGAATTGGTCGGCCAGATACTTAGTGCTGCGCTCCTCGCCCACGGTAAACGGCTTGCGGCCCATCATCTCATCCGACGACACCGCTTGCAGGTACTTGCTGATGCTAGCCGAGCTGATGGTATCGGTAGAAGCGGCGGTTTCGGTGGTGGCGGTAGCTGAAGCTTCGGGCTGAGAAGCCTCGGTAGTGTTGGAAGCGGGTTGCGACTGGCAGCCGGCTAGCGCTAGGCCAAGCAGCCCAGCAGCGGCAACAGAACGAGTGATGTGTAGCATGTGAGTATGGCTGTTTAACCTCGAAGTCCAAATAGCGAATTTCGAGGGAATTGAGGACGGGCTGGCAAAAAGAAATTCGATTTATCAATAGTAGCGGATATTCGCTTACGAATTCTACGCCCAGATCCTTCATCTTGCAGCCTATGCACGCTCGTATCCAAACGGCTCTCACCCAACTCGAAGCTACCCACAACGTTCGCGTCCTCTATGCTTGCGAGTCAGGCAGCCGGGCCTGGGGCTTCCCTTCGCCCGACAGCGACTACGACGTGCGCTTCATCTACGCGCACCCCACCGACTGGTACCTGACGCTGGATGAAGGGCCCGATACGCTCAACTTCCCCGTGGATGAAGAGTTCGATTTGGCCGGTTGGGAGCTGCGCAAGGCGCTGAAACTGCTGCGCGGCTCCAACGCAGCGTTGTTTGAGTGGCTACAGTCGCCGGTAGTGTATCGGGAGGCGCTGGATTTTCGGGCGGCGTTGCAGCCGTTTATGGGTGGATGCTTTAATCCGCGGGCCGGTTTACACCACTACCTGGGCCTAGTGCGACGCGGAGTGGAAGATGATTTGACGGGCGAGGAGGTGCGGCTGAAGCGGTTATTTTACGCGTTGCGCTCGGCCCTTGCGGCCCGCTGGATTCGGGAGCGGCCCGCCGATTTACCCCCCATGGAGTTTCGGCAGTTGCGGGAGCTACTGCCGGCCGCGTTGAATGCAAGTGTCGATGAACTGTTGGCCTGCAAAGCCACGGCCGATGAAAAAACTACCGTGCCGTCGCCGTCGGAGTTACTGATGTTTTTGCGGGAGGAATATGAGGCTAGTCAAGCGGTGCGTAATACATTGCTAGTTCCGGCTGCTGGGGCCGTTTCAGGGGTGGATGCATTATTTAGGCGATTGGTAAAGAAGGCTTAACGTGAGGCCTCACGTCACAAACAATCTCTATGACCATCTCCGACCTGCGCCAGCGCGGCCTGATTCTTTTTGAAGCCATCAGCGGGAGCCGCGCCTACGGTACCCATCTGCCCCACTCGGATACTGATTTGAAAGGCGTATTCATTCTGCCCGAAACCGAGTTCTACGGCCTCGACTACGTGCCTCAGGTCGCCAATGAAACCAACGACGAGGTGTTCTACGAGCTGCGCCGCTTCGTGGAATTACTGCTCAAAAACAACCCCACCGTTCTGGAACTGCTGGGCACGCCTCCCGACTGCGTTATTTCCCGGCATCCGTTGTTCGCGGCATTTCGGGCCGAAGATTTCCTGTCGAAGCTCTGCCGCCAGAGCTTCGCCGAGTACGCCGTGGCCCAGATTCGGAAGGCGCGAGGCTTGAATAAGAAAATTAATCATCCCGAGCCGCCCACCCGAAAGTCGGTGCTGGACTTTTGCTACGTGACGGTGGGCGCCGGGGCGCAACCGGTGCAGCTGTGGCTCGCGCACCACGGCTACAGTATTGCCCAATGCGGTCTAGCCAACGTGCCCCACCTTACGGATTTATACGCGCTGTTTGTCGAGGATAAAAAAGCCCCCCACGGCTACCGAGGCTTGGTGCGCGACCCCGAAACCTCCCAGGATGTGCTGCTGTCGGCCGTGCCGAAAGGGCAGGAGCCAGTGGCGTACTTGAGCTTCAACCGCAACGGCTACAGCACTTACTGCCGCGTGTTTCGGGAGTACCACGAGTGGGTAAAAAAGCGCAATGCGGAGCGCTATGAGAACACGGTGCAACACGGCAAAAACTACGACGCGAAGAATATGCTGCATGTATTTCGACTCCTGCAAATGGCCGAAGAAATTGCCCTCACTGGTCAGCTACACGTGCGCCGGCCCAACCGAGATTTTCTGCTGCAAATTCGGCGAGGCGAGTTTGAATATGAAACATTAGTGGAACAAGCCGAGGCGCTGGTAATGCGCGTGGAAGCTGCGTTTGCCGCCTCCAATTTGCCGGAAGCGCCAGATAAACAAGCCGCCGAGCAACTGCTGATTCGGATGCGGCAGGATTGGTACTCGGCAGCAAGCCGGTAGCCGAGTGGTGCCACAACTCCAAAGGCACCACTCCACATAATTTTTTTTCGTGGCAGCGTGTGGAAAAAAGCCCCCCAGGGCATCATCCTCACGTCGGCCGGCGGATAGCTTGGGCTCGACCAGTTTTCTGGCCCATCTAACCTGCCTCGCCTATGTCTCGACACCTACGCTTCGCCTTTGTATTGCTGTATTTGTTGAGCTGGCAGTCGGCCGCGGCCCAGCAGCGCCTAGCCCAGGGCCGGCAGCGCAGCTACTACACCAAAGTCTTTCGGCTCACCGACGCTCAAACAGTGCGGCTGTATCAAAAAGGATTGGCGGCTGCAAAAACTAGCTTTTTCACCCAGCCCGTCGATTCGTTTCTTACCGACAGCCTCCGCCAGTGGCGCCGCCCGTTGCCGGTGGGCTACTACCTGGTGGCGCACACCGAGGGGCCACGCCTGGTGTACTGGCTGCGCTCCGTGACTGACCGCGAGGTGGTAGTACTCGACAATCAGGCAGATCTGGCCCTGGTAGTGCGCGATACGACTGGCCAACTGCTCGATGGGCAAGCCCAGGTGAGCATAGGCGGGCGCGAACTGCCGTTTGATGCCGCTACGCAGAGCTTCCGTAAGGCGCGGGGTGGGCGGGGCGGCATTGTGGCCGTTACCCAGGGCGGGCGTACGACGTATCATTTGCTCAACCGAACGTTTCCCTCCAAAACCCAGCACACGATCCGCAACGTGGCTAATCGGGTGGTGTTTGGGTTTCCGCTGGGTTACCTCACGGGGCCCGTGCGCAACTTTGTGCGCAGCCTCAAGAGCTTCAGCTACACGACCACGGGGCTGGTGGGCTTGGTGCGGTCGGTGTTTGATGAAGACGTGCGCGAGGAGCGCCAAAACCAGCGCGAACAGCGGCGCGAGCAGGCCTGGACGCATTATATGGTGTTTAGCAAGCCTCGCTACCGCCCTCAGGGCGACACGCTGCGGCTGAAGGCGCGGGTGCTGCGCCGCCAGGGTGGGCGGCCCTATACCAAGCCGCTTACTTTGTGGCTGAGTAGCAGTGGCAAGGACAAAAAGCTGGCTGTGCTTCGGCCCGAGCGGCCCGGCTCTTACGTCTACGAATTGCCGCTGACGGATACGCTGGGCCTGCAAAGTGGCCGCACGGTGTATGTGCGGCTAGACGATTCGCGCGAGGTTACCCTGGCCAGCGGCGAGTTTCAACTGGAAGATTATGAGTTGAAGAACACCCGTTACACCCTGCGCGTGGCCGAAACCGAGCAGCGCCGGGGCACACCGCAAGCCTTATTTCTGCGCGGCACCGATGCCAATGAGTTGAACCTGCTCGATGGGCGGGTGCGGGTGGCGGTGGTGCCCACGCAGGTTACGCGCCTCGCTTTGCCCGTGGTGTTTGTGCCCGACACGCTCTGGACGCACGCCCAACCGCTTGACGCTTTGGGTGAAACGCGTCTGAATTTGCCCCCCAACGTGCTGCCCGCCGCCGACTTTAACTATCGCGTAGAAGCCACCTTTCTCAACTCCGATAATGAGCGCCACGCTGAGCTGGCCAACGTAACCTGCCGCCTCGACCCCGGCCAGCTAACCGTGCAGATCCACAACGATTCGGTGCAGCTCCGCTTTCAGCAGGCCGGCAAAAATGCCCCCAGAGCGCCACACTTGAGATTTGGCCTTCCAGTTCCATGCTGAAGCAGCCCTTGTTTAGCGGCCCTGTGCAGCTGCCCCTGGATTTGCCGGTGCAACCCCAGGCTGCTCGATACCTCCTACGTGACGCTACTGGCCGCACTGCCGAATTGAGCCTGACGCCCGCTAATGCCGCCCTGGCCCTGCGCTCCGACCGTACCCACGATTCTATTTTTGTGGCCATGGACAACCCGCACCGGCTGCGGTTCTGGTACTTTTTGTATCGGGGCAACGAGTTGGTGCGCTGGGGCTACAGCACGGAGTTGAACATAGCCGAGCGAGCCAGCAACCCGGAGCCGTGGTTTGCGTCGGTGCAGTACGAATGGGGCGGAGAAATGCGTACCGATGAGTACAGCATTCCGCTGCTCCAGCGCCAGCTGCAGGTGCGCGCCGAGCAGCCCGCCGTGGCGTATCCCGGCCAGCGCATCCGCCTCACGTATCATGTAACGGATGGCGGGGGCGCGCCCGTACCCAACGCCGACCTTACTTCCTACGCCTACACCAGCAAGTTTCGGAAGCCCGAAGCTCCCGAGCTGCCCAGCTTTGAGCCGCCTACCATGGGCCGCCGGGCTGGGCGGCGGTTTCGGTTGGCGGAGCAGTTTGACAATAAACCAGATCAAACCAGCCAAAAACCGCTCGATTGGGCGCAATGGCGGGCGCAGTTGGGGCTCGATTCGTTGGTGTTTTATCAGTTCCTTTATCCTGAGTTTGGGGTGTTTGGCGAATACCGCGCCGCGCCGGGCGGCCTGACCCAAGTAGCGCCCTTCGTAGTCGACTCGGGGCGGGTGCAGCCGGCGGCGGCCGTTTACCTCGATGGGGTGCCGATCTATATTCGGGCCCTCAACCACACCGAGCCTTATGCCTTGGTGGCCGACAGCGGCTACCATACCCTCAGCGTGCGCACCGCCACCCGCCTCATTACGCTGCGCGGCGTGTACCTGCAACCACGCCATAAGCTCACGCTCAGCCTCGACCTGAACTACCCGCGCCCTGACATGACGGTAGAAGAGCGCCCCGCTACGTTTACCAGTCTGGAGCAAACGGAGCTAAACCGGTATGTGCTGCCCGTAAGCGTTGCCAATTTGCCCCCGGCGCGGTGCCCACGCTCCGGCAGGGGACCCGTTTGCAAGTGCTGAGCTACCGGCATCGTGTACAGCATGACTATCGAAACCCGGTGTGGCTGGGTGGGCCGTTTCGGGCCGACTCGATGCTGTACCGCGAGGGGAGCGGGCTGCGGCAGAAGTTTTTGTTTGAGCCCACCTACCGCTACACTTTCGCGCCGGGCCTGCTCAAGCAAACCAGCGTGGAGCCCTACCACTTCGAACGCCTGCCTAGCTATAGCTACGCTGACTCTATTCCCTTGCGCGGCTTTGCGTACACCGAAGCGGCCGTGCGCAAGCTCCAGGAGCTGTCTATGTTTCAACCAGCTACCACCCGCGCCTGGAGCTTCGTGCAGCTCGATGATACGGTGCAGACCCGCGCCGGCCAAGGTCGGCTAGTGCTGTGGGCGCCGCCTGTGGAAGTCGCTGCCCAGTCGAAAGTGCCTGATTTGCCGGTGGTTTTATACACGGTAGTTACTCAACCCGGCCAGCCCAAATTCCACCGGTTGCTGCGCGGCTTAATGCCCATACAGGGCCTGAAACCGGGGATATACCGCGTGGCTGTACTTCTGGCTGATAGCACCTGCTTAGTGCCCGCCGATGTGGCCGTGCGAGCCGGAGGTACAACCTACGTACAGCTTCGGCGCACGCACCGGCAGCCCAAAGGCCCTGTAAGCCGGCGAGTAGGTCGTTTTATTAAGGCTCGCACAATGCAGTCGACTGCGGCGGAGCAGCCGGCGGTGCGCACGTACAAAGTCCGGGAAACCTCAGCGGCGGAGCGGCGGGGGTGGCTACTCGTGCGCGGCCGGGTACGGGACCAAAGTACGGAGGAAGGATTGCCGGGCGTCACGGTACTGGTAAAAGGTACGGATGTCGGCGTTTCCAGCAATGCGGACGGCAGCTTCGAGGTGAGCGTGCCACATGGCGGCACGCTCGTTTTTTCCTCTGTTGGCTATGTTTCGGAGGAGCGTGTGGTGTGGGGGCGGGAGTTGGAAGTCGATTTGAAGGGAGATACTAAGCAGCTTTCGGAAGTGGTAGTAACTGGTTATGCGGAAATGAAGCGCTCTAATATGGCATACTCAGTTTCGTCAGTTATGACTGGTAGAATAAGTGGCGTTTCTGTCCGAATCCGAGGTAACGCCAGCCAGCCGATGACCACGCTCCCGCTCTTCATAGTGGATGGGTTGCCTTTCAATGGTCGGGTCGAAGACATGGACCCCGCTTCCATTCTTTCTACCACCGTGTTAAAAGGTGCACAAGCAACGGCGCTTTACGGTTCCAAAGCTGCGGGCGGGGTAGTCATCATTAAAACCAAAGCCACCAAAAAGCCCCGTTCCCTAACCGATCCCACGGCCACCGTCGACGCCGATAACACCCTACCCGACGGTCGCGACCCGCGCCTAGCCCTGCGCCGCCGCTTCTCCGACGTCGGCTGGTGGCGCCCCAACCTGCTCACAGATGCTCGCGGTCAGGCCACTACCGATGTCACCCTGCCCGACGATGTAACCAGCTGGGATACTTTTGTGCTGGGTTCCGACGACCACGGCCGCACCGGCAGCGCCACTGCTAGCTTGCGCTCTTTTAAAGGCTTGATGAGCGAACTGGCCGTACCGCGCTTCCTCGTGGCCGGCGACAAGGCTCAAGTGCTGGGTAAAACCCTCAACTATCTCCCCGACACGGCTCAGGTCACGACCAGTTTTCGAGTGGATGCCACTGTGGCCCGCACCACGCGCCGTCAGGTCATCACCTCTGCCTTGGATACGCTCACCGTCACGGCCCCCGCCACGGCCGACTCGTTGCAAGTCACGTTTAGTCTGCAAAAACCGGATGGCTACGCCGATGGGGAAGTGCGCACGGTGCCCGTGTTGCCGGCCGGTACCCGCGAGCGGGTTGGCACCTTTGCGGTGCTCACCGCCGCTGACACGACAATGCAGCTGACTTTTGACCCCAAATTGGGCGAAACCACCGTGCGCCTGGAGAGCGACCCGCTGCCGCTGCTGCTGGAGGAAATTCAGCACGTGCAGCAGTATGCTTACCTCTGCAACGAGCAGGCGGCCTCCAAACTCAAAGCGCTGTTGCTGGAGCAGCGTATCCGCGCGTTTCTGCACCAGCCGTTTACCCACACCAAAGACGTAAACCAGCTGATTCGGCGACTGCGCCAGGGACAGCAGAAGCCAGGATTGTGGGGCACCTGGCCTACCTCACCCATAAGTGCTTGGGCTACTTTACATGTACTAGAAGCTTTGCTGGAAGCCGAAAAACAAGGCTATAAGGTGCAGTTCGACCGCGACGAAGTGCAGATTTATCTACTCAAGCAGCTGGACCTAAGCTTCGCCGAAAAAAGAGATGTAGCCTTCGCGGGGGGCTTTTTTACGATTCCCGACGACCGTCTGCGCCTCTTGCAGCTCCTGCACCGCCTGGGCGCACAAACCGATTACGCCACCTATATCAAGCGCTTGGAGCGCGGCCGTCAGGAGCTGGATAGCTATCTGGCCCTCACCCATTTGCGGCAGGAGTTGAAGCTGCCTTACCAGTTGGATAGTCTGCGGCGCTACCGCTTTACTACCCAGCTCGGGGGGCTTTTTATGAGGATACCCTGCGAACGAGCACCTATTATCGCCATCTGCTCAATAGGCGAGTAGGAACTACCTTACTGGCGTATCGCGTGTTGCGGGCCGCCGGTGGGGGAGGGGAGGAGCTACTGCGCATCCGCACGTATCTGCTGAATCAGCGGCGCGTGGGGCACTGGGCCAGCACCTATGAGGCTGCCCAGATTCTGGAAACCATCGGCCCCGACTTGTTTGAGACCGGTCGGGCCACGGTAGCGCGGGTGCAGCTCAGCGGCGGCCTCAATCAAGAGGTCACTCAGTTTCCTTTTGAGGCGAAAATGCCCCCCAGTGCCGGTTCGCTCACGCTGCGCAAGGAAGGGCTGTTACCGGTATACGCTACCGCCTACCAGACTTTCTGGAACCCACAGCCTGCCGCCCTCGCTACACCCTTCCGCGTAACGACTGCGCTAGCGGGCCAAACAGGTACGCAGGTGAAGCTTAGGGCTGGGCAGCCTGCGGAGCTAGTTGTAACGGTAGATGTAGCCGCAGAGGCACGCTATGTGCTCATAGAAGTACCTATCCCGGCCGGCTGCTCCTACGGCAACAACAAACCGGGCAATTTCTTCGAGGTGCACCGCGAATACCTGCGCCACCAAACCGGCATTTTCATCGACGTACTGCCCGTGGGCCGCCATACTTTCCGTATTGCTCTGCAACCGCGCTTTCGGGGCCGCTACACGCTCAATCCCGCCCGCGCCGAACTTATGTACTTCCCTACTCGCTTCGGCCGCTCGGCCAGCAAGCAGGCCATCGTGGAGTAACCTAGAAGCCTAATTTTAACTATTATGATTTTGATAATACAGCAAGAGAGCCCCGGAATTATTCCGGGGCTCTCTTGCTGTGTCACTTTACTATTTGATGTCTATTAATCAATATATCAAACAGATATGCATGATTAAGCAAAATGCAGCTGATACCAACTAGCGGCCTGTGCTACATCCTGAGGAGTGAGGTTGTGGCCGGCGGGTGCATCGTAGCGCGTGAGTTGGAAGCCCCGACTGGTAAGCAGGTTTGCGTAACGCTCAGTGGCAGCCGGGTCTACGGTAGGGTCGCGCTGACCGGGCGCAAAAAACACCGGCACCGATTTCTGGGGGCATTTTTGGCATCGTTGTTTGCCGTAGGGGCGGCAGGTGCTTCACGCAGAGGCTGCATAGGGCGTAGCAGGGCCGCGCCGGCCAACAGCTCTGGGTAGTGTAGCAATACGCTTCCAATGAGGTTAGCTCCGTTCGAATAGCCTAGCGCCACTAAGTCATGTAAGTCAAAACCCTTCTGGGGGGCAATTTTGTGAAGGAACTCCACCAACTCATGCGTGCGGAAGCGGACATCGTCTTCATCGAAGACGCCCATGCCCAAGCGGCGAAAGAAACGAGGCATACCATTTTCCAACACATTGCCGCGCACGCTCAGCACATTAAAGTCCGCACCAAGCTGGGTTGCGATTGGTAGTAGATCTCGCTCATCTCCGCCTGTGCCGTGGAGCAATAATAACGTCCGGCTGTTCGGCTGCTCTGCGGCCCGGTAAATGTAAGTAAGAGGCTGGTAATCCATAATTAGCTGATAACTGGTAGCTGCGCTTCAATCTGGGCCCGACGGCGTTCGTACTGGGGCGGCAGCAGCAGATGCGTACCAAGTTCCGCCAGCGGCTCGTCGATCATAAAACCGGGATTGTCGGTGGCAATCTCAAACAAAATGCCCCCGGCTCCCGGAAATACAGCGAGTGAAAGTACTGGCGGTCAATCTGCTCCGTAATATTCAGGCCGCGGGCCGCAATCTTCTCACGGAAGCGCATTTCGGTGGCATCATCGGGCACACGAAAAGCAATGTGGTGCACCGAGCCACCGGCCACGTGCCCCCGGGCCTCGCCGGGCGCTTCTACCAGGTCGATAATAGCCGCGCTGGGCACAGCATCAGTAGCGAAGCGGTAGCGGTTCACGTGTTGCTCTACCAGCTTGTAGCCAAAAACGTCGGTCAGAATCTCGGCGGTGCCTTTGATGTTCGTCAGGGTGAGGGTCACGTTGTGAAAACCCTTCGTCGCTACTGCGTCGCTCACCTCTGCTGTGGTCCAGGGCGTGCGTGGGTCGGGGTTTTTAGCTACGGTCAACTCCAGCTTCAGGCCATCGGGGTCGAGAAAGGTGAGGTAAGGCTCACCGAATTTTTCGCTAGGCTTATTGAAAGTCACATTGTGCTGCTCAAAGCGCTTCATCCAGAAGTCGAAGCTGCCCTCAGGTACAGAGTACCCAATTTCGGTGGCCTGGCCAGTGCCACGCCGGCCGGGCGTCATGTGTTGCCAGGGAAAAAACGTCAGAATGGTCCCCGCTGAGCCCACCTCATCACCAAAGTAGAAGTGGTAGGTGCTGGGGTCGTCAAAGTTGACCGTCTTTTTCAAAAAGCGCAGCCCTAACACTTTGGCGTAGAAGTCATAGTTGCGCTGCGCATTGCTAGCAATGGCCGTGATGTGGTGCAGGCCGAGAATCTGATTCGACATAAAACGTAAGAGTTGAAGGTGAACAGGGGGTAAACCAATGCAACACGAAAAAATCTAGCATTAAAGCTAAAATCCTGAAACATCTAGCCATAAGCATACGTAAAAACCATCAGTAGCGCCACTTATGGGAGTCTGGGGCCTACTGATTGAATAAAAGTGACAGTGAACCAGCGTAAGAGTAAAGTTAGTGTTAGCACGTTAGAAGTATAGTGCATTGCAGTAGTGAGGTGGAATTATAAAGCAACAAAAAACCCCTCGCTAGGAGGGGCTTTTGTAAGAAGAATTAAAATGGTAGGAGACGCAGAGAAGAGAGATACTACTTAACTTCTAAGCGCTGCGAGCTGATCTTTCCTTTCTCGCCTACGCGCACTTGATACAAACCACTGGCTAGGTTTTGAATGTTCAAACGCTGAGCTAATGCTCCACGTTTCTCCATAACCGTTTTGCCAGACTGAGCAACGATTTGAACGTAGTCGGTGCCAGTTGGTAGCATCACGTAATCAGAAGCGGGGTTTGGATAAACAGCGAGGTCGTTTGTGGCTTTAGCGGTAGTAGCGCTGCTAGAAGCAGTTATATTGCTAGTGCTCACGGCGCTCAGAGTAGAGTTAGAGCTAATGCTTGAGCCATCACGTACTAGCACCCAACGCTGAGCAGTTGAACCGTTATCGTCCCACTGCTGTACTTTGGCGCTATTGTACGTGTTGTTGTTATCTACGTCGAGCACTTTGTTGGTGCCTTTGTGCATGAGCTTGAAGCTGCCGTCGCCGTTGCGAGTGATGATCCAACGCTGGGCGGTTGAACCATTGTCGTCCCACTGCTGCACTTTAGCACCATTTTGGTCGCTATTGTTATCTACGTCAAGTACTTGGTTAGTGCCCTTGTGGGTCAGCTTGTAGGTGCCGTCGTTCTGAAGAGTGATAACCCAACGCTGAGCAGTCGAACCATTGTCGTCCCAAATCTGAACTTTGGCACCAGCGCGGTTGCTGTTGTTATCTACGTCAAGCACTTTGTTCGAGCCTTTGCCTACAAGCTTGTACGTGCCACCCGATACGATTTCGCTGCTGCCACCTGGATTTGGTGCTGGAGCGGGAGCAGGGGCTGGACTCGGAGCAGGGGCTGGAGCGGGGCCGGAGCAGAAGATCCTGAAGTTGGGCCTACTACTACACCATTAACACGTAGCTTAGTTTCCCACAGTACGTACTCAGCTTTCTCAGTATCCCGGGTAATCAGGAAGGGCAATTCTACATTCAGCGAGTAGTTATGACGCTCATTAGCGTCGGGCAGGTACTGGTCATTGCGCTGGCGGTCACCGTTGGTGCTGCGGTTAACGTAACCTACAGTGTTGTTGTAAGCTCTGTTATTGTAGAAGATGTCATTGCTGCCACCCGACTTCATGATGTAGATACCAACGTTGTTGCAACGGATGTAGGTACCATCGGCCAAGTAACCCGAATTGATAATCCGGTTGTTGTAGAACTCCATGTCGTGACCAGCCGATACGCAGATACCTTGGGTACCAGTGCTTACGATGTGGTTATCAAAGGCCTTCATAAAGCCTGGTGCTGCATCCATGTCGCTGGTGTTACCATCGCCCATGTTGATGCCGCCCCCGCCATAGTCCGTTTCTGAACCTGGATTGCTTGGGTATGCACCCTGAATGTAGTTGTTGTGGATGAGCATTGGGCTGTCCGACGTACCGTTGGACAAGTAGAAGTTAACGTTTTCTTCTACCCGGCTCTTGTAAGGCTCGTTGATTACTTGGTTCCAAGCAATCTCTACGCCTCTTACGTGACGTACACTGTTGAACTGTACAAACTGTACACGCTCCATTCCGCCATTGCGGGTACGGCCATCGATGTTGCTTACTTTATTGTAAACAATCTTTACCGTTTCGTTACCCGACTGGTTGCCTTGGTAGTGAGCCAAATAAATACCTGAAGTGTGATCGAGGTAGTTGTGCTCTAGGCGAATGTTCTTGAAATTGTTCGCATCTAGGAAGCGACCATACCGCACATTGTCCTGGCTAGGAGTCATGCCGTAACCATTCGAGTTACGAACAGTTAGGTTGATGCCGGGGGTATGAGCACGAATCAAAATGCCTCGACTACGAATATTCGCATTTTCAATAATTACCGGCTCAGAAGTTTCTACACTTACAGCGGGTGTATTTGAGTCGTTGCTCTCCCAGTTACCAGAATAAGTACCACCTCTGGAGATAACAAAAGGACCTTGATAATCTTGTGCGGAGCTGGTGTAAGCACCGCCAGTTAGGAGCAGGAGCAGCAAAGAAAATAGCGTCCAATGAGATGTTGCTCGGCGTGCAGGAACGGGGGTAAGGTGTCGGATGTGCATTCGCAGAAAGGGTTGAAAGAATAAAAGTGAACAATCCAGAGTGAACAAAACTGACCAGCTTAGGTGGGAGTCGACTGGTTTATAAGTGGCAATATTACTAGATAATCACTTAGTCAAAGCATTAGAACAAAAAGTTGCACATAGTGGAAACACCATAAATGCTCCTGTGCAGCTAGACGGGAAAAGCCATAATACGTACACTAAAAACGCCCCTCAGAGCATTCTGGGGGGCGTTTTTGTAATATTATGTAAAGTAGATCTTGCCTTTTTATTACAAATGAAACGGGTTTAAAGGCTAGGTTTATATGCAAATCGACATTATAAGGTTCACAGTATAGGGAATAATTTATATTGAAATACGCCGTGAAAATTTTGGACTGCAAAACCGGGAGAAAGATAATTTTAGACAGAATATGCTAAAGCTCTTTTCAAGCTATTCACCAGTTTAGTGTAGGAAATATTTTCCGGTTAGTTACCGCCTAAAATAGCTAGCTACTGTTGAGGTTGTTGTTGGCCTGTTCTTCTATTAATCTGAACAGTGACTGCTAACTCTTATTAATCTTATCTGCATGCCTAATAAATGAATTTTACCATGCTCGCATTTGTATGTATCGTAAAAGTCATATTTATGGTGATTGAATTAGTGTTTATAAATGAGATATTATATATATATTTTAGTAGATGGTAAGTATATACATAGGTTTTTGGAGGTGAAAAACAGCCTGTATTAAGCCCATCCTTCATCCCAACTTTCCATAAAGAATTAGGTGCAAAATCAGGCGACTTGCTTAGCAGCAAAGTGAGCAGGCTGGAACGCATTGTGCAGTTTTAACTGCTTATTCTGCTTTTAACAGACGTACATAGTACACGCCACCTGCCGTAGATCCATTGTTCGCTTGGAATCTGACAGTAAGCACCTCCGGTGCGGATGCTATTACTTGGGGCGGAAGCTTGTAGTCTACCTCAATGAACTTATCACCGCCGAGGCCTTGCAACGATTCCTTCTTCAGTAGTTTACCATTGACTAGAATGGCGAAAAGGCGGTTTTTATCAGCTCCGTAGTAAGTGACGCGTAAAGTGTGCGCGGCATTTCCCTTGTTTTTGAAGTTGTAGCTAAACCAGCCCTTGGCCTGACGCCAGTGCCGATCCTTGAATACACCAGTGTCGGTTTGCTCCCCCTGAAAGCCATGATCCGACTCGGGCTGCTGCTCACCGGGCGCGACCTGATCGAGTGTACGTGCCTCTAAAGCCAGCTTTTCAGCTTCCTTTAGCTGCAGAGCTTGTTTGCGGGTAACTAATTCAGTGGGAGTAGCCACGGGCCAGTAAATCATGTAGCGCGCATCATGGATCCGGAAAAAAGGGACCAATTCCACGTTCCGGAAGCGTTCAGAATCAATCAAGGAAGCGGCGCTGAAAGTTAGCGGCTTACCGGCCACAGGCTTGATACTCGCTACCACACTCTGTGGATCGGACGAAACCAGTACGGGCGCCTCATCGAGTGGGTAGGAAGGGCCGTTGGCAACATGACCCATGCGGCTGTCATCTGCTCGCAAACCCGGCATATCGGTGGTGTCGGTAATGGCGGCTAATACGATGGGGCCGTGCACGAAGGATACCCACGGAGATTTATCCGGCAAAAACTCGGCTTTGGTTTCCATCGGCAAGGCCACGCTCACTACGTCGCCCGTCTTCCATTTGCGGTTGATGGTTAGATAGCCGGGGGTGGAGGTATCGTATTTCGCAGCGCGTCCATTCACGAGTACTTGGCGGGTACCTGGTTTAAGCCAGTTGGGTTGCCGGATGTGCAGGGCAAAACGGCGGGTTTTTTTTAGCTGCAGCTTTAGGTTGGTTGTTTCAGCAAAGGGAAAACGTGTGTCCTGGATTAGGGATAGGCCTGCTTCGGACCAAGTGAGGCGGGAGGGAATAAATAGATTAACAAACAAGTCCTCCTTCGTGTGAGCATAAATCAGCTCGCCGTACTTGCCGTGGTTTTCCAGACCCGAGCCCACACAACACCAAAAGCTTTCCTGCGGCTGGGAATAGACGCGGTAGTGGCGGGGTCGCATGGGCGTGAAGTACACGAACCCGCCTTTTTCGGGGTGCTGTGATGAGAGGATATGGTTGTAGAGGGCGCGCTCGTAGTAATCTATATAAGGAGTGGAGGCGCTGGTGAGGTACAACTGCTTCGATAGCTTCAGCATGTTGTAGGTGTTGCAGGTTTCGGGGCCTTCCTTGCCTTCCAGCATGGCCGTGAAATCCTGAGCGGGGTGAAAATGCTCGCTCACGCTGTTGCCACCAATAGAAACGGTGCGCCGCTCCACAACCGTTTTCCAGAAGAACGCAGCCGCGTTGCTCCACGCTGTGTCGCCGGAAAGCTCGGCCACGCGCTCATAGCCTATTACCTTCGGGATCTGAGTGTTCGCATGAAGGCCGTTCAACTCATCTTTGCCCCCCAGCAGCGGCTCTAGTATAGAACGGTGCGAAAACCGACGAGCCAGGGTCAGATACTTTTTGTCGCCGGTGATTTCCGCGACGTCGGCTAGTACTTCATTCATGCCGCCGTGCTCGCTGCGCAGCATATCCTGAATTTGGGCGTCGGTGAGCGAAGCGGTCAAGTCAACGGCCCAATCGGCGAGCTGCACCAGCATGTCTTTAGCCTTGGTGTTGCCCGCAAACAGGTAGGCGTCGCGCAGGCCCGCGTAGGTTTTGTGGATGTTGTACCAAGGCACCCATTTATCATTGAGCGAAAAGCTGCCCGCGTTGATTTTGCCCGCTTTTATCTGCGCCCACATTTTTTGCCCCCCTGGCGTCCCGCCGAGGTAGCCATTGCCGTTGCGTTGCTGACATAGGGCCAACTCATCTACCATATAGGTCAGCCGCCGCCCAACTTCGGCGTTACCGGTGGCCGCATACATATAAGCTAGGGCCGAAAGGTAATGGCCGCCAATATGGCCATCCAGGCCCGTATTTTCCCAGTTGCCATAGCTCGGCGCACGAGGAGGTAGCCCCGCTTCTCGCTGATAGGGCGCCAGCAGCCTGTCGGGGTTCATAGCCAGGATATATTGCAAGTCGGTTTGCTGTGCCGCCCGGAACGGGCTTTCGGTGAGCTCCACAGCCGATAGCGGAAAGCTTTGCAGCGGCAACACTTGGCTGTGACCTACGGTGACAGCCACAAATAGCAATCCTATGCTTAACCAGCTTGTTTTCATCGGGTGAGATACTAGGATATGATTGTATATTCCTCTACTAACTCACTTGGTAGCCTCTTACGAACCACAAGTAAGTGGCTAAATCTACACAATCGATTGTTAAGGCGCCGACCGAAAGAAATTTGCCCCCCGGTGTATCGTGAAGGCAGTGTATGACTAGCTCAACTTTAAAATTCGAGAATGAAGCCGATGGTAGGCGTTAGGTTGGGGCTGTCGTCCTGCAGCAGAATGGGGAAGGCATTAGAGCCATCGGGGCGAATCGGTTGGCCGTCGGTGGTCAGGAAGTCGGTATTGTCAGGGGTGCGTTGAAAGGAGTACGTGGGCAAGCCAGGCGTTTTCAGCAAAAAAGCGTTTTGCAGATCCAAAAAGAGGTCGATGCTGGTGCGGCGCCAGTTGAATTTCTTGTCGAGGCGGAAGTCGAACTGCTGGAAGTTGCCCAAGCGCACCGTGTTCAGGCGGGAGTAGTCGAGCACACCCCGACCCACGGCGAAATAAGTAGCCTGTGAGGCTTCCAGGTCAAAGGGCGTGTAAGGCGAACCGCCCGCGAAACGGTACTTAAAGCCCATTTCCCAGCCCTTGCTGAACTTGCGCCCCAGCAGGCCCGAGGCCAGAAAGCGTGTATCCCAAGCCGACGGCTTATACTGGCCGTCGGTGCCCGAAAACTCCGAGCGGAAGGCCGTAAGCGAAGCCACGGCGAATACTTTGCGGGTTAGTTTCTGCTGGAAAAACAACTCGGCGCCATAGGCCCGGCCCTTGCCGGTACTTTGCACGGCTTCATTGCCCAAGGCCGCAAAATCGCCCCCCAGGTTGGCCAGCGAAATGCCATCACGTACCGACACGGGGTAATTGCTATACTTTTTGTAAAAGCCTTCCAGCGTAAAACGCGAGGCCGCGGTGGGCAAAAACTCCAGGCCCGCTACGTAATGGTCGGAGCGAATGTAGCGAGCATTCTTGTTGACCAACGTGCCCGCCTCATCCCGAAAACCCAGAATAGTGGATGGCGGGATCTTGTAGTAGCGCCCCACGGAGGCGTTCAGATTCCAGCGCTGAGCCAAGGCGTAAGAGGCCGATACCCGCGGCGACAGCGTGCGCAGCAGGTTGGCGCCGCCCGTAGTGAAGGAGTTGCCATCGGCCCGCAGGCCCGCCGACACTGTCAACCGATCATCGGGGAGCAGGGTGCGGGTAAGCTGCCCAAACGCGCCAAAGCGGGCAAAATCGATAGCCGTTTGGAAGCGCACATCTACCCGCGGCGACACAACTTGGCCTTGCGCATCGCGCACTTCGCGGCGCACCCGGCTAAAAAAGCGGCTGTCGTACTCCACGTATTGGCCCACGGCCCCATACGCGTACTGCCACCGGCCTTTTGCCTTATTAACATCAAGCCGCAGCTTGTTTTCCGTTTCGCCGGAGCGCGTGAGCAGCACCCGTCGCGACTCCTCGGTGGTGGTGCGGTCCTCGAACTGATCGAGTTCATTGTCGAGCTGGGTGCGGCTCAGGGCTACATTCAGGTAGCCATCAGGCAGGAGTTGGCGCAGCCCGAAGCCCACGGTGTAGTTCCACTGGTCGATGGTGGGAGTGGAGCGCAGGGTGTATTCTTTGTCGGGGCTGGATTTGCGGGGTACCGCCAGCTCGAAGTGGTCGATTGCGCCGAGGCCGAGCGCCGTAAGCGTAGTTTTGGGAGAAAGCTTGGTGGTTACTTTGTACTGGAAGTCCCAGTAATTTGGTCGTATGGGCAGGTCAATGGCTTTGAAAAGCAGCTGCAAGTAGGAGCGACGGGCAGAGGCCAGAAAGGTCGTGTTCTTCGCCAGAGGTCCTTCTAGTGTGCCGGCTACTTCGGTGCCGCTCAACCGAACATTGCCTTGCACGCGGTCGGGGTTGCCGTCGCGCTGCCGGAACTGCAGTACCGATGATAGGGCATTGTCATAGCGGGCCTCAAACGCTGACGAGCTGAGGGTTACGTCTTCAATAAACGATACGTTCAGGATGCCGGTGGGGCCACCGCCGGAGCCTTGCGTCTGGAAGTGGTTGATGACGGGCACCTCAATGCCATCGAGGTAATACACGTTTTCGTTGGGCGCCCCACCCCGAATAATAATGTCGTTGCGAAAGCCGGACGTGCCGCCCGTGCCGCCGCCACCTACGCCGGGCAGCGTCTGAATCACTTTTGAAATGTCAAAATTGCCCCCGGATTACTCTTTATTTCTTCCGTATTAATGCGCTGCACCGACAGCGGAGTTTCGGCCGTGGCCACCCGGATAGCGCGACTGCCCACTACCTCCACCTCCGCCAGCTGCTGGGTATTGCTGCTCAACTCCAGGTTGATGATGGAGGCGTTGCCGGACGTAATGACGACGTTGGCCCGCAGCAGCATATCATAGCCGATAATGGATGCGCGCACGTTGTAGCTGCCAACCGGAATATCGGTGAGACGGTAGCGGCCTTCTGCATCCGAGGCGGCACCCAAATTGGTGCCTTCCAGTATTACAGTCACGCCGGGCAGACTTTCCTGGGTTTTGCGGTCGCGCACGGTACCCGTCAGTACGCCTGTCGATTGGGCTAGAGTGGGGAAGGTGGCTAGCAGCAAAAGCAGGAGAGAGAAAAATCTTACCATTGGGGCTCGTGAGGGGGCATTGGGTGGATAATGCTACCAAACCCTTAGCTGGCCGTGATGTTTAGCCGGTAAATACAGCTGGGCTAATAACCTCGCTGCCTCAATATGTTGCCTCACGTAATGGCCTTGTCCTGAGTATCTTCCACTGGCGGAAGATCTTTGCGGGCTCCTATAATGTAGCGCAGACCTTTGTCGTAGCTGAAATAGGTATAAGCCCAGTTGAGCAGCACGATCAGGCGGTTGCGGAAGCTGACTAGCGAGATAACGTGCACAAGTCCCCAAGCCAGCCAAGCAATAAAGCCCCCAGACGCCAATCGCGGCCGAAAAGCTTGATGTCAGCCACGGCGTGGTTGCGGCCGATAGTGGCCATGCTGCCTTTGTCGTCGTAGTGAAACGGCTGCATGGGTTCATTCTTTAGTTGGCGCTCCAGGTTATGCCCAAGTAAGCGCCCCTGCTGCAGGGCCGGTTGCGCCACCATCGGGTGACCTTCGGGAAAAAGCTCGCTACGCATGGCGGCAATGTCGCCGAGGGCAAAAATGTTGTCGTAGCCCGCTACCTGGTTGAATTCATTGACGGCGTATCGATTGCCGGGCAGCAAACAGCCCTCGCGCAGCCCTTTAATCGGACTTCCCGTTACGCCCGCCGCCCAAATAAGCGTGCGGGTAACCAGCTTTTCACCCGTATTAAGGGTCACGGTGTAGCCATCGTACGATTTCACGCGCCGATCCAGCCACACTTGCACCCCAAACTGCTTCAGATATTCTAGCGACTTCTGCGAAGCCTCCGCCGACATACCTTTCAGCAGCGCCGGGCCGCTCTGCACCAAGTGAATATCCATTTCCTTGAAATTCAATTCCCGGTAATCGCGCGGAAATACGTGGGCACGCAACTCGCTCAGAGCGCCGGCAATTTCGACGCCGGTAGGGCCGCCGCCCACAATCACGAAGTCCAGCAGGCTGTTAATTTTTTCCATGTCGCCAAGCTGCAAGGCCTGCTCGAAGTTGGAAAGCACAGTATTGCGGAGCTCAATGGCATCGGCCACGCTTTTTAGCGTGATAGCGTGCCGCTGCATCTGCTCATCGCCGAAGAAATTAGCAGTTGCTCCAGTGGCCACCACCAGATAATCGTAGCGAATGCGGCCAATGGACGTTTCGAGCAGATGTTGTTCGGTATCAACACAAATGGCCTCAGCCAGACGGAAGTAAAAGTTGTCCTGCCCGTCCAGAATCTTGCGAAACGGCGACACAATAGAATCGGGTGCCAAGCTGGCGGTAGCCACCTGGTAGAGGAGAGGCTGAAAGGCGTGGTAGTTCTGCTTATCAATAAGTACTACCTGCACCGGCGCGTGGCGGAGGGTCCGTGCTAGTTCCAGCCCAGCAAAACCGCCCCCCACAATCACCACCCGTGGCTGGTTGATATCTTCTATTTTGGCTAGGGTTTCCATATGTCTTAAATGGGTGCTGGTAAAGCTGTGGCTGCGCTTAATTTCAAGCATAGCTGGCTCAAATACGCGAAACGGGCGAAGATGGGGGTGAGATTGCTCAGCCATTCGGAAATGTTAGGGTTGAAAAAGCCCCCAGCCTCGTTTATCAGGCGCAATCTGTGCTCGTTCAGCTTCCCTACAGCCTCTAATGTCACAGTTGCTTTTGTGCTGCAAACTCTTTACTTGCAATAGATTAAACCCACTCTCCCATGGAAGTCGAAGTTCTGAAGTACCCTGCGGTGCGCAACTACATCGCCGGACAATTTGTAGCGGACGCTAGCGCCCGCACCCTGGAAGTCTTCAGTCCCATCAGCGGCTCGGTGATATCGACTGTGCCTCTGAGTGGGATGGATGCGCTCAACCAAGCCGTAGAGGCCGCGCAAGCCGCTTTTCCTGCCTGGTCGGCAATACCTATAAAGGAGCGGGTCCAAATCTTTTACCGCTACAAAACTTTGCTGGAAAAGAACCTGGCCGAGCTGACGGCCTTGGTACGCGAAGAAAACGGCAAAACGACCGATGAAGCGCGGGCCGAAGTGGAAAAGGCCATCGAGCTGACGGAATTCGCCTGCTCTTTGCCCCAACTGGTGGCCGGCGAGATGATGGAAGTAAGCTCGGGCGTGGAGTGCCGCGTGGATCGCAAGCCCCTGGGCGTGGTGGCGTCTATTGCCCCCTTCAACTTTCCCAATATGGTTCCGCACTGGACCGTCCCCAACGCTATTGCTCTCGGCAACTGCATGATTCTGAAGCCTTCGGAGCAAGTGCCCATTAGTGCCGGCCGCATCGCTGAGCTGCTGAAGGAAGCTGGTCTGCCCGATGGCGTGCTCAACATCGTGCACGGCGACAAGGAAATTGTGGAGGCCATCTGCGACCATCCCGGCATCAAAGCCGTGTCCTTCGTTGGCTCCACCAAGATTGCCAAGGTTGTTTATCAGCGAGCAACGTCCAATCTGAAGCGCTGCGTGGCGCTGGGCGGGGCCAAAAACCACTTGCTCGTGCTGCCCGATGCTCACGTGGACATGACCGCCTCCAACGTGGCGGCTTCCATGTCGGGTTGTGCTGGGCAGCGCTGTATGGCTGGCTCCGCTATGGTGGCCGTGGGCGCCGTGGAGCCTATAATCTCTCGATTGGTGGAAGAAGCCCGCAAGATTGTACCGGGCAAGAATCTGGGTTCCGTAATCAGCCGCCAAGCCAAAGAGCGCATTGAGCGCTATATCACTGAGGCCGAGCAGGCTGGCGCCCATATTCTGCTGGATGGCCGCAACGCCGTGGTGGCGGGTCAAGAGGATGGCTATTACGTCGGCCCCACGGTTATTGACCATGTGACCACCGATATGGCCATTGCTCATGAGGAAGTATTTGGGCCCGTATTGGCCATTATTCGTGCCCACGACTTGGACGAAGCCTTAGCCATTGAAAACGCATCCAACTATGGCAACGCCGCCTCCGTCTTTACTCAGAGCGGCGGCCTGGCCCGCTACGTGATGGAAAACGCCTCGGCCGGTATGATAGGGGTGAATATCGGGGTGCCGGTGCCCCGTGAGCCTTTCTCCTTCGGCGGCTGGAACGAGTCGAAGTTTGGCGCCTGCGACATCACCGGCAAAAGCTCCATCGAGTTCTGGACCCAACTCAAGAAGGTGACCACCAAGTGGAACCCCGAGTCGCGCACCAACTGGATGAGCTAGCAACGAATCCAACTCAATTACCCTTCAAGTATTAATTCTCTCGGCTATGGAAACGCTCACCCACGACAAGCAACAGATCCTACAGGATAACCTTGATTATACGCTGTTCTCCTGGTCCAAGCAGTCCGGGCTCAACCCCATTAATGCCGAGCGGGCCGAGGGCGTGTACGTGTACGACCGGGATGGGAGGCGCTATATTGACTTTTCGTCCCAGTTGATGAACGTCAACATCGGCCACGGCAATCAGAAGGTGACCGAGGCGGTAGCCGCGCAGATGCAAGAGCTGAGCTACGTGTACCCCGGCATGATTACCAAGGCCCGCGGCGACCTGGGCCGGCGGCTAGCTGAAATAACGCCCCCTAATCTGACCAAAGCCTTTTTCACCCTGGGTGGCGCCGAGTCCATTGAGAATGCCATTAAGCTGGCCCGCGTGTACACCGGCCGCCACAAAATCGTAACCCTATATCTATCGTTTCACGGCGCTTCCTACGGAGCCATCAGCGCCGGCGGCGACCCGCGTAAGCTGGCCGTGGACAGCCAGGCCATGCCGGGCGTGGTGCACGTTGAAAACCCCTATTTCTATCGCTGTCCCTGGTATAGCACCACGCCCGAAGAGTGCGCCGAGCGGGCCGCAGCCCACATGGAGCGGGTCATTCAGTACGAAGGGCCGGGCAACGTGGCCGCTATTCTGATGGAAGGTGAATCGGGGACGTCGGGCTGCATAAAATACCCCCCAACGTACTGGCAGCGGGTGCGCAGCATCTGCGACAAATATGGGATTTTGCTCATCGCCGACGAAGTAATGAGCGGGTTTGGGCGCACCGGCAAGTGGTTTGGCTCCGACCACCACGGCGTGAAAGTAGATATGATGGCCATGGCCAAGGGCATCACCGCTGGCTACCTACCGCTCGGGGCCGTGATGGTGGATGAAAAGATTGCGGACTCCTTTAATGAGAAGCCGCTGCCCCTGGGCCTAACCTATTCGGCTCATCCCGTGTCGTGCGCGGCGGCCGTCGCGGTACTCGACATCTACGAGGAGGAAAATATGGTGGAAAATGCCGCCGAAATGGGTCGCTACCTGGACGCCCGCATCTGTGATTTGATGGGCCAGCACCCCAGTATCGGCGACTGGCGCAATACCGGTTTGCTGGGCTGCCTGGAGCTGGTAAAAAACCGGAAAACCCGAGAGCCGATGGCTCCCTGGAATGCCGCTCCCAATCAAATGGAGGTCATGAATCAGGTGGCCGCCAAGATTCGGGAGCTGGGCATGTACACCTTCGTGCGCTGGAACTACATTTTCATCGCGCCTCCGCTGAATATTACTAAAGAGGAGGTAGAGGAAGGGCTAGCCATACTTTCCCAGGCCATCAGCATCGCCGACGAACATACGCACGGCTGATTGCGTGCCTTGGGGGGCTTTTTTCTTGGTTTCGGGCTGATTATCTAATTGCTATTGAGCTCCTGCCTAAGCTGGAGGCTAGGGCTTGGTTTGGCTAAAATCTGGGTTAGGAAAAATTTAGCTCCCGCCAGCTATTTGAATTTGTAAAGAAAAAATGATAAATTTTTAGTCCCTATACTTTACTCTTTCCCTTCCTGAATGGCGTCTCTGCTCATTAAAAACGGCCGTGTCGTGACGGCTGATTCCGACAGTGTTTGTGATGTACTTATTCAGGACGAAATCATCGTCGCTATCGGCCGCAATCTGCCGGCTACGGCGGATCAGGTAATCGACGCGGAGGGCAAATTGGTGCTGCCCGGCGGCATCGATCCGCACGTGCACCTCGATATGCCCTTTATGGGCACCTTCAGCAGCGACACCCACGAAACCGGCACCCGCGCCGCCTTGCACGGCGGCACTACCACGGTCATCGACTTTGTGCTTCAGAAGCAGGGACACTCCCTACGCGAAGCCCTCACGGAGTGGCAGGGCCGGGCCACCGGCAATGCTGTCGGCGACTACTCCTTCCACATGGCCGTCACGGATTTCAATGAGCAAACCCAGGCTGAGATTGCGGACATGGTAGCCGAAGGCATCACGTCTTTCAAGGTGTTCATGGCCTATAAAGGCGCGCTCATGATCGACGACGCGCAACTGGTGGGCCTGATGCAGGAAGTGAAAAGGCACGGCGCCCTAGTAACGGTGCACGCCACCAACGGCGACATGATTGATACGCTCATCGCTCAGCACCGCGCCCAGGGCAAGCTGTCGCCGCTGTATCATTACCTCTCCCAGCCCGAAGTAACCGAAGCGGAAGCCTCCGGCCGCTTCACCGACATTGCCAATTACACGGGCGTCAACGCCTACATCGTGCACCTGACCTGCGAGGGTGCCCTCAACCAAGTGCGCGAAGCTACCCGCCGCAATCAGCGCGTGTTCGTTGAAACCTGCATTCAATATTTGCTGCTCGACGCCTCCCTCTACGGGGAGGATTTCGAGGGGGCAAAAGTTGTGATGTCGCCGCCCCTGCGCCAGAAAAAGGACCAGGAAACGCTGTGGGCCGGTATTAATCAGGGCCTGGTGCAAGTGGTGGGCACCGACCACTGTCCCTTTCTGTGGGAGCAAAAGCAAATGGGCCAGCATGACTTTTCCAAAATCCCGAACGGTCACCCCGCCATTGAGCACCGCATGGAACTGCTGTTCTCGGAGGGCGTGAGCAAGGGCCGCATCAGCCTCCAGCGGTTCGTCGCCGTGACCGCCACCAACGCGGCCAAAATCTTCGGCATGTTTCCCCGCAAAGGCACTATCAGCATCGGCGCCGACGCTGATTTAATCATCATTGACCCGGAACGCAAGCATACCATTTCGGCCGCCACGCACCACATGAACGTGGACTACTCAGCCTACGAAGGCTGGGAGCTGACCGGCAAGGTCGAAACCGTGGTGCTGCGCGGGCAGGTAGCCATCCAAGAAGGTCAAGCCCAGGTGGAAAAAGGCTACGGCCAGTTCATCAAGCGCGGGCCAACGTTTTTCTAACTAACTTATGGTAAGCAGCTTGGGTCTTTGGTAAGTAAAGGCGTTTGCTGCCTAAATCTCAGAAATTCACTCTCTTCCTTTCTTCACTTTCTGAACCCCTCCGCTCATGCCACGAATGATTAAATCCGGTCTTATCCAGATGAGTTTGCCCATGACCGAGGGCGAAGGTACCATCGCCGAAATCAAGGAAGCCATGGTGCAAAAGCACCTGCCTTTCATCGACGAGGCTGGGAGGCAGGGCGTGCAGATCCTGTGTTTGCAGGAGATATTTAACACGCCCTACTTCTGTCCCGGTCAGGATAACGCTTGGTACGCGTCGGCGGAAGCCGTGCCCGGCCCCACGACTGAGCGCATGGCCGAGTACGCCAAGAAGTACAATATGGTCATCATTGTGCCGGTGTACGAAAAGGAGGCTGCCGGCTTTTTGTACAACACGGCCGCCGTCATTGACGCCGACGGCACGTACCTAGGCAAGTACCGCAAGAACCACATCCCGCACACATCCGGCTTCTGGGAGAAATATTTCTTCAAGCCGGGCAACCTAGGATACCCCGTTTTTCAGACCAAATACGCCAAGATCGGCGTCTACATCTGCTACGATCGGCACTTCCCCGATGGCGCTCGGGTGCTGGGCTTGAACGGGGCGGAAATCGTGTATAACCCCTCCGCCACCGTGGCGGGCCTCTCGCAATACCTGTGGAAGCTGGAGCAGCCGGCGCACGCCGCCGCCAACGGCTACTTTATGGGCTGCATCAACCGCGTTGGGGAGGAAAAGCCGTGGAATCTGGGCAAGTTCTACGGCTCATCTTACTTCGTCGATCCTAGGGGGCAAATTTTCGCCCAAGCTTCCGAAGATAAAGACGAACTCCTCGTAGCCGAGTTCGATCTCGACATGATTGAGGAAGTGCGCGCCACCTGGCAGTTCTTCCGTGACCGTCGCCCCGAGACCTACGAGAAACTGGTCGAGCTGTAGGCTTTTACTACCTCAACGGCTCCATCAATCTCCCTATAATATTCTCTCTATCTGTCTATCTGTCATCCTGACGCAGAAAGGATCTTCTCACGTGAGAACAAATCGTTCAACTGGCATACGGTTCTTCGCAAGCGGACGCCAGATTAGGATGACAGGTTGCGGGAAGGGGAATTGATGAAAGATGGCAAATTTAAGAATGACACTTTTCTAAAATAGCGCCGGTACTATGGCCGAGTTTGTTCCCCCCACGTCCGAGCAGGAATTTCACGCCAACTTCGCGCAGCTTAAGCCTCGCATGAATAATACAGAGGCGCTGTACGAAAGCTCGCGCTGCCTGTTTTGCTTCGATGCGCCCTGCATTCAGGCTTGCCCTACTGGTATTGATATTCCGCAGTTTATCCGGCAGATCAACACGGGCAACGTGACGGGCGCGGCGCTTACCATTTACGCGGCTAATTACTTCGGTAATGCATGCGGGAAGGTATGCCCGACGGAGGTGCTGTGTGAGGGGGCGTGCGTGTACAACTTGCAGGAGGTGAAGCCGATAGAAATTGGGCGGCTGCAAAGCTTTGCTACGCGCCAAGTAATTGAAAGCCACAAATACCTCTTCGAGCCCGGCCCGCCGAATGGCCGCAAAGTAGCTATCATTGGGGCGGGGCCGGCGGGAATTTCCTGCGCTTGTGAGTTGCGGGCCCTGGGATATGGGGTCGATGTGTTTGAGGCTAAATCCCAGCCTTCGGGCCTTACGGTACACGGCGTAGCGCCCTACAAAATTACCAACGAGGAAGTGCTGGCCGAGATGGATTACTTGCAAACGCAGTTTGGCTATCGGGTGCAGTATAACTCGCCGATCTGTTCCCGGCCCGATTTGCTGGCGTTGGAAGAAGGTTACGACGCCATTTTTCTGGGTATTGGCTTAGGAAAAACCAACGCCTTACTGCTGCCGGGGGAGGAGCGCGAAAACTGCGTGGGAGCCGTAGAATTTATCGAGCAGCTCCGGCGCGAGCATCATCAGATTCTGGTGGGCCGCAAGGTGATTGTGCTGGGCGGGGGCAACACTGCTATGGACGCGGCCTCTGAATCGGCGCGGCTAGGCGCTGAGGATGTGATTCTAGCGTATCGGCGCAGCAAGGAGGACATGGGCGCCTACGACTTCGAATACGACTTGGCCAAAAGTGTGGGCGTGAAAGGGCTGTTCAACGTGGCGCCGGTCGAAATTGTGGGGAATGGACGGGTAGAGGGCGTGAAATTTATCCGCACTGCCACCGTAGACGGCCAGGTGCAGGCCGTGCCCGGCAGCGAGTTCGTGGAGCCCTGCGACATGGTCATCAAAGCCACTGGCCAAGCTAAACAGACTACTTTCTTGGGTCTAATACCTGGTTTGCAACTCGACAGTAAAGGTCGGATTGTAGCTGATACGCACACGTATCAAACAACTAACCCTCAATACTTTGCTTCGGGCGATGCCCTCAATGGCGGGGCGGAAGTAGTGAATGCCGCCGCCGAAGCGAAAGTAGCGGCGCGGGGTATTCATCACTACCTGTCAGCCCGGTAAAAAAGCCCCCCAGCGTTCATTTTTAGCACTTTAGGATTCTAATTCAGCTCCCGCTCGAACGCTCTTTACGGCGTTCTTTTATCTGACTCTTCCATGCCGGACCTCTCCATAAACTTCGCCGGAATTAAGTCGCCAAATCCTTTCTGGCTGGCCTCGGCGCCGCCAACCAACTCGGGCTATCAGGTGATGAAGGCCTTCGATGCGGGGTGGGGCGGGGCCGTATGGAAAACCTTGGGCGTGCCGGTCGTGAACGTATCGAGCCGCTACGGGGGCGTGAACTACCGCGACAAGCGCCTGATTGGCTTCAACAACATTGAGCTGATTTCGGACCGCCCGCTGGTCGACAATCTGCGCGAGATCGAGGAAGTGAAAAAGCACTTTCCCCACCACGCCGTCATTGCCTCGCTGATGGTGCAAAGCCGGGAGGAATGGCACCAGATTGTGCGCGACGTAACTTCTGCCGGTGCCGATGGCATCGAACTGAATTTTGGCTGCCCGCATGGCATGTGCGAGCGGGGTATGGGCTCGGCCGTGGGCCAGGAGCCGGACGTGCTGCGCACCATCGTGGAATGGGTGATGGAAGTGGCGCAAATACCAGTGATTGTGAAGCTTACGCCCAATATTTCCGATGTCACGGAGCCCGCGCGGGCCGCCCGCGAGGGCGGGGCCGACGCTATTTCGCTAATCAACACCATCCAGAGCATCGTGGGAGTAGATCTGGATTTGTTCGCGCCTTACCCGATTGTGGATGGCAAGGGTACGAACGGCGGCTACTGTGGTCCGGCCGTGAAGCCAATTGCTTTGAATATGGTAAAAAACTGCGCCCAGGACCCGTACGTGCAGCTGCCCATCTCTGGCATTGGCGGCATTGAGAACTGGCGCGACGCGGTGGAGCACATATTGCTGGGGGCTAGCTCGGTGCAGGTGTGCACGGCCGCCATGCACTTTGGCTTCGGCATTATCCGTGAGATGACTGCCGGGCTGGAGCAGTACATGACGGAGAAAGGCTTCCATACTATTTATGACATGGTGGGCAAAGCCCTACCCAATGTCAAGCACTGGGAAGACCTGAACCTGAAGTACAAGGTGACGGCCAACATTCACGAAGACAAGTGCATCGGCTGCCAACTCTGCTACACGGCTTGCGAAGACGGCGCCCACCAAGCCATTGCCCTGCGGGAAGGCACGCGCATACCCGAAATCATTGAGGAAAACTGCGTGGGCTGCAACCTGTGCTCCCTGGTGTGCCCCGTTGAAAACTGCATTACGATGGACCGGACGGATGATGGTACCGAGCACCTGACCTGGAAGGAGCGCACCTTGGCCGGCAACATTCCCACCGAATTCAACGACGAGCGGGCCGGCGGACTCCATCATTGGGTACCCAAACCGACTGCGGCGCTGGGAAAAGAAAAGCACAAAACCTTGCCCGGCAAAGCTCGGCAGCTAGAATTACCAACGCCAGAAAAAGCAGCTATGGCCAAGAAAGAGTAGGTTATTTGCTGCTATATATGTAAGGTGTCATTGCTAAGTAAATCAGGTGTTTATGTAGATTTTGGCTAAATTGATTTTTCGATGGAAACGACCAAGCAGCCAATAAAAAGCCCCCCAGATCCCGGACTGATCAGCGAGGATTTGGCCCCCATAGCTTTAAGTGAACGCACCTGGAACACCTGGAATTACGCCGCGCTCTGGATCAGTATGAGCCTGTGCATTCCGACCTATATGTTGGCCAGCTCGCTCATTGAAGGTGGCATGAACTGGTGGCAGGCCATCCTGACCATCTTCCTAGGCAATAGCATCGTGCTGGCCCCGATGATTCTGAACGGGCGGGCGGGCGCGACGTACGGCATTCCGTTTCCGGTGTTTGCTCGGGTGAGTTTTGGGGTGCGGGGGGCAAATATTCCGGCCATGATGCGCGCCATTATTGCCTGCGGCTGGTTCGGCATCCAAACCTGGATAGGAGGGTACGCACTCTATCAAATGGTAAAACTGTGGGTGCCGGGCATTGCCACGCTGCCCGCCCTATTCCCGCCTTCGTGGTCGCTGGAAACGGGTCCGGCGCTCATGTTCTTGCTCTTTTGGCTGCTCAATATCTACGTGGTGTATCTGGGCGTCGACAGTATTAGGAAGCTCTTGGTGTTCAAGGCGTTCTTTCTGCCGTTTGCCGCGCTGGCTTTGCTGTTCTGGGCTATTCGGGCGGGGAATGGTCTGGGGCCAATTCTGGCGCAGCCGGCCAAATTCGCCACTTCGGCGGAGTTCTGGGCCTTCTTCTTTCCCTCCCTGACGGGCATGGTAGGCTTTTGGGCCACTTTATCCCTGAATATTCTGGACTTTACGCGCTACGCTCAAAGCCAGCGCGCGCAGGTGGTGGGGCAAGCGTTGGGGCTGCCCTTGCCCATGACGCTGTTTGCCTTTATCGGGGTGGTGGTCACCTCGGCTACCTTTATTATTTACGGGCAAACGATTTGGGACCCGGTGGTGCTGGCGGGTCGGTTTGATAGTAAGCTGCTGGTGAGCGTGGCCATGGTGGCCGTGGCTCTTTCCACGCTGGCCACCAACATCGCGGCCAATATTGTGAGTCCGGCCAACGACTTTGCCAACCTTTCCCCCGCCCATATCAGCTTCAAAACGGGCGGCTACATCACCGGCGTCATCGGTATCCTGATTTTTCCCTGGAAGCTCATTGCGGATCCTTCGGGCTATATTTTTACTTGGTTGGTGGGCTATTCAGCTTTGCTCGGCCCCATCGGGGGCATCATGATTGCCGATTATTACTTCATTCGCCAGCAACAGCTGCACCTGCCTGACCTGTATCAGTATACGGGCTGCTATGCTTATCAGAACGGCTTTAATACCAGAGCGCTCATTGCGCTGGCGGGGGCATTTTGCCCAATATCCCCGGCTTTCTGACCGTCACTGGCCTTGTTCCAAAGGATACGGTATGGCCCTGGCTGGTGGCGGTATACGACTACGCGTGGTTTGTGGGCTTCTTTATCTCAGCCATTTCCTACCTGCTGATGATGAGTCGGCAAAAGCAGCCTGTGCAGCAGGAGCGGAGCCAGCCGCAAGGGGAGTTTCAGGTAAGCTCTATTTAAGAACGCTTGATCTTCTAACGTCAAATTGTAGCTGCCTATACTTGAGGTTGCTAGCAGGCGCGTCTACCTTTACGGTTCAGTAAAGCATCAAGATGGTGCTGGGCTCGTATAACCGGATAGATTCGCAGCTATGGACGTCTTGAAGCGCAGTAATGTAAAGGTGAGTGGGTTTGGTTCACAGGCCATGGTTTTTGTACATGGCTTTGGCTGCAACCAGCGTATGTGGCGGCTGGTGGCCCCAGCGTTCGAGGCGCGCTACCAGGTAGTACTGCTTGATCTGGTAGGAGCCGGACAGTCAGACCTTACGGCTTACGACCCAGCGCGCTACAATAACTTAGCTGCTCATGCTCAGGATATTCTGGACGTAACACGGGCTCTGAATCTGACAGATGCCGTCTTTGTGGGCCATTCCGTAAGCGCCATGATTGGGGTGCTGGCCGCTATTCAGGAGCCAAAAATTTTTTCCCGGCTGGTACTGGTGGCGCCCTCACCGCGCTACCTCAACGATGCGGGGTATACTGGCGGATTTGAGGCCGCTGACATTGAGGAGCTGCTGGAAACCATGGACAACAACTACTTGGGGTGGTCAGGGGCTGTCACGCCCATGATTATGGGGCACGCTGACCGGCCGGCGCTGACGGAGGAGCTCAACAATAGCTTTTGCAACACCGATCCGACCATTGCCCGGCACTTTGCCCGGGTCACCTTCCTGTCAGATAATCGAGCCGATTTGCCCCTGGTACGCACTCCAACCCTGATTTTGCAGTGCGCACACGATGCGTTGGCCCCGGTGGCCGTGGGGGGCTTTTTGCACCAGCAGATATCCGATAGCCAGTTGGTGGTGCTGGATACCTCGGGCCATTGCCCCCATTTGAGCGCTCCAGAAATCACTATAAAGGCTATTAAGGCATTTTTGGAACCTGTGCCCGCCGTGTCAAGCCTATGAGCGAGGCTGACGAAAAGCCACTGCCCGAGCTAGACCTGCGGCTGACGGAAGAAAATCCGGACGACCTCTACGAGCACGCGCCCTGCGGCTACTGTTCCTGTCTGCCCGATGGCACCTTGGTGAAGCTCAATCAGACTTTACTGGATTTGCTGGGCTACACGCGCCAGGAACTGGTGGCTCGTTTATGTTTGCAAGAGCTATTTACGATTGGTGGGCGTCTGCACTACGAAATGCATTGTGCGCCCTTGCTCATCTTGCAGGGACAGGTGCGGGAATTAAGCTACTCCCTGCGCCGCAAAGACGGTACCACGCTGCCCGTGCTGATGAATGCGGTGCTGCGCCGCGATACCGACGGCAATCCGCTGCTCATTCGCGTTACGCTATTTGATATTACTGATCGGCGCAAGTACGAAGACGAACTATTGCGGGCGAAGGAGGAAGCTGAAAAGCAGCAGGAACTGTTGCAGCGTCAGAATGAGCAGCTCACGCGTATCAATGCCGACCTGGACGGCTTCGTCTATACCGCCTCCCACGACCTCAAGCAGCCGATTCATAATATGGCGGGACTGCTAGCCGAATTCAAATCCATTGCCACCTTCCACGACCCGGAAGCCGACAAGATGATCGGCATGTTTGATCAGGCTTTGCAGCAGATTCTGAAAACGATCGAAGGGCTGACGGAGGTAGTACAGCGGCCGCGGGAGCTGGAGCAGGCCGCCACCGAAGCCGTAGACTTGCTACCCTTCTCGGAGGAGATTGTTCGCAGTTTGCAGCCCCGGGAGGTAAAGGATGTGTTTACGCTTGATTTTACCGCGCTACCTACCTTGCGCATTGCGCGGACCGCTCTGCAAAGTATTCTCTACAACCTGCTTAGCAACGCACTCAAGTACGCCGAGCCGGGCCGGCCACCCCGTATCCGGGTAAGTACAAGGCTGGAAAATGGAGTGGCCGTATTGAGCGTGCAGGATAACGGGCGGGGAATTAATATTGAGCGCCATCGGAGCCACCTATTCCAGCTTTTCCGGCGCTTTCACCCCGAGGTAGAGGGTGTAGGTATTGGGCTATATCTGGTCAATCGGCTGGTAGCCCAGGCTGGGGGGCAAATTGAGGTCGAAAGTGCGGAGGGACAGGGTACTACGTTTCACCTGTATCTGCCGCAGTAGGTATCCTGGCTGACGTTTTTAAGCGCTACTTTAGGCTCAGCCAAATCATGCGGCTGCCACCCCGATGGGGCAGTGCTATCGTATACTCATGCATTTCACGCCAATTTCCTTCTTCTATGGCTTTTTCTACTCGTTGGTATCTCGTGCTGAGCGCTGTCCTCTTTCTGAGCTTCTGTGTACCTAGTTTAGGCCAGCAGTTTACCTCGCAAGTGCAGGAGTTTATCAAAGTGCAGGATCCGTCCGTGGCTCTGGTTGATGCGAAAGTCATTGATGGTACTGGCCGGCCGGCGCTGCTGCACCAAACCGTACTCCTCAAGCAAGGCCGAATTGTGCAAGTGGGGCCCGTGAAAAAGGTAAAAGTGCCTGCCGATGCGAAGGTGATCAACTGCGCCGGCAAGACGCTAATTCCGGGCCTAGTGATGCTGCACGAGCATTTATATTACACGATGCCGATGGGGGGCTTTTTCAACATTGCCCAAATGCCGTACTCCTTTCCGCGCCTGTATCTGGCCGGCGGTGCTACCACCATTCGCACCGCCGGCAGCATTGAACCTCAAACTGATTTGGCCATCAAGCGCCTGATTGGGGAAGGCAAGCTCATCGGGCCCGACATGGACGTGACGGCGCCCTACATGGAGGAACCGAGTTTAGATATTCCGGCCTTGAATACCATCAATGGCCCCGAAGATGCGGCCGCGAGTACCAAGTTTTGGGCCGATAAAGGCTGTACTTCCTTTAAAATGTACATGCACGCCACCCGCGCCGACTTGAAGGCGGTGGTGCAAACCGCCCATCAGCGCAACCTCAAGGTTACGGGTCATTTAGCTTCAATTACCTATCGCGAAGCAGCCGAAATTGGGATTGATAACCTCGAGCACGGCTTTATGGCCAGTTCTGATTTTATGCCCAACAAAGCCCCTGACGTAGCCGATTATCCTGCCGCGCGTCAGTCGCTGCTGAAGCTGCCGGTCAATAGCCCCGCCATGAAAGAGCTGATTAGCTTCCTGGTCAGCAAGCGGGTAGCGCTTACGTCTACTCTGCCTGTGTTCGAGCCGTATACCGGTCGCGAAGTAGTGCTGGGCGGCGGACTGGAGGCCCTGATTCCGCAGCTACAGGAGCGCGAGCAAGCCACCTGGCAGCAAAACCAGAATAAGGACACGGCCAGCCTACGCCTATTCAAAAAGGAAATGGTCTGGGAAAAGCAGTTTTACGACGCTGGGGGCTTTTAGTATCCGGCACCGACCCAACGGGCGCCGGCCGTACTATCGCGGGCTACTCCAACCGCCGCCAGCTAGAGTTGCTCGTGGAAGGCGGCTTTACGGCCGTGCAGGCCATCAAAATCAGTACCCTGAACGGCGCGATTTACCTAGGCCGCGAGAAAGAAATTGGCACTATCGAGGCTGGCAAGCAAGCCGATTTAGTGTTGATCAATGGCGACCCCGAGCAGGATATCCAGCAAGTACGTCGCATGGAAATCGTGTTTAAGAAAGGCGTGGGCTTCGATTCCGTCAAGCTATTTGAGACGATGAAAGGCAAAGTAGGCTTGAACTAGCAGGCCTGGAAACCTGCCTGGGGGGCAAATTAGGCTATAAACGTACCAGATAAATAGCGCTGGTGGCGTCGCTATTCTTGGTATTGATACTGATCGAGCAACTCGTGCAGGTCGGGCAGGCGGCGCTCAAACTGCGCCAGCAGAACCGATGGTACGGGCACGGTGGTACCGTAGCGCGTGAGCAGATAGCGCACTAAAGCCCGCAGCGCCTGCACCTCTTCCTGCAACTGCATTCGCACCATCTTCCAGCGCTTTTCGCCATCCGGCTGGGTACGGCACACCTGCCTTACGGCTACTGTATGGCTGACCACGGCCGCTAGCTTCTCCAGCATGCGCTGCTCATCCTCGCTGAATACTCTAGCCTGCCGGTCAATAATGCACAGCGCTCCAATGGGCTGCTGGTCGGGCATGCGCAAAGGGGCTGCCGCGTAAAACCGGAGTTGGTTGGTACGAGCGGCTTGCGCGGCCTGCGCCGTAATCAGCGGGTTCTGTTCCTCTTCCACATCCTGATACACCACGGCTTTTTGGTTGAGAATAGCCGTAGAGCACAAGGCTTCCTCCCGGGGCTGCCTTTCATTGCCCGGCATCCCATGATTTGCTTTATAGAACACCTGTTCTTCGTCGACGAGGGCAATGAGCGAAATGGGCAAACTGAAAATGCGGGCGGTTAGCGCTACTAGCTCATCGAAAACTGTTTCGCGGAGGGCTGGCAGTAGGTCGTAGGAGCGCAGGCTGCTCAGCCGGGCGGCTTCGTCCTCGGGGAGTAACCAAGCAGGAACTTGAGACATGAACAGCCGGCGTTATGTAAGCAGGAGTGGAGGGAGAA
Organism: Hymenobacter radiodurans; assembly: GCF_004355185.1. NCBI lineage: Bacteria > Pseudomonadati > Bacteroidota > Cytophagia > Cytophagales > Hymenobacteraceae > Hymenobacter > Hymenobacter radiodurans. The sequence continues at coordinate 1,966,289 of NZ_CP037922.1, forward strand.
AGCGAAGGTAAGACGCCTTCGGCAAAGTGCAATTCTCTATTTTTCGCCCATGACTACTACAGCTCCATAGTCAAGCGCCGCTTTTTTATCGGGATATTTTTGATCGACCAGTTCAAATACCTGCTGTTTGATTTTTTCTGTGGTTGCGGTATCCGCTTTGCTCAGGGCCGCTACCACCGGAGCCGCCACTTCGTTCATAAAATTCCAGTAGCGCTCGTTGTCACCGCAGGTTAGCTTGCCGGTTACCTCCTTTTCCGAAACGTGCTTAAAGCCAGCCTGTTTGAACAGATCAGCCAAAAAGCCCGGACTGCCACAGCGGAACATGCCCGGTGCCCTGGGCGCAGGAGCGGGCAAACTTATATTTTTCTGGATGGTGCCCATGATGGCGGTAACCCACGCATTTTTATCGGGCACGCCCCATACGGCAGCCGCAATTTTGCCCCCCGGCTTCAGTACCCGCGCCATTTCCTTGGCTGCCAAGAGCATATCCGGGAAAAACATAAATCCGAACCGGCAACTCACGGCATCAAAAGTGGCATCGTCGAAGGGCAGCTCGCTGACATCGCACACCACGGTTTCATAATTGGTGATACCTTTTCTGCTAGCCTTGTCGCGGGCTACTTCCAGCATTCCTTCCGCCAGATCAGTGATAACCACTTTTCCGCGGCTGGCCATGGTCGCAATCGTGAGGCCGGGCTCCCCGGTACCGGCCGCAATATCCAGCACCGTGTCAGTCGATTTTATTTGTAGGGCTTTGATAATCTCATCGCCCATGGGCTTCAGCCAGTCCATCGTAAAGTCGTCCCATTTTCGCCAGCCTGGCGAAAACTTGTTCCATGTTGCTTTCTGCTGCTCTCTAATTTGTTCCAGTTGCGTATCCATAGCTTGAATCTGGTGAAGTGAAGTAGATGCATAAATCGCGACGGAAGCAAAGGCAGTAAGATAAATAGGCTGACAGTAAGGGCTTGAGTATATAAAAATTCGTAGTCAGCATTTGAATGGGATTCTAAATATCCGCACACCTTTATGACCTAATATAGCGTTTTCTAGATTGTGATGCTAACCTACTTTTTGATCTAAATATTTTATGCGTTTTGTTCTATTCAATCAGCGCTTCAAGTAGAATTAAGGGCAGATGGATCAAAATTCAAAGTGCTCTTCACTAAGCTACTACGTGCTCCAGCCGGACTTTATGCACCTCAGATTGGGGGTCTTAAATATCTTTTTCGAGAAATATCTGGCAACGTGTTTGCTTTCGCGCTCCCTAAATAATCTAACTGCCTTGGTATATGAAAAACCAATACGATCCGAGTACCGGGGAACTCATTGTGGAAGCTAGAAAGGATATAGCAGCAGCTATGTGCCTGTTTCTGAGCTCCTGCCTTACGCTTATGTGCTGGGTATAAGCGACGAGCAGCCAGGGGAGTAAAGTGCAAAAAGCTCCCAAAGGAGAAGGTAGGAGCAGTAGCCGGGCAATGAAGCGGGTAATGGGAGTTATGCAGTGTGGTATTCTTCCATTACTTCCGCAAGCTCGATCTCTTCCAGCGGCGGCACCGGCGCGAAGCGCGACTCATGGAAGTTGGCCTCCGGAAAGCCCGGTGCTACATCGGCATTATTGATTTCATGTAGCGTAATACCGTAGCCCCGATGCGTATCATAGACGCCCCGCACGGTATAAATAGGGCCCCGCTTAGGAGTCTGAATATTCGGATTCTGCACCAATAACAGGGTAAAGTCATCGTTGGTGCAGATAACCTGCTGGCCCGGATGGAATAATGGCGGCTTCATGCAGCAAAGATACGGCAGGCTTATTCTGATAGAAACAGAGCGTTGAGCCTGCGAGCTTCATTATAAAAGTGCAGTGCTGGAAATATTCAAGCGGCAGTCAGAGGCATTAAGTCACTTCCGAAAAGCGACTATGCGTTTATCCCTTACCTACAGGCAGTATGTAAGTAAGAATACTTGTGTGCACGCATAATAGAACGAAATAAAACTATCGTCAAAAGCCATAATAACAACACAATATGGATAGTTAGGTAATGAACGATTCATGGGCTAGAAAACGGAAAGTTATTATCGCCAAGCTGACTTATCATGGATTGAGTATAATACTTTTTCAAGGCATCAGCTATAACACAAGTGGCTGTTGCAAAAGGAGAGTAGAAGCCAACGAAAGGGAGCCGGTGCTGGAAGCACTAACTCGCACCCGCCGGGCTGCCAGGAGTTAAAGCGCAGGTACTTCTTCAGATTGTAGGCCATCGCCGCTACATACAGCACCTTGGCAGCCCCTGCCTGGCCTTTTTTGGTGATATGGCGTACGCCGAAATAGGTAATTAAACTGCCCAAGACCGGTTCGACCGTCGACGCCCGCAGCCGGCGCATGCGTTGGCCGACGCGGGTAGCTAAGCGCGCCAGCATGCGATCGTACTGCCCTTTGTAGACCGTATGATGCAGGCGTTTTTCCCGCGCCTTCTTCCCCTTACACTGCGCTGCCAGCGGGCAGTGCTTGCAGTCGGCGGCTTTCGCCCAGTAGCGTTTCTTCGGGTTGCCTTGCCGATCAAGGATCAGCTTATCAAAAACCAGTTGTTTGCCCTGGCTACAGGTGTAGCGGTCCGTCACCGCATCGTAGGTAAACCCGGCGTGCTCGGCCTTATACTTGCCATGGGCCGGGATATAGCCGGTTAGGCCCCGCTTTTCCAGCTGCTCATAGTTTTCCCCGGAGCTGTACCCGGCATCGGCGACGACGGTGGTCATAGCCAGCGCAAAGGTCTGCAAGCGCTGCTGCGTGGAGTCGACAATGGCGAGTAAATACCGGCTGTCGCGCCAGTCGGCCAGGTCCGCGTGGATGTGGGTGATCACGTGCTGCGCCGCGTCGACACTCACACTGGCGGTGTACGCTAATTGGCGAATTTTGCCCGTTTTGAAGCAAATCCGGGCCTCCGGATCCGCCGGACTGTAGTGGGTCAGGTTGCTCACCAGTCGTCCGCTTTTGGTCGGGGCAGCCTTACGAATCGCGGCATGGAAGCGTTGAATATGCTGCAGGCGGTCCTCCGAAGCGGTGATGGGCGGGGCGTTGGTAGGGTCGACAGTGTTGGTTGCCTCCGTAGATGCCCTCGAACGCTTGGGCTGGAGCCGGCTCATGGACGCATTGGCCTTGATGTAGGCCGAATCCACCGCTTGGGTATGGCCACTGACGAGGCCCTGCTGGATGCACAGGCCGACGATGTGGGTAAAGCAGGCTTCAAAGACGGCCACCGGCAGGCGTTGCCGCGTCCGCGACAGGGTGCTGTGCCAGGGCAAGGGCTGGGCCAGGTCATAGCCCAAAAAGGCGCGAATGCCCAGATGCAATTGCGCCAGCTCCAAGAGTTTGCGATCCGAAGTAATGTTCTCCAAGTGACCCACCAAGAGCAACTTGACAAACACGACCGGATCGAGCGAGGGACGGCCGCCCGCGCTGTAAAAAGGGGCAAAAAGGGACCGTACGAAGCTGAAATCGACGGTCTGCAGCAGTTGCTGGTAGAAATGGCGCGTAGGCACCAGCTTCAGCAGCGAAGTCCGAATGGGATGAAAGCCGAGCATACGTTACCAACCTCGCACGCCTGCAGGAAGTTGACTTTTGCAACAGCCACACAAATTATGTTAATGACTGTTTCCGCGAAGACTACAAGTTGATGAGGCGCCCTCGCATCTTCCTTTTGTCTAACTAGGTTTCCTTTGGCAAAAGCCAGTAAGCGTATACTGCCGTAGTTCCTAAGGCAGATATCTTTGCTAGCAAAACTATGCTCATCGCACGATGGCCTCGGCAGTAGAAGTAGGTAAGTTTGTCGGCTAACTCAGCCTGAAGTGGGCTCTTAGTCTCCACTCACTCCTTGGTAAGAACGGCGGATAAAGCAGTACCAGCCGCTGAAATCCTCTCCACACTACTAGTATGACTACTTTTTACAAGCTCTACCTCGACGACCTGCGCACGCCTCGCGGCAGCGGTTGGACGGTCGTGCGCAGCTTCGAAGAGTTCGTGGCCACCATTGAGCAGTTGGGAGTACCCGACGAAATATCCTTTGACCACGACCTCGGTTGGGACGAGGCACACAATTGCGAGCGCAAAAGCGGATACGACTGCGCGAAGTGGCTGGTGGAGCAGCAACTACTGGTGCCACGCTTCAACGTGCATTCGGCCAATCCGGTGGGGGCGGCCAATATTCGGGCGCTGTTAGAAAATTATGCGCGGTTTCGCGGTGGCTGATTACTCATATTGGCATTTTGACTCTAGTAACCTCAAACGGCCGGTGACATAAAATCTGCTAGGGAATAGTCCAATAAGTCGACTTACGTTAGGCAGATGCCTGCGGTCGTAGCAAAAAAACCAACTAGGGCCTGGTGGTTGTTAACGAGCGACAGCGTTGCTTTTTAATCGAATACACTTGTCCACAAGCTCCTCGATTAACCTCGGCGTCAGCAAGCCAACTTGACCGCAGGTAATCATCAACAGCAAACGATAGGGGCGGTCCAGGGCGCCCGCGAAGGCACCGCACCAAAACAGGCTCCGACTACTGCAGTAATCCGTTGTGCCGGACGTATCATTCGGCATCCGATAGCTAACGCAATGGCCACTAGGCAAAAGGTGTAGAAGCACAGGCCTTGAGAAATGCTCCAAGAGACGGGCGTGCGGTACTCACCCCGGAAGTGGAGTTGCACGAATCGGCCGATGAAGGCACTACTGTAGAAGCCAAGAAGCGAAGCAACTAGACGCCAACTCACCTCCCATCCTACCTGAAACAGTTTAGGCATTTCGTTAAAATTGGCTGTCTGATAAGGTGTTTTATGTAAACTTATCAAGAGAATCGGCCGTCTCCAATCTGAAAAAGTAAGGTATCCATTCTCAAATTATCCAGAGCCTCAATCCTTCGCACGCATTTAACCTAAACGCAAAAAAGCCGGTGGTTTGCAACCGCCGGCTTTTTATCTACAATGCAAACTGTACCTAATGATTAATGGGTGCTTCGATCAGTAAAAACCGCGTATCCGCCGCGCACTCCAAGCTAACGTGGTCAGTTTCCCAGATACCCATGCTGTCCCGAGCTTGAAGGGTCTGCCCGTCCAGCATAATGCTGCCGCTGATGACGAATAGGAACAAGGCTTTATTCAGCGGATTAAAACGGTAATCTACCGTTTGAGGTGCCTCATAATAGCCTAAGGAAAGCTTTGCGTTCTGGTTGATCCAGCAATGCGCCTGCCCTTCCTCGTTGCTGACAATGGTAGTCAGCTGGTTTTTACGCTTAGCTTCCGGAAACTGCCGGCGCTGGTAGCGGGGGGCAATATTCTGCAGCTTCGGCTCGATCCAGATTTGCAGGAAATTTACCTCGTCGTCGCCTACGTTGTGCTCCTCGTGGCGCATGCCGGTGCCGGCGCTCATGATTTGCACCCAATCCTGGTGCACCACTTCAGTGTAGCCCAGGGTGTCTTTGTGGTTCATGCTACCGGCCAGCATCACGGAAATAATCTCCATGTTGGTGTGCGGGTGAATGCCAAAGCCGTTGCCCGGCTGCACGAAGTCGTCGTTGAACACGCGCAACAGGCCAAAGCCATTGCGCTCAGGATTGGCGTAGCTGCTAAAGCTAAAAGTGAAGTTGCTTTTTAGCCAGCCGATGTCTTTGCGGCCCCGTTCGGCGGCCCGAGTGATGCTGAATTTCATACCGCGACGGGCAACTGATGCGTGAATACGAACTCACTTAGGGGCTTACGCTGACGGGGGGCATTTTCGCGGCTGCGCAAAGGCTCGTCTAGCTGTTCGGCCGGGCCGGCGTAGCCAAGTGCCAGGAAAGCAACCGGTTCAAAGTTCGCCGGTAATTCAAATTGCTCGTGGGTGCGGTCTCTATCAAAGCCTCCCATGGCATGTACCGACAGGCCGAGGGCAGTAGCTTCGAGTGTCAGCGTGGCGTTTGCGGCGCCCACATCGTGTAGGGCGCTGGGGTTTAGGTGGCCGTTGTCGTAATGCGTTTTTACCAGCGACAGGATGAGCACGGGCGCATGTTTGGCCCAGACTTGGTTGGCGGGCACCAGGCATTCCAGCAAGCGGTTGAACGCTTCCGGGTCCGACTGATCGGCGTATATGTAGCGCCAGGGCTGCTCATTCATGGCGCTCGAAGCCCACGAGGCAGCTTCAAATACACGATTGAGATCTTCTGGGTTTACTTCTTGACTGGTAAAAGAGCGTGGGCTCCAGCGTTGCCGAATCAGGTCGCTGACGGGGTAAGTTGTGGGGGCAGTTCTCATGATCAGTGTTCAATTATTAAGATGGCCAGGATCATAAATGAGCTCGATCCGGGTGCAAGCGCTTTCTCAGCACTAGCAATAGCAGGCAAATAATGGGGGCTGAAGTGCTAAATGCTTTACAAATGTATATACATTTAATGTACATACATAGTTTCATAATTTATTTATCCGATTTATATTTTGAAGTAGCAAGGAATAATGAGAGCCCCGTCCCGGATAAGACGCACTAGCAGCTTAAGACAAAGCTATTTGCCTACTGACGCGAGGGGCGAAGTAAATCCTCTTACTTAAGGTCTGAAAAAGCCCCCAGAAGATGAAAATGAGTGTTGGGCCGGCCACCAACTGCCACGAACCAATAGTGCTGGGATAGTGGGGTTTGCATACGGAATTTTCGCTGCTGGGGGGCTTTTAGGTTGTATATTTAGCAAAGACAATACGATGCCTGCCCCGTTCGGGAGCAAGCTGAACGCTACGCCTAGCGAGTAGCCTTTGGCTTATGGAATACGCTTAAGCCTCCCGATTTTACTTCTTATCCATCTCGCATGAACATCACGTTTTTTAGCTCCAAGCCTTACGATCAGCAGTACTTCAACGAAGCCAATGGGGAGTTTGGGCACCAACTTCAGTTTCTGGAAGTGCCGCTGAACGCTCACACGGCCGTGCTGGCCCAGGGAGCAGGGGCCGTGTGCGTGTTTGTGAACGATGTGGTGAATGAGTCTGTGCTGCACCAACTGTCGGACAACGGTGTGCAGCTGATGGCGCTGCGGTGCGCGGGCTACAACAACGTGGACCTCAAAGCTGCGGCGGCGCTGAATATGCCCGTCGTGCGGGTGCCGGCCTACTCGCCCTACGCCGTGGCCGAGCATACACTGGCGCTGATTCTGACCCTTAATCGTCAGACGCACCGCGCTTACAACCGCGTGCGGGAAGGTAACTTCGCCCTGACTGGCCTGATGGGTTTTGACCTGCACGGCAGCACCGTGGGCCTTATCGGACTCGGTACCATCGGCATGGTCACGGCCCGTATTCTGAAGGGGTTTGGGTGTCGGGTGCTGGGCTTTGATATCAAGCCTAGCGCGGAGTGCCAGGAGATAGGAGTGGAGCTTACCGACCTGGATTCGCTCTATGCCCAGTCCGACATTATCTCGCTGCATTGCCCGCTCACGCCCCAAACGCATCATCTGATCAACGAGGAGTCGATTGCGAAGATGAAAAATGGGGTGATGCTGATTAATACCAGCCGGGGGGCAATTATTGATGCCAGGGCTGTTATCAAGGGACTTAAGTCACAGAAAATCAAATACCTGGGGCTGGATGTATATGAAGAGGAGGGCGACCTGTTTTTCGAAGACCTATCGGGCAAGGTCATTCAGGATGACGTGTTCATGCGCCTGCTTTCCTTCAACAATGTGCTCATAACCGGCCATCAGGCTTTTTTTACTGCCAACGCGCTCCATAGTATCGCCCACATTACCCTGCAAAATATCACCGACTTCGAGCAAGGAAAGAGCCTTGTCAATGCTGTGCCTTTCGAAAAAAGCCCCCAATAACTGTCTAGCGGCAACTAAGCCGTATCTGATTTCGGCAGAAAGAAGTGATGAAAGTCATGGCAAAAAGTGTTGTTTCTTATTACTAAACCGCAATAAATCACGAAGCTTTAGATACAGTCTTTTCGGCCACCATTTTACGTCCCCGTCATGGAACCTTCCTTTCTGGTACTCACAGATTTGTCCCCCAAGTCGCAGCGGGCGGTTTACCTGACGGCGCTTCTGGCGGCCGCCGCTAATGGTCAGGTAATTTTGCTGCATCTGGAAAATATGCCGATGCTCGAACCGGAGCTGGGTTTGGTTACTATTCCCGAGCAGTACTACCGGCAGGAGCGCCGCGATACGCTGGATGCGCTGGCGGCGCTGGCCCGGCACTTGCCCGCTCCAGCCGTTGTGGAAAGTGAGGTAGGCAGCCTCCACGATGTGCTGGGGGAGTTGATCGGCCGGTGGCAGCCGCAGATGCTTGTAATGGGCTTGGCCGCAGAGCATGATGTGCTCGATGAGATGCTGATGAATCAGGCCCTGCCCGCACTTCGGCAGACCGGCCTGCCGCTCCTCCTGGTTCCGGAAGAAACCGACGTTGCGCAGGATCCTGTGCTGCCGCTGCCCCGGCTGGTGGCCGTAGCCGCCGACGGCGAGGAGTTTCATCTAGCCGACTCTTCCCTTGCATTTCGGTCGGTGCTGGAGAGCTGGTCGGCGCAGTATTCCATTGTGCATATCGCCACTCCCCACGACCCCTCCGATGGTGGCATCAGCCGGGCCGAGGCCACGGTGCACCAGAGCGGCTTGCTGCCGGCTGAGACCAAGTACACAACCTATCAGATTCGCTGGCAGCCACGCAGCAAAGGCATTGTGCAGGCCGCCCTTGATATTCAGGCCGATATGGTGGTGATACTGGCCCGGCCGCGCACCTTCCTGAGCAGCATTTTCAACATGGGAGTGGCCGCCGAGGTCGTGCGCATCAGCACGGTGCCCGTGTTGTTGCTGCCCACCGTCGACCGGCCGAAGCCCGCGCCCCAATAGATTGGGTGCTGAGTGGCGCTGCCGAAGCTCATTGAACGCTTCCAGCCACGATTCCTTGGTTTCACTGACTGACCCAATGCGATGAACAGTACTATCCTGGCCGAAACGGGGGCCATTACGAGCTTCGCCTTCCGATTTTTTCGTCATGGTTTCAGGCCCCGCTACGAGGTGCAGGAACTGCTCTATCAATGCTACGTCATTGGGTATCAGTCGCTGCCGCTGGTGGGGGTCACGGGGTTTATTATGGGTATAGTACTCACCCTGCAAAGCCGGCCCACCATGGCACAGTTTGGGGCCGAATCTTGGATTCCGACCATGGTGGGGCTGACCATCGTTCGCGAAATGGGCCCCATTATTACAGCGCTGATTTTTGCCGGCAAAATCGGCTCCAGCATTGGGGCCGAGCTGGGCTCGATGCGCGTAACCGAGCAGATTGACGCCATGGAAGTAGCTGGCACAAACCCATTTAAATACTTAGTAGTAACCCGGGTGCTGGCCACCACGCTCATGCTGCCGGTGCTCACCCTACTTGCCGACGCCATTGCCCTGTATGCGGCCTACGTCGGTATCAATCTGAAAGGCGTCACTACACTGGCCCTGTTCACCAACAACATCATCTCTACCCTGAACTTTGGCGATGTCGTGCCAGCGGTTATCAAAACCTTCTTTTTTGGCTTTGCTATTGGTATAATTGGCTGCTACAAAGGTTATTACGCCAACAAAGGAACGGAGGGCGTGGGACGAGCAGCCAACTCGGCGGTCGTTGTGTCGTCGCTGGTCATTTTTCTGCTCGATTTGCTGGCCGTACAGATTACGAGTGTTCTTGGCCTCAACTGAGTTAAGGGTAGCCATTTGAGTATTGTTCTCTGACATTAATCATCAAGGCCATGAGTAAGGATTTGGTACTGAGTCTCATAAAAGGACTTCACACACTGATATGGCTGTTTTTTAACGTCGTTATTTTCTACCTACTCTACGCAGCTATTACCGGCCAGCTCGACCACTGGCTTTGGCTGGGCTACGGCTTGGTAGCGCTGGAAGGACTGGTGCTCGTAGGCTTCAGCTTCTTCTGTCCGCTGACGATACTGGCCCGGCAATACTCCGACTCGTCGGCCGATAATTTCGATATCTACCTGCCGAACTGGCTGGCCAAGAATACCAAACTCATCTACACTTCCCTAGTGCTCATAAGTGCTATAATCACAACGTACCAACTGCTGAAATAGCTACTCGAACGCTTTCCTATGCTTCCTGATTCTGCCCCATTGTCAGCTTCCACTGTCGCCTCGCCTGCCGAGGAGGTGCTCACGGTGGAGCACGTGAGTAAGTCATTCGGCGATAACCACGTGCTGCAGGATTTTTCGCTTACCCTGCACCGGGGCGAAAACCTGGTGGTGCTGGGCAAGTCGGGCTCGGGTAAGTCGGTGCTTATAAAATGCATTATCGGCCTGCTGCCTATCGATGCGGGCCGAATTACGGTGCTGGGCCAAGACGTAGGCGCGCTTGGCCACGATGAGCTGGACCAACTACGAACTAAAGTGGGGTTCCTCTTCCAAAGCAATGCTCTCTACGATTCCATGACGGTACGCGAAAACCTACTGTTTCCGCTGCGGCGCCACTCGATGGCTAACCGCCGGGGCAGGAGGAAAGCATGGTGCTACAGGCTTTGGACGATGTAGGATTGGTTGATACCATTGATCAGATGCCGGCCGAGCTGTCGGGCGGACAGCGTAAGCGCATTGCCCTGGCCCGCACCCTTATCATCCCGCCCGAAATCATTCTGTATGATGAGCCCACCACCGGCCTCGACCCGATAACGGCGCGTGAAATTTCCCAGCTTATTCGTGAGGTGCAGCAGAAGTACACCACCTCCGCCCTTATCATCTCGCACGATATGAATTGCGTGCGTCTCACCGCCGACCGAGTGGCGCTATTGGTGGATGGGCGCTGCCACGCCGAAGGTACCTACCAGGAATTGCAGCAACTGGACGACCCAGATACTCGCGAGTTTTTTGTCTGATACGCTCCGTAAAAAAGCCCCCCAGATACAAATATCAGGTATGTAAAGCTTCCATTTTTCCCTTATTGTTAAGCAAGATGCCGCAATCTACCGCCAGTAATCATATTCGCCTGGGCTTATTTGTGGCCGTAGGAGTGGGCTGCCTAATGGCGGTTCTGTTTCTGCTGGGGCGCAAGCAGAATCTGTTTGGCTCGTCGCTGGAGGTAATGGCCGATTTTCGGAATGTATCGGGGCTACTGATCGGCAACAACGTGCGCCTGGCCGGCATCGATGTAGGCACCGTTCGCCGCATCCAGATTGTAAACGACAGCACAGTGCGCGTCGTCATACACCTGAACCGTGATGTACAGCCTTTTGTGAAGAAGAATGCCGTAGCCTCCATCGGCACCGATGGCTTGGTGGGAAATACCATCATCAACCTGAACGCAGTGGCCGCTCCAGCGCCGCCCATTGAGCCCGGCGACATGCTGCGCACCAAGAAACCCTTGGCCGTGGCGGATATGCTCAATACGCTCGATATATCGAACAAAAATCTGGTGGGCATTACCCAAGACCTGCGCCAGATTACGAGCAAGCTCAATGGCAGTAAAGCCATCTGGCAGGTGTTAGACGATCAGCAATTAGCTGAAAATTTGGGCGTAACTCTGCGCCGTGCCGCCAGCACTACAGCCGCCTTACAGGCCTCCGCCCTCGATTTGCAGCGTATCACCAACGACGTGCGCCGAGGACGCGGCCCAGCTGGCTACCTGCTCACCGATACATCCTTCGCCAATCGGATGCGCTACACCACGCGCCAGCTCGCCAGCTCTTCCGATACGCTGGCCGCCACCATGGCATCCTTGAAGCAGCAAGTGCAAACCAGTGGTGGCCCCCTCAATACCTTGCTGGTTGATACTGCCATGAGTCAGCAGCTGCGCCGAACGCTGCAAAACGTGGAAAAAGGCACTGAAGGCTTCAGCCGAAACATGGAAGCATTGCAGCACAACTTCCTGCTGCGAGGGTACTTTCGCCGGCAACAGAAGAAACAAGCCCAAGCGCCCGCGCCTTAGCTAAGCCAAGTGAAGTAGTGAGAAAGCTTTACTCAATTGGGGCTACCGGCAAGCGCGGGCTGTTTTGGGGGGCAAATAATTGCCGCCGCAATGCTTCATCGCGGCCGTATACATCGGGATAAAACTTGAGTTCGCCCGCCACCACGGCGCACGTGGCGTAGCGTATGTGAAAGGCTATGGGGCGCTTCAGCGTAATGGTGCGCGGCTTGGGGGCGGCTTCGCATTCGGCTTCGGAAGGTAGAGCTACGCTGGTGCTATCGGGGCCGAGCAAGTAGGAGGCCAGCCGCATGGGGCGCTCCGTACGCATGCAGCCATGGCCCAAGGCCCTGTTGGTCAACTCAAAATCGCTGGTTTCGGAGGTCGCGTGCAGGTAGACGGAGTACGGGTTGGCAAAGCGAAAGATAATGTTGCCCAGCGTGTTGCCACACCCCGGATTTTGACGAATACTGTACGGAAAATTCTTTGCTGTCACGTGCTGCCATTTCACCGTTTTGGGATCTAGGCGGCGGCCTTTGGCATCGTAGAGGGAGTAGTTGTTTTCGGCCAAGAAATCGTGCTCCGAGGGATACTTAGCGTTTTCCTTCAGATAAGGCAGAATTTCGGTTGTGGCAATACTATGTGGCACATGCCACTCCGGTGCCACCGTAAATGAGGTAAGTCGGCTGCTGAGCGTGGGAGTGGGACTATCGGGACGGCCCACCACAAGGCGGTGGGTTTGGCGCACGCGGCCGTTGTCCACTACTTCCATGGTGTGTGCGGCCAAGCTCACCAGCACGTAGCTTGAATCGGGGATGGCATCCCAGCGCCAGCGCTCTAGGGTGAGGGCTATCTGCTCCGTTTTTCGTTGCCGAGCTACCGAATCGGGCCCTTTGGGTTGCCGCCGCCACCTGACTAGCGCCTGCTGGAGCTGCTGGTACTCGCGGTGGCGGGGCTGGCAGCGCAGCAGCGCAGCCGCAAAGTCCGGCGCTTCGAGGGCGCTGCTGACCCATACGGCCGGGTCAAATGGGCCTTCTGCCTTTTCCAAGGGCGACGGCACAAAGGCGTGGAGCTGGCCCCGGCGCAGGTGCTTGGCAAACTGCAGCAAGCCATCGGTGAGCAGTACCTCAAAGCGGGCCTGCTGGGCTTGCTGACGTGCGACGGACGTGGGCCAGGTTATCGAATCGGTGAGGGCTAACAAGGCCGACGCATGATAGGCGCTCGGCTGCAGGCCGTAGTCTTCGGCCCCAACTAACAACGCAAGAGCAGCGCGACCAGTGGCATTGGGCTCTAGGCCGGTGCTCCAGGCCGGCAAAAAGCGGCGCTTTGTGTAAAAACTGCGGGCTTCCTTTAAGTCTACTGCGGGCTGCTGGTGTTGAGCCCACGCCGCTTTAGGCCGGAGAAGAACCTGAATGCGGGCGGATACTTTGGGTGCGATTTGGCTTCCCTCCACACTGGTAGAACTGCGCGAGGCGTGCGCACCCGGAACTGCCCGTAGAAAAGGCGTCAAGGTAAGCACTAAGGCTAGAAACCAGTGCTGATACACACGCATAAGCAGGAGCAGAAATGAATACGATAGTAAGAAATCGGCCAAAACCTGTTGGCCTAATCTTACTTCGTGGTGGGCAGCACCAGCACCGGCACCGGACTACGACGCAGGATATCGGCCGTGACGCTATGGTGAAAAAGCCCCCCAAGGAAGGAGTGCGGCCGGGCCAGCAGCACAAGAAGCTGGGCCTGCAGCTCCGCGGCCGCGTGCAGAATGCCGTCGGCCGGAGCTTCTTCGCACACTTCGTACAAGCTATTGTTGGAAAGCTCGCCAAATAACCCCGTTTGTTGCGCTGATGCCAGCCCCACTTCCGCTTTCGACGGGCCATGTCCGGCCGTTACGTGCACGACGGTCGTCTCAGGCTGTAGGGCATTAAATAGCTCCGCTAACGCCAGTGAAGGCGCACTCAGCGAGAAAGGACGAGCATCGGTGGCGACTATAATGCGCTGTGGTAGCTCCGCATCGTGCCATCTCTCTGGCACGAGCAGCAAGGGATGATGCGCGTCCTGCAGAATAGGAACCGCACGATTGCCCACCAGCCGGTCCAGCAGGTTATCGGGCTCCTCCCGCCCCAGCGCCAGCAGCAAAGGACGGTGTTGCTGCACCACATTGGCCAGCGCTGCACTTAGCACATCAACAACGACTTCGGTATCGGCTGGCACGGGCAATGTGCTGGCCCGCTGTACCATATTGGTCATAATCTCCTGTCGGCTGGCCACTAGCACCGGCGCCGCCACCATTGATACTTCCGGTTCCAGCACGGGGTCCAGAAATACATGCAGTAGTACAAGTCGCCCATCTAGGCGTTGGGCCAGGCGAGTAGTATACATCAGCGCCGCCTCCGCAGAGCGCGACAAATCGGTCAGAACTACGAAGGTCGGTTGCATAGCCAATAGATTTCAGTGAGAGAAGTGAAGGAGCAGAGCGGGGGTAAAGCCTAGACGATTTGCTGGTGTACAGCCGGAATTAGTTACTATCTAAAGATCGTCAATTTGTTGCGCCTGTAAAATGATGAACGTCAAATGACTAAATGACTTATCTCATCCTAATAGAGTGCTACTCAGCGCTGGGTCTTACGTCGTCATTCGTAGCCCAGATTTCCCTCGTACTGCGTCACTAATTGAGGCTTTTATCATGCGTTGGCAACCCAATCGACACGCAAATACCTGTGTAGGTACATTAATTTTTTTAATCTGAGGCCCTTACTTACAAAGTTAAATATTTGATAGTCAGTTTGTTGTGTATAATAACCAACACTTAATTTTGGTCATAGTTGAGCTTTAACGGAATTATAACCTCCTGTTAATATCACTTTAATTAGGGTGTTTTTGCTTTGTCTGACTTCTATCTGCCCAGTCTATCAACGAACCAAGAACATCATTATGAAAAAAATAGTAATTCCAACCGAGTTAACCCTCTATTCTCTAAATCTGGTTAAACACGCCCTAACCCTACTAAAAGGGGAAACCTGCGAGATTACTCTGCTGCACCACACGCCCTTACCCGACTCTATTACTGAGTTGCTGCTGTTGCCGCGCGAGGCGGACAAGGCTCGGGAGCCTGACGCCGAGTTTGTGAAGGCCCTGGAGCGGCTGCAAAAGTCTTATGCACTCGAAATCCACGATATCCGTATTGTTCATCTCTGCTGCGACACCTCTCTGACAATCAAAAATTTCGTTATTGATAATCAGATTGATCTGGTGCTGAGCCCTGTATCTCTGACGAACCCATCGGAGGCAATGCGGCATTTCAGCAGCTTGGTACAGGATATTCCCTTTCCGGTTTTATATATCCCCGAGTTCTTCGAAACAACCCAGTTCCGCAAAATCGCCTTTGTGCTGGACGAAGAAGCTCGCACGAACACCCTGCCCGACAAAGCGCTGGTTGACCTGCTGTGTAGGAAAGACTACCACGTAACGTTCCTGCTCGTGTTTGCCCCTGGCACCAGTACGGCCAAGATAAAACAAGCCTTGGACGCGCTGTATGCTGCCCCTGTATTGCACGGCGTGGAATTCTCGGTGCACCTGCAGCAGCAGCGCGACCTGACAACCGGTGTGGTTTCCTTTATTGAGGAGTTTGAAGTAGACCTAGTCGTTACCTGCAAAAAGCGAAGCATGCTCGATTACCTGCGCAAGGGTCGCAACCGCAGTGTCCGCGACAAAGCCATCAACACGAAAGTGCCTTGCCTATCGGTCGCGTAGAGTGCGACTATCCTTGCTCATGTATTTCTGGTAACGCCTAGTTACGATCCTATTATGTTATTAAGAACCAAAATTCCGCTTAGCTACGTCTTTGGGAAAATAAAGCGAGAGGTCCTGTTTGTGTTCGTCTACGCCACATTGATCGCGATAGAAGACCAATTTTTTCATGTCATGTCGCTTTCCCTGCCACTGAGCGTTCCGATGGTGCTCGGTACGGTGCTCTCGTTGCTGCTGGCGTTCAAGTCGAACCAGGCCTACGACCGCTGGTGGGAAGCCCGCATTGTCTGGGGGGCAATTGTGAACGATTCGCGCTCCCTTATCCGCCAGGTTCTTTGCTTTACCGATGCGCCCTACGCGCCGCAGGAAATCAGTGCCTGGGTGGAGCGCTTCACAAACCGGCAAATTGCCTGGAGCTACAGCCTGGGCATGGCGCTGCGCAATAAGATGGACGTGGAGAAAATTCGCCGCTACCTAGCGCCCGAAGAACTGGCTTTTATCACCAAGCACGATAACCTGCCCAACGCCTTGCTAGAACTGCACGCCCGTGATTTGCGCTACGCCCTAAATGAAGGCTGGGTAAACAGCTACCAGCAGGTAGAACTCGACGCAACTCTAACCCGACTGACGGATTCGATGGGCAAATGTGAGCGGATAAAAAACACTGTGTTTCCGGTGACCTACACGCTGTATACTCACTTTTCCCTATTCTTTTTTGTGCTGTTGCTGCCCTTCGCTCTCCTCGAGATATTCGGCGTGCTAGAGGTGTTAATGGTCGTCGCTATCTCGTCCGCGTTTTTCCTAATCGAAAAAATGGCCATTCACCTGCAGGATCCCTTTGAAGGCAAGCCCACAGATACCCCCGTGACGGCCATTGCCCGCACCATTGAGGTAAATCTGAAGCAGATGATTGGGGATAAGAATTTGCCGAAAGAGAATATGCCTCTTGCCAGCACGTACTATGTGATGTGAGGAAGCGGGACGAATAGCCTCATTATGAATGCAGGTAATACCCTCCTGGCTATTGTGCTCATTGTGAGTAGTAATTTGTACGAAATTGCTTCGAAAAAAGCCCCTCAGACTTAAACTGGGGGGCTTTTTTCGTGGCTTAATCAAAAGCATACCTATTCTTCTTATACTCGACGAAATGGCTTAAAGCGCGCAGAAATGCACAATGTAGCAGTAGTGCTGAACATACATATATTGAGCGGCTTATGTCAAAGAAACAATTCGAGTTGGATGTCACTGCGCTCATAAGGCGAGGGCAAACCCGAGATAGTAGGGCGAAAACCCAATTCCCGGTACAGATGCAGGGCCGGAGCCAACTTAGTATTGCTTTCTAAGTACAGGCGCCGAGCGCCTAAGGCCCGAGCTTTGGCAATAGCGGCCTCTGCTAGTTTCCGCCCGATGCCCCGGCCTTGTAGGGCGGCCGTAACCGCCATCTTGCCCAACTCAAAGCTCGTATCATCTATTTTATAGAGCGCACATGTGCCTACAATCTGGCCGCCATAGCTGGCTAAGAAAATGTGACCTCCTCGCTGAAGAACATACTCTTCCGGGTTGTCAAGGACGCACAGGTCCGCTGGTTCAAGGTGAAAGTACTGTTCAATCCATTCGGTATTCAGGCGCTTAAAGTCAGCCTGGTGCTTCGATTCATAATGCAGCAGCTGTACTTCAGGCGTTCCTGCGAGTTCGGTGGATTCCATAGCTAAAAGATAAAGCTGATGAGCAAATTATCCACGTTTGGCTAGAATCTTAGTTCTCATCCGTCCTCTATAGACAAGTAGCGAGCTAGGGTGTGAACTCCCACAGCTCTGAGGAAATGCCGATAGACGGAATCCCACCGACCACGTAACCTTTGCCATTTAGGCTAAAGCCCTGCGTGTAATAGAATGCCGCGCCGGGAAACCGCGTCTTCAGTGTCCACGCGTCGCGGGCTGGGTCATACTCATAGATGTCTTTGGTGAAATTGATCCCCGCGTAGGCTTTGCTGCCCACGACAAACGCCATCAGTGCCCTGCGCGACTGAGGTAGGGTCGCCTTGAGGGACCAAGTGTCGGTGCTGGGCGTATAGGCCCAGAAATTATCGAGGAGCTGCACTCGTTCCTGGACGTCCCCTGTCCCTCCAGCCACGTAGGCGCTGTTGCCCAAGGTAAACCCCACGGCGTCGTAGCGCGGCGAGCCGGGGAAGTCTTTTTTCTGCGTCCAGGTATCCGCCTGCGGATCATACTCCCACGTGCGCCGGTCGGCCTTCGTCCCCACCAAGTAGGCTTTCCCGTTCAGCGTAAACGTCACGCTAAAGCCGTCTTCCCGCGGGCTGGGCAGACTGGCTTTGGGCGTCCACTGGTTCGTGGTAGGGCTAAAGGCGTAGAAATCATGTACCAGTAATGCGGTGTTATTGGCATTGCGGCCCATGCCCACGTAGATCAGGGAGCCGAGGCTAAACGCTACCGCATTCGAGCGCAACGGGCCGAGCAGATCGGCTTGGCGCTCCCAGCCGTTGGCGGCCGGGTCATAGCGCCACAGGTCCCGCTGGGTGAAGCGAAAGCCGGGCGGCATGAGTTCCCCTAGGCCCCAATAGGCCACAGTCCCGCTGCTGACGACCACCGGCCACAGGCGCGCACTGGGCGTATCGGCCCGGCGGCGCCAGCGTCCGCTGAGCACGGTAAAGGGGGTGACGCTGGTCGTGCGCTGCCCCCGGACCTGCAAGGCCACCAGGCCCGAGGTGGCTCCTGGGGGCACGCGCACTAGTAGCGTATCGCCACGAACGGCAAAGGGCGTGGTGGGCGTCGTATCAAAATAGAGGATGTTCTCCGTCGCCGCCGGGCTGCTATTCATTGTCAGGATGCGCACCAAGGCCCCGATGGTATCCGCGGTGCTGACAAAACTCACAATGCGGGGCTGTGGCCCGGTTTGTTCGGTTTCCTTAGGGTCTTTTTGGCAGCCGAGTAGGAAACCCACCAGTAGAAGCCCGATTAATAATTTAACCATAACAGGATAAGGAAAGTAGCTAACGTAGAACGACTGAAAGATAACTTCTATTCTCCGCAACGCCCAGAGTATATATAGGAAAGTGAATTTGCAGTAGGAACATGAAAATAACTCTATCGCTCAAGCCCGACGATGAAGCCATTTTGAACCTCTGGAACTTGGAACATGGAGGCAAGTTCACGACGCTGATGTTCCGGTTGGTCGCCTGCACTACGCGATTCACGGACAGGAGAACGCCGGTGGCTCCTGGCCTGCTCTCAAGAGCGTATTCGACGAGTGGGAAGACAAGATGCTAGAGAATTATATGAGTCTGACGGTCTCGGGAATCCTAGACAAGGTCCACGATGGTTACGCCAATGGTGTTACGTATACTGCTTATCACCAAGCCGAAGCGACCCTACCTCAGCATGAGGCCAACTACCGGAGGCTCCGTGTCATGTTCGCTGGGTTCCTAGACGAAGGGTTGTCTAGGTTACCTCCGTAGGTCCTTCAGATAGGCCCGAACGTCCGATTCCATCAACGTGTAGCTAGGTCGTAATCCTGTGCCTCTATTAGCGTCGATGTACTTCACTTTACCTAGTGAGATTAATTGTCTCACATATTTGGGTGACCCACATAGCAACTTCGCCGCCTCGGTTACGGTGAGCATGGCATCCTTGCGCTCAGGAGTAGCTACAGGAGCGTTTAGATGCTGAGCAATGGCAGCGGCAAGGTTCGGAATGAAGGCAGGAGGGAAGTCGAAGGATACTTGCATCAGGTTCTAGGTTAAGAAGTACACTATAGTAAAGGCTAGACTGTCAATTGTTAGCCTTAAGCTTCTATGTGGTACCTAGGTTAGGTCAAGCCTAGTTAGAATTACCCTACTCAGTACCCATCTCTGAAATATTTTGCCGGTCAGTTTCTACGGTTGCTTGTTGAGAAACCAGCAAGTACGTTTCACCGCGTTAAGACCATCAGAAAGGAATAGAGAACGTAGAACCTCATGTATGAGTAGACATGAGCAGAAGTAAGAGTCTTTAACGCCCAACAAGGCCGATACTTAGACGATAATACAAAACGAAAAAAGGCCCCTAGCGTAGTGCTAAGAGCCTTTTTGCGGTCCGGACGGGACTCGAACCCGCGACCTCCGCCGTGACAGGGCGGCATTCTAACCAACTGAACTACCGAACCATTTGCTTAGTGGGTAAACCGTTTGTTTTCCCTTAAAGTGCTGCAAAGGTAGGAGGAGGTTTGAGACTGCACAACATAGGGGGCATTTTTTTACAGAAAAAAAGGCATTCTGTACGGTTGTGGCTGTTTTTCAGCGACATTGTTTTTTCTGACCCCATTTCAGAGCTGCTGTTATAGTGGGTGGAGCGGTTTCGCTTACCTTTGCTAACTCTGGCTTGGGGCAGCTTTGTCTGGTCTCAATCCCTTTTTTCGTTATCTGACGCCTATTTTACTCGGCAATGCTCCTCGATTTCGAACAACCAATAGCCGCCCTCGAAGGCAAGCTCCGCGAAATGCAACAGTTGGCACTTGACAGCCAGGTAGATGTGTCGGAGGCCGTTGCGGCGCTGGAGGCCAAAATTAAGGCCCTCAAAAAAGAAACCTATGCCAACCTCACCCGTTGGCAGCGCGTGCAGCTCTCCCGCCACCCCGACCGCCCGTACACCCTCGACTATATCGAGGGTATGGCCAGCAAGTTTATCGAGCTGCACGGCGACCGTACCGTAGCCGACGATAAGGCCATGGTAGGTGGGTTTGCTGATTTGGATGGCCGCTCGGTAATGTTTATCGGCCAGCAGAAGGGCCGAAATACCAAGCAGCGGCAGTTTCGCAACTTCGGTATGCCAAACCCAGAAGGTTACCGCAAGGCTTTGCGCTTAATGAAACTGGCAGAAAAATTCAACAAGCCTATCATAACGCTCATTGATACGCCTGGCGCATTTCCGGGGCTTGAAGCCGAAGAGAGGGGGCAGGGGAAGCAATTGCCCGCAACCTGAAGGAGATGTTTCTGCTGAAGGTGCCCGTTATCTGCGTCATCATTGGGGAAGGTGCGTCGGGCGGGGCACTCGGTATTGCCATTGGCGACCGGGTGCTGATGCTGGAAAATACTTGGTACTCTGTTATTTCCCCGGAATCGTGCTCTAGTATTCTGTGGCGTAGCTGGGATTACAAAGAGCAGGCTGCTGAAGCCCTCAAGCTCACGGCTACTGATATGATGCAGGCCAAACTGGTGGATGGTATCGTGAAGGAGCCTTTGGGTGGTGCTCATACCAATGTGCCCAAAATGATTGATACGCTAAAAAAGACGCTGATTAAGACGCTCGATGAGCTTAGTGCGATGCCAACGGAAGAGCGCATCAGCCAGCGTATTGACAAGTTTTCAGCTATGGGCGTTGTAGCTGAATAGCCTAAAGCAACCGGCTGGGAAGCAGCTTTTTGGTGTGTTCATGTTGTGTACTGCGTAGTGTATGAATCTCTATACTATTGATACTGGCCTCTTTAAGCTTGATGGTGGCGCTATGTTTGGCGTCGTGCCCAAAAGCATGTGGCAAAAGCTGAATCCGCCCGACGCCAACAATATGTGCACCTGGGCCATGCGTAGCCTGCTGATTGAGGATGGCAACCGCCTCATCCTCATCGACAACGGCATGGGCAACAAGCAAGACGAGAAGTTCAGGTCGCACTTTTACCCACACGGCGATGACACGCTGGAGAATTCACTGCGGCAGCGAGGCTTCACGTCCGCCGATATTACCGACGTATTTTTGACCCACTTACACTTCGACCACTGCGGTGGCTCGGTGGTGCGTACGCCGGGGGGCAAATTGGAAGTGGCTTTCCCCAATGCTACCTATTGGTCAAACGAGGCGCACTGGAAATGGGCCGTGACGCCGAATGCGCGCGAGAAAGCCAGCTTTCTCAAGGAGAATATTCTGCCAATTCAAGAAAGCGGGCACTTGCGGTTTCTGGCGCCTGGTGCAGCTTCGGCGCTGCCGCAGTTTCGGGAAATAATTTTTGCTGACGGCCACACAGAGAAAATGATGGTGCCAGTGCTGGAGTATAAAGGCCGTACGCTGGCGTTTATGGCCGATTTGCTGCCTTCAGCAGGACACATTCCGTTGCCGTACGTGATGGGATATGATGTGCGTCCGTTAGAGACGTTGAGCGAAAAGGAAGCCGTACTCAACCGCGCTGCTGCCGAAAACTGGGTGCTTCTGCTGCAACACGACCCCACTAGTGCTGCCTGCACCGTGCAGGCCACCGATAGAGGGGTGCGCCTGGCGGAAACGCTGCGCGTGGAAGATCTTTAACTCGCTGTAATACCAGATGCGGGAAATCGGCTTGGCGTTATCAGGAGGTGGGGCGCGTGGCATTGCGCATCTGGGCGTGCTGGCGGCGCTGGATGAGCTAGAAATTCCGATTGGCCGGTTGGTAGGAGTGAGCTCGGGGGCAATTGTGGGGGCTTTTTATGCAGCTGGCTTCAAGCCGGCTGAGGTACTGCGCCTGTTTACGGCCATGCCTATTACCCGCTTGCTACGCCCGGCATTTAGTCGGCATGGGTTACTCAATCTGGATGCAGTTAAACAACTCTTGGAAGAGCATCTGGGGGGCAATTTTACCTTCGCCGATTTGCAGCGCCCGCTCACGCTGGTAGCAACTGATTTGGTGGAAGGTGTGTCGGTGTACTTTTCGGAGGGGCCATTGCTGCCGGCCTTGCTGGGGTCGTCGGCGGTGCCGGTGCTTTATCGGCCCGTGGAGTATCAGGGGCGGCAGCTGGTGGATGGCGGCTTACTGAATAACCTGCCCGTAGAGCCGCTGCTAGATCAGGATGTTGTCATAGTTGGTGTGCATTGCAACCCCGTAAATCCGGCGGCGCGTATCACTACATTTCGGAGCCTAGTAGAGCGGACTTTGCTGCTAGGCATCAATGCCAATACGCCCGCCCGCCGTCTGCGCTGCGATTTGCTTATTGAGCCACCTGAACTGCGCAACTTCCGCACGCTCAGCTACCGCCGGGCCACGGAGCTCTACGATATCGGCTATCACTACACGATAAGTCTGGCGCCGCAGCTGCGCGCCCTTCAATAAGTACCGACGTTGCTCAAAAATTCCCTAGTTTTAACCCTGGGGGGCATTTTTTCGTTGGTCCACCAAAAAATCAATATGCCAAGAGCCTCTACTACGCCTTTCTTCTGGTACTACTTTTCTAAATTCTGGTTTTGGATAACCGGCTGGAAACTGGTTTCGCGGGTGCCGCCGGGCATCACGAAGGCCATCATGATTGCGGCTCCGCATACTAGCAACTGGGATATTCTCTACGCTCGCGCTTCCTTTTTTCTGATGAATGTGCCCGTGCGCTTCACTGTAAAAAAAGAGTGGGTCGATAATCCGTTTGTGGGCTGGCTGATGCGCTCCTTAGGCGCGTTGCCCGTTGATCGGAGCCGCAATAATAGCCTTGTGGATGGCATGATAAAGCTGTTTAAGGAACGCGATGATCTGGTGATTCTTATCACGCCGGAAGGCACTCGGCAATATCAGCCCAAGTGGCGCAAAGGGTTTTATTATGCGGCTGAGGGAGCCAATGTGCCGATTCTGCTGGGTTTTCTGGACTATAAAAACAAAGAATCGGGCGTAGGCGGACCAATTTATCCTACGGGAAATTACGAGGCCGACTTAGAGCAGATTCAAGCCTTTTACCGAACAAAAACGGGCAAGTATCCGGAGAAAGGCGTGCGCTAATAAGCGCTTGACTCCTCTTGGTAAAAAATACGATTAGCTTTCCCACCATTTACGCACTCTGTTCCATGGAGAAGATCCAGACGATACTCATCATTTTGTTGGGGTTAGGCGTTTTTGTGTGGCGCATGGTGCAAAAAGCCCGCGAAATGGCAGCCCGTGAATCGCGTGAGCGACCCGCGCTGCCGAAGGCTCCTGGTTTGCCCACTACCTCTTTTCAGGAGTTGCTGGAGCAAATGAAGTCGCAGAATAAAGCTGGTAATCAACCTCAGCCAGCTGCCAGTCGACCTACTACGCCGGCTGGTCGTCCGTTGCCCCGCGAGCAGGCACCTGTGGCGCACAGCTTGGAACGCACGGAGGTTGACCCCCGATCCTTAGAAACGATGCCACCAGCGCGCTCCTTGGAGGCGCCTACGCGGCAGCCGCGCTTGGCAGCTAGCTTGCCCCGTGCGACTGCTTTGCCAGCTCGCGAGGATTACTGGACCCGCCAAGCCGCGCACAGCCCCGACGAAGCCCGGCAGGCTGCCCGTCGCCGCGTGCAGGCTATGTTGCGGAACCCCGCTGATTTGCGGGCCGCCTTTGTTCTTAGCGAGATTCTTAAACCAAAATACGAGTAGCTCAGACTTAGTTGATTACCTCTGGGGGGCAAAAAGCAGCTGGCACCGCTGAAATCCGATGTTTCGGTTCAGCGGTGCCAGCTGCTTTTGTGAAGCGAACTTTTGCGGAAGAGCTTCGACTGACCAAGCAAAAGCTTACTGCTGTGTTAGTCCTGCGTTAGCGCGTACGCTACTAGGTTAGCGCCCATACGTAGCGCAGCCTCATGGGTGGCGGGTGGGTCTTCGTAGGTGCCTACGTCTTCCCAGCCGTTGCCCAAGTCGCACTCAAACGTGTAGAAGCACACCAGCCGTCCTTTGTAGAGCAAGCCAAAACCCTGAGGACGTTTGCCTTCGTGCTCGTGCACTTTCGGTAGGCCTTTGGGGAAGTCGAACTTTTGGTGGTAGATAGGGTGGGAGAAGGGTAATTCTACAAACTCCAGCTCGGGGAATACCTTCTTCATTTCGGGCCGAATAAACTTGTCGAGGCCGTAATTGTCATCAATGTGTAGAAAGCCGCCGCCGGTGAGGTAGCGCCGCAGATTTTTAGCCTCAGCGTCGGTAAAAACGACGTTGCCGTGACCCGTCATGTGGACGAATGGATACGTAAACAGTTCGGGGTTGTCAAGCTCCACCGTCGCTTCTTCGAGCGCGATGTTGGTTTTTAGCGTCTGATTACAGAACTGAATCAGGTTGGGTAGGCTCGTTTTGTTGGCGTACCAGTCGCCACCGCCGCCGTAGTGCAACTTGGCAATGCGGAAGCTGGGAGCCACGGGGGCCGCCGCCGTAGCAAAGAGCAGGAGGAAAACTAAAAGGGCGTTTTTGAGCATGAGTGGTGACGGCAGTTGGTAATCGATACCTCTACAAAGTAACGGCTAAGTAAGAAAGTTCGATATATACTCCTCCGCATGTCGTCTGCTGTAGTTCAAACTTATATATTCATGCCTGCAAATATTTATTTCTCTGCTGTTAAACATTCGCAGAGTTCAGCGAGTACGTCTAGTTGAGGATAATTTATAAATATATTACCGGCAGAAATTCGCAATCATGACAGCTACCAGCGCGGCGGTTTCCGTGCGCAGTCGCGATTCGCCAAGCGTGACAGGCTGCAAGCCCCGTGCTAAGGCAGCCTGAATTTCGGTCGGTGTGAAGTCGCCTTCCGGGCCAATCAGGATGCAGCAATTTGCCCCCCGCGCTGCTACCTGCGATAAAGCTATGCGCTCACCTTCAGCCAGATGCGCAATAAAGCTGGTGGCTGGTTCCAGTGCAGAAATAAAAGCGGAATAATCGGTGAGTTCATCTAGCTGCGGCAGCCACGCTTGGCCTGACTGTTTTAGGGCGCTTACTGCAATTTTCTCCAGCCGGTCTAATTTCAGCTCACGGCGCTCGGAGCGGGCGCAACGCAGGAAAGTGAGGCGGTCGAGCCCAATTTCGGTGGCTTTTTCCACTAGCCACTCCATGCGGTCCAGGTTCTTGGTAGGCGCTACCGCTAGGTGCACTGCGTAAGCGCGACGCGGCACACGCTGCTCACTGGTTACGCGCAGAAGGCAGCGTTTGGGGTTTGCATCTGCTACTTCTGCCTGGAAAATGCCCCCCACACCATCCACCAAATCCACGGCGTCGCCAAGGGAGAGGCGCAATACGCGAATGGCATGTTTGCTTTCATCTTCGGGCAGGAGGTACGTGGCCGCAGCTAGATTGGGGGCGTAAAAAGTGTGAGGCATGCGGCAAAGATACAGGGGTGCTCCCCTGAAATGAGAAACCCCACTGAACGGAGCCAGCAGGGTTTAAGAATAGAGGTCAGACGTTATTACTTAGGAAACCAAAACCAAAACGCACGTTTAGTTAAACGCCTTATTCAGCATTCCCGCCAGGCGCACACCTGCTTGGGTGATACGCTCCTTCATCAGGTCGGCGTGAGCGGGGTAGTAACGATAATCGACGTCGGCGTTATTGGGTGTGTCCTGATAGATCTGGTTGCTCGCCTGATAGGATTCCCAGAGCCACTGCTCTGGTCCCGCAGCCTGCATCTTCCGAATTACCCGGCCCCGCAGCTTGGCATCGTAAGCAGTAGCCATTTCGGTGTAGGTGAGGCCTTGGTAATCAAGCAGACCGCTATCCCAAAGGCTATGCAAGTTGGTGTCCTTGCCGCGATATTTCAACTTAATATCGTTGCCGCCTTTATCCTCCGCGTGGCCCGCATGTAGTGGCTGGTGCACATCACCCACCAAGTGTACCACATACTTCAAGGCCGCCACCCGATCAGCTTGCGGCTTGCTTTTATCCTTTAGAATAGCCAACTGCGCCAGCATGGCGTTGTAAGCGTTTGGAACGGTTTGGGCCTTGAGCTGCTGGATGTATTGGTCCTGGTTGAGGCCGCTGGGCGTATTTACATAATGCCAGGGAGCCGTTTCCTTGAACTCAGGGTAGTAGCGCACTTCATCAGGCCAGGTACTGACCATCGTCAGCGTTTCCGTATTTAGCAGTTTTTGAATTTCACGCTTGGCGCGACGGGAGAGGTGCTGTTCGGCAATTTTGCCCACGGCCCGGTGCCCATCCGCGCCCCATGCCCACAGGCTGAAAGGGGTGAGGAGAAGCAGGAGTAGCGGTAGAAGGCGCTTACGCATAACGCTTAGGATAGAATGGTTGAATCGAGAAGTAAAACTAGCAGGTTTGCATGATATGCAAGAAAAAGCCCCCCAGTACACGACTGGGGGGCTTTTTACAAAACAAGTGTTGCGGCTTTACACGCCGGCTTCCACAGCTACTTTAGGAGCGCCCGCCAGAATTTCCTCATTCGCGAAATCGGCGTACTTCTTAAAGTTGGTTACAAATTTTTCGGCCAAAGAGGCTGCCGTTTTATCATATGCCTCCTTGTCAGCCCAGGTGTTGCGTGGTTCCAAAATCTCGGTTGGTACACTAGGGACTGAGGCCGGTACTTCCACCCCGAAGATGGGGTGCTTAGTTAACTCCACGTTATTTAGGTCGCCGTTGAGTGCGGCCGTAATCATGGCGCGCGTGTAGCTCAGCTTCATGCGTGAGCCGGTGCCATAGCTGCCGCCGGTCCAGCCAGTATTGATCAGCCACACATTCACGTCGGGATGCTCGTCCATTTTCTGGCCCAGCATCTCCGCGTACTTCGTGGGGTGTAGAGGTAAGAAAACGGCACCAAAGCAAGCCGAGAACGTCGTCTGTGGCTCCGTAACGCCCATTTCGGTGCCTGCTACCTTTGCCGTGTAGCCCGACATGAAGTGGTACATGGCGTGGCTCTTATCCAGCTTGCTGATGGGAGGCAAAACGCCGAACGCGTCAGCCGTCAGGAAGAAGATATTCTTTGGTGAATCGGCTACCGATGGCTCAATGGCGTTGTCGATAAAGTTGATAGGGTAAGCCGTGCGGGTGTTCTCCGTCACCGACTTATTGGCATAATCAACAGTGTGCGTGCCGGGAATAAAGCGCGTGTTCTCGACAATAGAACCGAACTTGATAGCATCCCATATCTGCGGCTCCTTTTCGCGGCTCAGGTCAATGACTTTTGCGTAGCAGCCACCTTCAAAGTTGAAGATGCCCTCGTTGGGAGTCCAGCCGTGCTCGTCGTCGCCGATGAGGCCGCGGTTGGGGTCAGCCGAAAGAGTGGTTTTGCCAGTGCCCGATAGGCCGAAGAAAATGGCTGCGTCGCCATCCTTGCCTACGTTAGCGGAGCAGTGCATCGGTAGCGTGTTCTGCTCGTGCGGCAGCAAGTAGTTGAGTACGCCGAAAATGCCTTTTTTCATCTCGCCAGCGTAGCCAGTGCCGCCGATGAGAATCATTTTCTTGGTAAAGTTCAGAATGGCAAAGTTGGGCTGACGGGTGCCGTCCACGGCTGGATCGGCTTCGAAGCCGGGCGCACAGATGATGCTAAAATCAGGCGTCCAGGTAGTATCCTCGCCATCAGCGGGGCGCAGGAACATATTGTAGCAGAAGAGGTTATGCCAAGCCAGCTCGTTTACGACGCGCAGATTCAGACGGTAGTCAGGGTTGGCGCCAGCATAGGCCTCGCGCACATAAATTTCTTTATCGGCCAGGTATTGCACCATCTTCTCCTGAAGCTGATCAAACTTATCAGCGTCGAAGGGGATATTAATATCGCCCCACCACACGCTATCCTGCGTGTTGGCGTCCTTTACTACGAAGCGGTCTTTGGGCGAGCGGCCAGTGAACTTGCCAGTATCGGCCATGAGCGCGCCAGTGTCAGTGAGCGTGCCTTCGCCGCGGCGAAGGGCTTCTTCCACCAGTTCGGCGGGGTGAGGTTCAGATGTACCTTAGCCGCCTGGGTAAAACCGAGGGGCTGAAGGCGATGAAGAGCGTGGGTGGCGGTGTCCATCATAAGCCGATAAACAATAAATGGGGTGGGTGGGAAATGGGAATTCTTAGAACAAAAGTAGTCAAAAAACCGAGTGAGCCACGGGTGTGCTGTGTTTTGCTAAGGCATGAGCGAAAATTCGCTATGCTGTTGCTGAAGTAATACTTCCTCGGGGGCAAAAGTTGGCAGTTGCGAAACTTTTGTAGCTTTACAAACCCCCGACCGCTGTTTCGGGTCGCTTTCTCTTCCACCTCCATCTTACTCATCTTTTACATGCAATCAGCCTCCGTCGTGCCCGAACAGCCACCGGTTGCCGCACAGCAAGGACATCCAAAGGCACTGTATCTGCTCTTCTTTACTGAACTCTGGGAACGGTTTAGTTACTATGGTATGCGGGGCTTGCTGACACTGTACCTGACCAAGACTATCCTGGCTGGTGGTTTGGAAGTGCCCGCCGCAACCGCCACTCTTATATACGGGTATTTCACTGGTTTCGTGTACTTTACTCCTATCATTGGGGGCTGGATTGCCGACCGTTTCATCGGGCAGCGCCGTGCAATTCTTATTGGCGGTACTTTGATGGCCCTGGGTCAGTTCTCGTTATTCTCTACTACTCCTGGTAGTCCGGCCGTGGCATTTGGCCTGCCGCTGACTACTTGCCTAGGCTTGCTGCTGCTTATCATTGGCAATGGCTTTTTTAAGCCTAATATCTCTACGCTGGTAGGCCAGCTCTACGAGCAAGGCGACCCGCGCCGTGACTCGGCGTTCACTATTTTCTACATGGGTATCAACATCGGCGCCTTCCTCGCGCCGCTGGTGTGCGGCTATTTTGCGGAAGACTTATTCGCTACCAAGACCGTCGTTGATGGCGTGGAGCAGGTGAGCAACTACGGTTTCCGCTATGGCTTCCTGGCTGCTGGCTTAGGAATGGTGCTGGGTCAGATCATCTTCAACTTATTTGCCCCCCGCTTGCTCGGCCCCATTGGCTTGGCTCCGGTGAAAGTGGTAAAGGACAAAAACGCGCCGAAAGAGACGCTGTCGAAAGAGGAAACCGACCGTATGGCGGTAATTTTCATTATTACGCTGTTCGTGGTGTTCTTCTGGGCTGGTTTCGAGCAGGCCGGTAGCTCCCTAACCTTGTACACCGATAGCTACATCGACCGTGAAGTATTTGGCTACCTGATTCCTACTTCCTGGTTCCAATCGGTGAACCCGTTGTTTATCGTCGCGCTGGCACCTATTGTCGCTAGCGTATGGCTAAGCCTGGGCCGTAAGGGCAAAGACTTGAGCATTCCCGTAAAAATGGGCTTAGGAATGGTGCTGCTAGGTATGGGCTTCCTGTTTATGGTAGGCGCCGTAATGGAGCGCGGCGGCGACGTGAGCGATACCACGGTGAAAGCCAGTATCCTATGGTTGCTCGCTACTTACTTCTTTCACACCATCGGCGAGCTGTGCTTATCGCCAATCGGCCTATCCATGGTAACGCGCCTGGCCCCGATCAGCTATACCTCAGCACTAATGGGCGTGTGGTTCCTAGCTCCCTTCGTGGCTCAGATTGCCGGTGGCTACATTGCTGCTTACGTGGAAGAGCTGGGTGCTTTGAAAGTATTCGGCCTCATTGCCGGCTTCGTAATTTTGGCTGGTCTGATTCTGATTGCCATTGCTAAGAAGCTGTTCCACATGATGCACGGCCGCGGAAACTAGTTTCTGTTGTCAAAAAGCCCCCGTACAGATGTCCGGGGGCTTTTTTTATGTTTCATACATGTATGTTTTCATACGTATGTTCTTACTGTCCTTCATATGAGTAAACTCCTTCGATTAGCTCCCGTGCGCCGGCAAGCGGGAGAATGGCGCATTAACTGGTGGCAATTGGTCGGGTGGACCCTGCTGGTCAATACCGTTTTCGGATCTCTCGTCTATTATTACACCCGGCCCGTCCCCAGCCGCCTGCTCTCCCACCCCGCAGCTGTTATTACTCCGGATGTGCCTCTACTCTCTCACCCCACCGCCGACCTAACGGCTACAACCACTGGCGTTGTAACCTTGGGCGACACGCTGGAGGTTCATGCGGTGCAAGCCAATGGCTGGTGCCGAGCGACGTTGCGGGAAACCTCTTGGCCAAGCGGAAGGGGAGCCACCGGCTACATCCAGACGAGCTACCTCTCTCTGCTGGATTCTATTAACTTCACTCGCTAAGCCTAAGCAGTGCGGGACCTTACAGTAGAGGAAGTAAAATACTATTGCAGCGCGAAGCAAGCATAAAAAAGCCCCCAGACCAAGTCTGGGGGCTTTTTTATATTAAACGAACAGCTTAGCTAGCTGCGCGGCTGATATTACATCATGCCGCCCATGCCACCCATGCCGCCCATACCACCGGCACCGCCAGCAGCAGCTTTCTCATCTTCTGGCTCATCCGAGATAACGCACTCAGTGGTCAGGAGCAAGCCGGCGATAGATGCGGCGTTCTCCAGAGCTAAGCGAGTTACTTTCGTTGGGTCGAGGATACCAGCGGCCATCAGGTTCTCATAGCGGTCTTCGCGGGCATTGTAGCCGTAGTCGCCGGAGCCTTCACGCACCTTCTGTACGACCACCGAGCCTTCGCCACCGGCGTTGCCTACGATGCAGCGCAGCGGAGCTTCCAGCGCCGTGCGGATGATGTTTACACCCGTACGCTCGTCGCCGTTCAGCGTATCAACAGCAGCCAGCGATTCGATAGCGCGCACCAAAGCAACACCACCACCAGGTACTACGCCTTCTTCAACGGCAGCGCGAGTTGCGTGCAAAGCATCGTCAACGCGGTCTTTCTTCTCTTTCATCTCTACTTCCGTAGAAGCACCGATGTAAAGGATAGCGACACCACCCGACAGCTTAGCCAAACGCTCCTGCAGCTTCTCCTTGTCGTAATCCGACGTGGTCGTCTGAATCTGAGCTTTGATTTCGTTGATGCGGGCCGTGATAGTGGCCTTCTCACCTTTACCATTGACGATGGTTGTGTTGTCCTTGTCAATGATAATCTTCTCAGCCGTACCGAGGTACTCAATCGTAGCGCTGTCAAGCTTGTAGCCACGCTCTTCCGAAATCACGGTACCACCAGTCAACACAGCGATGTCTTCCAACATTGCCTTACGACGGTCGCCGAAGCCAGGAGCCTTTACGGCTGCAATCTTCAACGAACCACGCAGCTTGTTAACTACCAACGTAGCCAAAGCCTCACCGTCAACATCCTCTGAGATGATAACCAACGGCTTACCAGTCTGAACTACCTGCTCCAATACGGGCAGAAGCTCTTTCATGGTGCTTACTTTCTTGTCGTAGATCAGCACGTAAGGGTTTTCCAACTCCACTTCCATCTTCTCCGGGTTGGTCACGAAGTAAGGGGAGAGGTAGCCGCGGTCGAACTGCATGCCTTCTACCGTCTTTACTTCGGTTTCCGTGCCACGCGCTTCTTCTACCGTGATAACGCCTTCTTTGCCCACTTTATCCATGGCATCGGCAATCATCTGACCGATTTCCGAGTCGTTGTTGGCCGAAATAGTACCTACCTGGGCAATCTCCGAAGAGTTCTCGATCTTCTTCGATTGCGCCTTCAGGTTAGCAACAACAGCGTGTACCGCCTTGTCGATGCCACGCTTCAGGTCCATTGGGTTAGCACCAGCAGCTACGTTCTTCGAACCAGCCGTGTAAATAGCCTGAGCCAATACAGTAGCAGTTGTAGTACCGTCACCAGCTTGGTCAGCTGTTTTGGAAGCAACTTCTTTTACCAACTGAGCACCCATGTTTTCAACAGGGTCAGTCAGTTCAATTTCTTTAGCTACAGTTACACCATCCTTAGTTATGGTGGGTGCGCCGAATTTCTTGTCGATAACCACGTTGCGGCCTTTTGGGCCGAGGGTTACTTTCACGGCGTTAGCCAGCTTATCTACACCGCGCTTTAGCTTGTCGCGGCCGTCGGTATCAAATTGGATGTTCTTAGCCATCTTATTTTAAATAGAAAGGTAATTCAGGAAAGGAAAAGGAAACCCTACAGAACGGCGAGAAGATCTTTCTCCTGCATGATCATATAATCAACGCCTTCAAAGGTGAGCTCAGATCCAGCATACTTACGATAAAGCACTTGGTCACCAACTTTCACGCGAGGTGTAATCACTGTGCCAGTAAGTTCAGCTACTTTGCCATCGCCTATGGCCACCACTTCGCCGCGCTGGGGCTTTTCCTTGGCCGTATCGGGGATGATGATACCCGACTTAGTTTTTTCCTCGGCGGCGGCTGGCAGAATAAGGATCTGGTCGGCCAGCGGTTTCATGCTAAGTGACATATTGTACGTTTTGGTTGAAAGATGTTGAGTGAATAAACCCGTGCGCCGTTCCCGACACTTCTTATGCCAGCCCACTCAAACCTGACATAATGGTCGTTAAAGTGAACTTTTTAGAGCCTCATACCAAAGTTTTGCTGCCAAACGTGTCAGGTCTGTCGAAACCTGACACATTGAGAAAGGCATAAAAAAACCGATGGCTTCCAAACAGGAAGTCATCGGTGATACGGGTGAGTATAAGAGCAGCGAAGCCTTACTGGTTGCCGGTTGTTGAAGCTGGGGCGGGAGCCGGAGTTGTAGTAGACTGTTGAGCGGGGGCAGACGCTGCCCGCTCATTAGGAGTGGCCGTGCCGGAGGCTGCAGGAGCCGTAGCACCTGGAGCACTAGCGCCTGGAGCCGTAGGAGCTGGAGTAGCAGGGAGTTGCGTTTGAAGCGCGCGCTCTTGGTTGATGCTGCGGGCCGGGCCATTATCACCGCCACCAATAATCATGTGGGTTCCAAGCGTAAGAACCATTAACCCTAGGGCGAAGCCCCAAGTCAAGCGCTCCAATAGGTCTCCGGTGCGCTTTACGCCCATCAGATTGGCAGCTCCGCCAGAACCGAACTGGTTCGACAGTCCGCCACCCTTTGGGTTTTGGGCCAATACAACGAGGGCTAGAAGCAAGCAAACAAAAATAATCAGGGCAATGAGGGCAATATACATCTACTCGAAGGTTTGCAATTGTTGGATTTGGTCGGCAAAATACGCCTTTTTTTCCGGCTGGCGCACTATCAGCCGTTCATATATTTCGATAGCCTTACCGATTTTGCCCTGTCGCGCCAGAATGCGAGCCAAGCTCTCTGAGGCCAAACTGGGCTCTGCAAGCGTACTACGCACCGATAAATCGGCTTGGGCTTCGGTGGTCGGGGGAAGCGGTAAAGGTGCTCTGAATCGGGGCTTGCTGCGCAAAAACTTGTCAATCAAATCAATACTGGTTGGCACGGGCGGCGGTACGGGCTGGTGCTGCTTTAAATGTTGAAGCAGTAAGGCATCAGGCTCGAAAAACGCGCTGGGGGGCAAATCCAGACTATACTCGTCGTGCGCTTGCAGACAGAAACCTAGGCGACTACCTAACCCCGGCGCATAGCCAACTTCCTCATCAGACCAGAAAGGAGGGATGGCAACAATTTGTTTAGCAGCAGCTTTCTCAACCTCGAATAGATTATAAGTCGGAACAGGTAGTGTTTGCGTCAGACCAAACTCGAAGCGGGAGATGCCAACTTCCGCTGGAGGACGGATTGGCGGTGGTAGTAGCGGCAATTCCTCATCGGTCAGTTCAGTTTCAGGTTCCGCCTCTGATGCGTTAGTTACCGGAAGATCTGCTGATTCCACCTTCAGATCCACAAGTTCTCCAAGAGGCTCTATTACAGATAGTTCAATATCTCCTGAAGTAGGTGATTCCACTTCCGGAGCAACTACATCAGCTTCAACTTCGGTGCTCGTCTCTACGTGCTCTTTCTCTAGTAGGGCGTCTGCCTCCGTAGCAGATTCAGAAGTTTGCTCCGAGAATTCATGGACCACCTCGCCGTATTGAGATTGCGCTACTTCAGGTTCTTTCTCAATACTCGCGTGGGACGAAGTTGCTACCGTATTATCCAACAATACTGCTTCTGAAGTGAGTATTTCTGTTGCTACACGTTCCTCACTTATTACAGTGAAGGCAGAAGATTCTTCTTTACTATCGGACTCATCAGGAGTAAGCGTATTGGCAAGTAGCTGATTATCTAATGGTTGTAATTCAATATTGTCATTGTCTGTAGTAACAGCAGCTGGTAGTAGTTCTAGTTCATCGGGAGTGTTGTCATCATGCGTAGGATGAACCGTAGTTGGAAGATGGGCTCGGGATTCGGTATCAACTGGAGCCACAGCCGCAGGCACAGAAGCTTCTACGGGCGGTGGCGGCGCGGGCAACTCAATCAGGGCGCGTAGCTGCTGCCGATCTACGGCGTAGGTGGCGGCGCGGCGCAGGCGCTGGGCTGCCAGCATACTGCCCCGATCATGGGCAGCTTTTGCCAGCAATAGATGGGCGGTCTGGCAGTACGGAAAAGTAGCCGCTAACTGCTCCAACTCCTGAACTTCCGTTTCCGAAATGCCCCCCAAATTGTCCAGAATATGCAGCAGCGAGGCGCGGGTCATGATGTGCGGTACTAATTAGGAGTTGGCTGAGGATGGATGTTCAGCTTAAAAATGGCGTCAATTTCGAAAAGGACCTAGCTAAGCCAGCCTTTTTTTGAGCCGACAACAATACGGCAATTTATTTTCTAAACAGGCGCCGTAGTGTGGCTACCGAGCCCGACAGTAGGGTAATTACCAGTTAGCTACCGACTTATTAAAAACGTCGGTGATAATGTTGTTGGTGATGATACGGACGCGCGGGTCATTATTAATCGTGGTGATGTCTTCCGTGGCCGAGAAGCTGTCGCTGCTTTGGAAGGTTTGCTCCAAGTCCTGCAAAGGGTCTTTGGTGTTCACGAATTTCACCTGCACCTGAATCGTCAGCCGGTTTTGGCCAGCCTGGTCGATATTTCCTTCGCGCTGAATGGCAGCAGGGGCGAAATCGTAAGCCGTAATGGCACCTTCAAATTGTAGGTCGCCATCGCGGGGCACGAGTTTCAGCGTGGTATTACGCTGAAAATAGTCCTTGAAATCCTCCGTAAAGCGCTGAGCCAGAAAGGACGGACCGTTGCTGGCGTTGTTCTGAAACGTTGCTATGGAGATGGTTTTTACTGCGGGATCGATGTTAGTTCCTGTAAAGGAATACACGCTGCAACCGGCCAACAGAAACAGAAAAAAGCCCCCAGTAGCCAGCCAGTCAATCGGTTAGAGCTGCTCGAGATCATATTGCTTGAGTTTGCGGTATAAGGTGCGCTCCGAAATACCCAGGTCGTGGGCAGCGTATTTGCGCTTGTTATGGTGCTTCTTGAGCGCCTTCATAATCATTTCCTTCTCCTTTGCCTCCAGCGACAATGTTTCCTCTTCCGTTTCGTGCGGAATATCTTCCACCCGTTGGGCTTCATCGTCGTAGGTTAGTTCCTCGTCGCTGTCGTTTAAATCACTAACGGGACGCGGGGAAATAAAGTACTCGCCAGCAGCTTCAGTAGGGGCAGGACGATTCAGGCGGCCACCTTCATAAGAAGATGCCACATTTAGATTATTGAAAAGATGGCTGTTTTGCCGTAGAAGCTCCTGCGCCTCGGCAGGGCGCTGACCAGCTGCCAAGTCCAAAACCAACTTCTTTAAGTCGGTCATGTCGCGCCGCATATCAAACAGCACTTTGTACAGCAGGTCGCGCTCCGAGTACGTGTTATTTGCACCTAGGCCATCGGGGCTAGCGGCGCTGAGCAGCATGGGCAAACGGCTGCTCTGGTCGGCCGGCAAATACTGACGTAAGCGGGCCGCATCTAGCTCGCGCTCCATCTCCAACACCGACATCTGCTCGGCAATATTCTTCAACTGCCGGATGTTACCTGGAAACCGGAAGCGCTGCAAATCAGCAATAGCATCAGGGGTAAGGCTAATCGGCTTTACGCGGTAGCGTTCAGCAAAGTCAGTTGCAAACTTCCTGAATAGTAGATAGATATCATCGCCTCTTTCACGTAGTGGTGGAACTGTGATAGGTACCGTGTTAAGACGATAATAGAGGTCTTCGCGGAAGCGGCCTTCACGTACAGCGTCCAGTAAATTCACGTTGCTAGCCGCCACCACACGCACGTCCGTCTTCTGCACCTTGCTGGCACCTACCCGAATGAATTCGCCATTTTCAAGTACGCGTAGCAAGCGAGCTTGGGTACCCAGTGGCATTTCCCCAATTTCATCGAGGAACATGGTGCCTCCATTGGTTACCTCAAAGTATCCCTTGCGTGCCTCATTGGCACCTGTAAACGAACCCTTCTCGTGCCCAAAAAGCTCGGAATCGATGGTGCCTTCAGGAATGGCACCGCAGTTAATAGCAATGAATTGTCCATGCTTGCGGGGTGAAAGGGCATGGATAATTTTGGAAAAGGATTCCTTACCTGAGCCGCTTTCCCCCGAAATAAGCACGGTCATGTCGGTGGGCGCCACTTGGGCAGCCACCTGAATGGCATAGTTCAGCGCCGGCGCATTGCCAATGATGCCAAACCGTTGTTTGATGGATTGTATTTCGCTGGGAGTCAAAATCAGTAGGTAGGTTTTCGTTAAAGGACGAAAATCGGCCGCATTTACTTTAGCTTTTGAATAGCCCCTAGATTGATAAGGGCCAATTCCTATGCTTGGATGGCGTTGCCGAATAAGGTGCTAGCAGTGCAGTCGTGCACCAGCACGTTCACATAATCGCCTTTCTGGAAGGTTTGTTTTGGGAAGAGAACCACTTTGTTTTGGTCGTTGCGACCACTCAGAAACTCATCAGAGCGCTTGGAAAAGCCTTCGACTAACACCTTGTGTACTTGCCCAATGGCGCGTTGATTGCGGATGAGATTATGCTTTTGCTGAACCGCAATGACTTCGGCTAGGCGTCGCTTTTTTACCTCCAGCGGCACATCATCTTCCAACTTGCGAGCGGCCAGGGTGCCGGGACGCTCCGAGTAGAAGAACATATAGGCCATATCATATTGCACTTGCTCCATCAGGCTAAGCGTATCCTGATGCTCCTCCTCCGTTTCTGAGCAGAAACCCGAAATCATATCGGTGCTGATGGCACAGTCTTCGCCCAGAATGCGGCGGATGGCCTGCACCCGATCTTCGTACCACGCGCGGTCGTAAGTGCGGTTCATCAGCTTGAGTACCCGGGAGTTACCGCTTTGGGCAGGCAAGTGAATGTAGTTGCAGATGTTATCGTACCGAGCCATGGTGTACAGTACCTCGTCGGTAATGTCTTTGGGGTGAGACGTAGAAAAGCGTACCCGTAACTCGGGGCTTAGCAATGCCACGCGCTCCAGTAGTTGGGCGAAGTTTACTTGCTCCAAGCCATCTTCCGAAGCCCATTTGTAGCTGTCCACGTTCTGGCCCAGCATGGTAACTTCTTTGTAACCAGCAGCAAGTAAGTCGCGACACTCCTGCACGATGCTGTGCGCATCGCGGCTACGCTCGCGGCCGCGGGTGAAGGGCACGACGCAGAAGGAGCACATATTGTCGCATCCGCGCATGATGCTCACGAAGGCTGATACTCCGTTGGAGTTCAAGCGTACCGGCGTGATATCGGCGTACGTTTCCTCACGGGAAAGCAGCACGTTCACTGCTTTTTGCCCCCCATCTACTTCCTGAATCAGGCGGGGCAAGTCACGGTACGCATCAGGCCCTACCACGAGGTCTACAATCTTTTCCTCTTCTAAGAACTTGGTTTTCAGGCGCTCAGCCATGCAGCCGAGCACGCCAACCAGCAAGCCGGGGTTGCGCTTCTTATGTCCGTTAATCTGGGAAAGGCGCATGCGCACCGTCTGCTCGGCTTTTTCCCGAATAGAGCAGGTGTTAAGCAACACCAAATCAGCGCCTTCTAGTTGTTCTGTGGTGTCAAATCCTTCCTGAAACAGGATAGAGGACACGATTTCGGAGTCAGAAAAATTCATCTGACAACCATAGCTTTCAATATAAAGCTTGCGCTGCCGGCCAGTGCTGGTAGCGGCGCTTACCCGAACCTCACCGCTGGGGGTATGGGCGTGATCAGCGGGGGCGGTGGGAGCCGGAGTATCTAGAAAGTCGAGAGTAAGAATGGGCTGCGACATAGCGGTCAAACACGAATAAGGAGGGCAAAGGTAGGCCTTTTAGGCTTAAAATGACAGAATGGCAGAGATTAGAATGCGTAAGATTTGGGCTCTTTTGCAAAGAGCACTCACCTAAAAACAATCTATTGTGCCTTGTCGTGCATCAGGCTGCTAAACAATCTGAGCGCCTAAAACCTCTAGCATCGCCTTTGCCTTTAATAGGCACTCATCATATTCAAGCTCCGGAACTGAATCGTAGGTGATGGCAGAGCCAGCCTGAAAAGAGAGGTACCCCGTGGCGGCGTTGAATTGAAGGCTGCGAATGACCACGTTGAAATCGAAGTCGCCGGAGGGCCAGATAACGCCGAGGCTGCCACTGTAAAGACCCCGGCGGCTATGCTCATACTGCTCAATGAGTTGCATGGCCCTGATCTTGGGGGCGCCCGTCATAGAACCCATCGGAAAAGTGGCACGCAGGATGTCGACAAAGTCGCATTCGGGCCGGCGCCGGG
Organism: Hymenobacter radiodurans; assembly: GCF_004355185.1. Lineage (NCBI taxonomy): Bacteria > Pseudomonadati > Bacteroidota > Cytophagia > Cytophagales > Hymenobacteraceae > Hymenobacter > Hymenobacter radiodurans. The sequence goes on from NZ_CP037922.1 coordinate 2,005,117, forward strand.
CTTGCACGGTTGAAATCATCTGCCAGACGTGGCGGAAGCTATAAAGGCCGAATAGCTCAGGCACTTGCACCGAACCGGTAACAGCCACTCGGGCAAGGTCGTTGCGTACCAAATCCACAATCATCAGATTTTCAGCTTGTTCTTTCTCATTGTGGCGCAACTGCTGTCGCAATTCTTCATCTTCCTCAGCTGTCAGGCCACGGCGGATTGTGCCTTTAATAGGTTGAGAAAGAAGTACATCGTGTTGCTGCCGCAGAAAGCGCTCGGGCGACGCACATAGTAAGTACCGATCCTGCCATTTATAGAACCCAGCAAAAGGGGTAGGCGACGCTGCATTAAGCTGTAGGAAGGTTGAAACAGGCTCAATAGCAACGTGCTCAGCGTAAAACTCCTGACAGAGATTTAGCTCGTACACTTCGCCATTCAGAATGTCTTCCTGAATAGCCGCTACGGCCGCGAGGTACTCAGCTTTTGGCATTCGGGCACGCATTTGAGGCACCGAAGCTGTAGCATACGCTGGTACAGCAGTCGCTAAAATTTCATCTAAAATGCCCCCCAAGCCGTGAATCTCCACCGAATCTGAACGCCAAATCACCCAGCTTTCAGGCTCAAAAAAATGAAGATTAGGGAAAGATAAGCCATCGAAATGGTGACTGTTGAGGTCTTCTATCTGATTCTTTAGTTCATAGCTTAAAATACCGCAACGAGGAGCATCGGTAGGGCGCCTCAGCCAAGCTCTCAACTCATTCAGACTAGTAGGTGCCGGTGCAGTAGCAGCACGCACACCGAGCAGCCGTGAAAAAGCCCCCTGCGGATAATTTAGGTCATTAGATTCGTAATAGGCGCAGTACGCAAAGCGGGCAGCCCAATGCAAGGCTTTGGCCCGAAACTCAGCGGGCGTTATGGGCAAGCTAGACAGCGAAACGATTATCACAGAGCAAAAGTAAGGGTCGTGAACGCTTGTGGTCTTAACCAAGCTCCGCCAGAGCCACTTTGGCCTTCATGTCTGTGCTGTTTTTGTACTCGTGCTTGGGATACTGAAGCGCCTGCCGGAAATATTTCCGAGCAAGCTCCGTCTGACCTGCCGATTGGTACAAATATCCAAGCTGCAAGGCAGCCTGGGGGGCAAAATAGTAGGGTGCCTGGCCTTTGGATAGCGCAATTGTGCGAGCGTAGAAGTACCGGGCCGAATCTAGTTGGTTGAGGCCATGATAGGCACGGGCGCGGCGGTATGGTGCTTCTAATTGGTCGCGTAGCGTGCTTTTATTACTGGCATCAAACGATTTAAGTGTTGTGAGAGCTTCCTGATAATAGCCGCCATCAAGCTGGAGACGGGCGCGAGTGAGGACAGGATGCAGGGGGCTTTTTTCCTCAAAAAAACGCTGCGCATACGTGTCTTCTTCAACTACGGTGCGGCCGCCGGTAGCTATCTGCTGTCGGTAATGGGTAGCAGCAGAATGTTTGTCCCCAAGCCAAGCAGCCAGATAAAGCTTGAAAGCGGCCGCCTTCCGATAGTGCTGCCCGCGGTAAAGCTGTAAAAACTTCAAGTTTTCGCGTTCGGAAGCAGCAAACTGTCCCTGATAAAGCAGTAAGTCGGCCGCCATGTGGTGCAAATAGGCTACCGGCAAATAAGCTGGGCCAGCGGGGCGGGCCTGGAAAGCGGCCAGAGCACGGTCGGTGCGGTGTAGCTTCTTGTTCTGGCTGATAACCAAAAAGGTAAGAAGTAAGTTGTCTGGCTGTTGCGTAGCCAAACGTGTAACTAGCTGAGTCGTTTCGCTGCTGCGCCGATAGTAGGTTTCTTCTACCAACGCCAGAATAAGCTGGCTTTCCAACTGAAAATCGTGAGGCCGCTGGGCCGCCGCGCGTAAGTGCTGCAAGCCAGAGTCAACGCTGCCACTCAAACCAAGCAGCCGTAAAAACCAGCGGTAACCCTCAGGCAAGGAGCCGATAGCAAAATCCAACATACCCAATGATTTGCGGGCTGGTAAAAAGTTTGGATAACGCTTCGCAACCGCTTGCATCTGCTGGTACGCTTGCCGCAGATTCCAGGCGCCCTGAACTTCATGTTCAAAAACAACCTGTAACACCGCCTGATGAAGCCGAAGCTGGGCACTTGAGTAGTCGCGCAGTGGCCCTTGGGGGGCTTTTTCTATCGTTTTCAGCCGCTGATTCTGCGCATCTATCACGCCGGAGTAGCGCTTAGCATCTTGGCTGATTAGTATTTCCACCATCTCCAGACAATCAGTGACCAGCATGGTGCCGGCGCTGTTTGGATCTTCCGCCCGTAGCAGGGCACGGGCGGCGGGTACGCGCAGTTTCATCACTTCAGCGTACGCACGGGCTTGTGAGGGTGTCAGCGTTGAAGGTGGCGGCAGGGTGGCCGATAATAATTGTAGAGGCTCACCAAGGCAAGCACAAAAGGTAGCAGCAGACAACAGCAGTACTAAGAATAGCCTCTGCACTCCTCTGCATAACCAAATGCGCTTATCCGCTAGAAATTTCATGTGTACTTCAACAAAAAAGGAACGACAGATGCCGTTCCTTTTTTAGTCAACTGAATAAAAGCGAATTAAGCAGCTTTCAAGTCTACATCAGCCAAAACCCGTCCGCAGTGCTCGCACACGATGATCTTCTTGTGCGAGATGATGTCGGCCTGGCGCTGAGGGGGTACCGTGTTGAAGCAGCCACCGCAGGCATCACGCTTTACCGTCACCACGGCTAGGCCGTTGCGAACGTTACCGCGAATACGGGTGTAAGCCATGAGCAGACGCTCCTCGATAGGCTTCACAGCCCCATCGCGCTCCGTCATGAGCTTCTTCTCGTCGGCTTCGCTTTCACCTACAATGGTTTGCAGTTCGCCCTGCTTGTTTGCTAAGTCTTTGCGACGCTCATCGAGGCGTTGCTTAGTGCCGGCGATGTCGTTGTTCTTTTGCTCAATCTGGTATTGAGCTTCTTTAATTTTCTTCTCGGAGATCTGAATTTCTAGGCGCTGCAACTCAATTTCCTTGGCAATTGCCTCGTACTCACGGTTGTTACGCACGTTTTGCTGCTGCTCCTCATACTTGCGAATAAGACCTTCAGCATCTTTCGCAGCCTGCTTGCGCTGCTTGATCTGGTCATTAAGCCCCGAGATTTCCTCGTCAAACTTGCCTACACGCACTTCGTAGCCAATAATCTCGTCTTCTAAGTCACGGACTTCCTCAGGCAAGTCGCCGCGCACGCGCCGAATTTCATCGAGCTGCGAATCAATGCGCTGTAGGTTCAAAAGGGCCTCCAGCTTGTTGGCAACGGGGGTTTCCGCGGTAGGGTTAGAAGTCATAACGGACGGGGTTGGTGAGGGTCTCTGCGATTAAGACCGCAAAAGTACTCGAAAACGTTGAGGTTAGCAATTCCTGGAATAGCTCACTGGTGAATTGTTCGCTCTCAAAATGGCCTACATCGCAGAGCAGTAAATCGCCTTCCGGACCAAAAAACTCATGGTACTTCAAATCGCCGGTTACGTAGGCGTCAGCGCCAGCAGCCCGAGCTTTGTTTAAAAGAAAGCTACCGGCTCCCCCGCACAAAGCCACCCGCCGGATAGGCCGGCCGAAATCGGTGTGTTTCACAACTGGTACGCCTAGAATAGTGCGTAGCTGCTGCCGAAACGCTGCTGGTGATAGCTCTTGGAGTAAGTCGCCAATCATACCAGCGCCTACATCCTGGTTTTCGTTTTCGAGCTTGACTATTTCGTAGGCCACTTCCTCGTAGGGGTGGGCCTGGCGCAGGGCCCGAAGCACAGTTTTCTGCCGGTGCAGGGGCAGCAGCACTTCTACCCGCTGCTCAGGAGTGGTTTCGGGTTGGCCTGGTTGTCCCTGAAAAGGCTGGGTAGCCGAACCAGGCGTGAAAGTGCCTACACCATCGGAGCGAAAGCTGCAGTCGGAATAGTCGCCGATTTGGCCGGCACCGGCTTGATAGAGAGCTTGTAAAACCGCATCGGTATGCGTTGGCGGCACATAGGTAATCAGCTTGGCCAGATTGCCGCTCGTGGGGGCCAAAATGCGTAGCTGCTGCAAGCCAAGCTTCTCACCAAGCTTGCGATTTACGCCGTGGCGCACGTTATCTAGGTTGGTGTGGGCCGCGTAGATGGCAATGTCATTTTTCAGCGCCTTTAATAGAGTCCGCTCCACTTCCGTAGCGCCGGTCAGGCTTTTGAGGGGACGAAAAATGACCGGATGATGGGCCACTACTACGTTGCAACCCCGTTTTAGAGCCTCATCGAGAACGGCTAGGGTGCAATCGAGGGCAATCAGGACGCCTTTGATTTCGGCCTGTGGATCACCGCATTGCAGGCCCGCATTGTCATACGATTCTTGATAGGCGAGGGGCGCCGCCGTTTCGAGGGCGCGGGCAAGGTCAGCGACGATAGGCATTTTGCTTAATGGAAAATGAGGCAATGAGGCAATGAGGCAATGAGGCAATGAGGGGGTGCGGGAGGTCGGATTAGCACCTTATTCGGTGGGTTTTCTTAATCTGAACATATGAATCATAGGTTTCAATTGTCGCAAGTTGCGCTGGCCGCATCAATTCTTCATTATTCCTCATTGCAACTCAGGCGGCGGGTAGCGTGAAGCGAAATGTGCTGCCCGAACCCAGTTCGCTTTCCACCCACAGCCGGCCACCTTGGGTGGTGATGAATTCGCGGGCGATGCTCAGCCCCAGGCCGGAGCCGCCCCGGTAGCCGGCTTTGTCGGGAAGCTGGGCGAAGCGCTGGAAGATGCGCTCGTGGTGCTCGGCGGCAATGCCGGGGCCGTGGTCCTGCACGCTGACTTGCACCTGGTTGCCCACGGCCGCGGCGCGCACGGTGAGCGTTTCGTTGCTCGGTGAGTAGCGGATGGCGTTGGCCAGCAGGTTGATGAGCACCCAAGTGGTTTTCTCCACGTCGGCGCGGGCGGCGGGCAAGTCGGGGGGCAATTGCAGGTCGAGGCGGAGGCGCTTGTCGTCGAGCTGGGCCTGCACCGTAGCCGTAGCGTAGTGCACCACGTCAGTCAGGCTAGTGGCCCGCACGTCCAGCTGAATGCCCGCCCCGCTGTCGAGGCGCGACACGGCGAGCAGCTCGCCCACCATGCGTTGCAGGCGCTGGGTTTCCTGGCGGATACTGGCCGTGATGCGCAGGCGCTCCTCGGCGGGCAGGCGCTCATCCAGCAGCAGCTTAAGGTTGATATTCATGCTGGATAAGGGCGTTTTCAGCTCGTGCGAAACCGTTGCCAGGAAGTTGGACTTCACCTGATCCAGGCGCTTGAAGTCGGAAACGTTGCGCAGCGTAAGAATTTGCCCCACAAACTCCACCTGGTCAAGAGCTTGGTTGAAGGAAACCAGGTCCTGCACGGCCGGGCGGTAATAGGCTTCTTCGCCGTTTTGGGTGATGGTGAGCAGGGGCGCATCGGCCGCAGCCGCCTCACGGCCGGGGGCGTCCAGGGGTTTGAGCAGCTCGCGCAGCAGGTCGTTTTGCTGGGCCACCTCGGCGGCTTGGCGGCCCACCAATTGCTCGACCGCCAAGCCCAGGAGCTGACAAGCCACGGGATTAGCCAGCAGTACGGTCCGGTTCTGGTCGAGCAGGAGCAGGCCCTCATCCAGGCTGTTCACGATGCTGGCCGCGCGGTTGCGCTCGGTCACGAGCTGGGCCAGCGTGGAGCTGCGGTAGTTGTTGAGCTGCACCAGCATCCGGTTGAATGCCTGGGCTACTCGCCCAAACTCGTCGCGGCTCCCCACCGGAATGGTCGCCGAAAAGTCTTGGTTCGTAGCGTGCTCGATGCTGGCTTGCAGCTGGCGTAAGGGCCCCACGGCTGCCTCCGGCACGCTCAGCACGAGCACCAGCGCCCCCAGCACGCTGAAGGCAATAAAAGCCAACAAGTAGCGGCCCGCCCGCGCTGCGGCGGCGTTGGCCCGGTCATTTTTACCCACCAGCGCATTCATGTTCAGCTCCATCATGCGGTGGGTTTGGCGACGCAGCTGCCCTAGCGCGGCCGGGCGCGGCGGCGCGGCGGTGTTGTCAAAGAGGCGCTGGTAGTCGGCTAGGTGCTGGGTGAGGCTGTCCACCAGCTCCTGTTCGCCCGGCTCGGTGATGTTGCCAGCTTCGCGGGTGAGACTCCGTCGGAACTGCCGCAGGCCGTCCGCCGCGACCGAATCAACTTCCATCTGGTCGAGGGCCCGCAGCATCTGCTGACCCAGCTGGACGGAGTAGAAGTTGGCCTTCAGGATGTTGCGCGAGTTGCGGTCCAGGCGCTGCGTTGTGTAAAACGCGTACCCGCCCAGCGCCACCAGCAGGGTCAGCAGGGCCAGGAAACCGCAAGTAATCTTGGTTTTGACGGTCATGACGCGTTGCTTAAGGAGGAATGAAGAAGGAGGAGCGAGGAATTCATAGCAGGCAGCCACATAAAAGCCCCCCAGCAGTGTTTTGGAGGTTTATCTTGCAAAATTTTCATTCCTCAAATCGGGGAAGAGTGAAGAATGGGAAATGGGGAATTCAGGTGTCGTCCCATACTTCCTTCTTCTTCATTCCTCAAGCCTTATTGTTAATAGGTCACTAAAAAAATATCCAGGTCCCAGTCGGCGCGGGCGACGGCGCGAATCAGGTCGGTGGTAATGCTCCGGCGGGTAATCCGCTCCCAACCGCTCTTCGCGCGCGTGACGCCGCACACGAGCAGGGTAACGTTCTTTTCGCGGGCGACGCGGGTAATGGTGCCCACCACGTCGTCGTCTTTCACCCGCAGAATGTGGGCGCCCAACTCGGTGGCCAGCTGAAGATTATGCAGCAAGTGACGCTGGGTGGCCAGGTTAATCCGGTCGGCGGCTTCGTAGCCGGTCTGCACGTAGAGCACGTACCAGCCGGCCACCGAGAGCCGGTCGGCGAGGCGGGAGGTTTTGCGGATAATTTCGCGGGCGGCGGGGGCGTTGGAGTTGATGCAGGCCAGCAGGTAATCGGTGTTGCGGCGCTTAGGGGCCAGGGCCGCGGCGCCCCCGGCGTCGGACTCAATCTGCCGCTCCAGCAGCAGGGCCACCTCGCGCACGGCCAACTGCCGCAGCTGGAGCAGGTTTTCGGCCCGAAAAAAGTTCTGCAGCGCCGTAGGTACCTTCTGCGGCTCGTAGATTTTCCCCTCTTCGAGGCGGGCGCGCAGCTCGCCTACCGTCAGGTCTACGTTCACTACCTCGTCGGCCTGCTTGAGTACCTGGTCGGGCACACGCTCGGTCACGTCGGTGCCGGTTATTTTGAGCACCTGGTCGTGCAGGCTCTCCAGGTGCTGCACATTTACGGCCGTAATCACCGATATGCCGGCCTTTACCAGCTCTTCCACGTCCTGCCAGCGCTTCTCATTTTTGGAGCCTATCACGTTAGAGTGGGCCAGCTCATCCACCACAACCACCGCCGGCCAGCGCTGCACAATGGCCTGCACGTCCATTTCTTCGAGGGCGCGGCCTTTGTAAAACAGGGTTTTGCGCGGGACCACGGGCAAATCGCGCAGCTGGGCTACGGTATCGGGGCGGTTGTGGGTTTCCACGTAGCCCAGCACCACATCCACGCCGTGCTGGCGCAACTCGCGGGCCTCCTGGAGCATGCGGTAGGTTTTGCCCACGCCCGCGGCCAGCCCCAGATACACCTTCAGGCGTCCGCGCCGCCGCTGCTGCACCAAGCGCAAAAACCGCTCGGCGGATTGGTCGCGCAGCTCGCCGTTGGGGGTTTCCATCGTGAAGACCGGATCAGGTAGAGTGGGTGGGCGAGTGGCTTGCGCGGCTTAAAAAGACACGGCAATGCTGGACGTGACGTTGCCGTAGCTGTCCGACGTTGCCCCGTCTTTTTGCTGAAAGATAGTGGCCCTAGCGTTCAGTACGCGGCCTTCTACTCGAAAAAATACGTTGCCGGTGGGCGCGTAGTCTAGGTTGAGGGAGGCGCCATGCACGGTGAAACCAGGGGCACCGACCATGGGCGAAATGGAGCTGATAACGACGCCCCGATCGGCGCGGTAGTACTCGCCCCGCAGGGTGGTGTTCCACTGCTCCGCCAACTTATAGCGGATGAAGGCCGCGCCGGTATGCCAGGTGTCGGCTTTGGCGCCGCGCCGTTCGTTTTCCTGTTTGCCCACGTCAAACACCAGGGCCAGCGAGAGGCGGCTGGTGGCGGTGTAGCTCGCATAGAAGTTGTGGAAGTAGCGGCGCCGGCGCACCGAATCCTGGGGCTGCTCCTGGCCATAAAAGCCGCTGCTGTTAATGAGCAGCTTGCCCTGGCCGGGCTTCCACTGGATCTGGGTGCCAAGAGCTTTTGCCTGGTTATTATCGCGGATATTCTGCCAGCCGTTCAGCACCAGGCCAGTGAGAGTGAGCTGGGGGGCAATTTCGTAGGTAAAACGCCCCCCAGCCTCGTAGTAAGGCGAATTCTCAGCCATAAGCGAGCGGGTTAGCGTCCAGTTGTCTTTGCTGATGGCCGACTCAAAGCCAATGTGGGAGCCAAAAATACCGACGTCGAGCCAAGCCTTGCGGAACGGCCGAAAGCCAGCGTACGCTTCGTAGATGTGCTTAAATACCTGGTCCTCGGCGGCGTAGTTGGCCGTTACGTAGGAGCCGGCGTGCAGGCCCACGGCCCCGCGCACCTTGTCATCCTGGTAGCGCATCCCGAGGATAGTATTATTCACCGTAAACTCGTTCTGGCGGTCGTGCGAGTACAGGAAGCTGGGGCGGTCCTGGGTGTCGTTGCTCCGGAAATCGTAGCCGTAATAGCCGTCGATAAAGCCGTAAAAGGTTAGTGGATTGGGTTGCGCCGCCGCCGGAGCCGCCGCTGCCGGCACGGCCAGCGTAGAGTCGGGAGCGGGCGTGGTTTGCGCCAGCGTTAGGCTGGCAATCAGAACCAGGCTAGTAGTGAGGAGGTATTTCATGGAAGGAAGGCCAGCATTTCGGGGCGAAGCGTCGATTTTGCCCCCCAGCCGGGTTGAGTTGGATTAGGAAGCCGGGGAGCGAGATGGTTGAGCCAGTGGCGCCGCCGGGGTTGGCGAAGAAGCAAGGTGATAAAAGAGTTTGGGATTGTTGCTGCGGGCGCTATGTACGGGGGTGGAGCTTATCGAGCGCCAGATTCAGGCGGAGTACGTTTACTTTGGCGGGCCCGAAGAACACAATCAGTGGCTCTTCCACGTGGGCCGCTACCAAGGCCCGCACGCGCCCCGCAGGTAAGCCCCGCAGGCGGGCCACCCGCGCCACCTGGGCGTAGGCCCCGGCCGGCGAGAGGTGCGGGTCGAGGCCTGAGCCGCTGGCCGTGACTAGCTCGCCCGGAATTTGCCCAAACTGCAGCGTGGGGTTTTGTTGCAGCAAAGCACCTGCTCTGGTGTGCACCTCTCTCAGGTAGTCAGGGTTGCTGGGCCCTTTGTTGGAACCCGCCGAGCCGCTGGCGTTATAGTCCACGGCGGAGGGCCGCGAGTTGAAGTACTCGGGCCGGTCGAATTTTTGGCCTACGTTGGCAAAGCCCACCACGCGGCCGTTGTGACTGATGGTTTCGCCCTGGCCCTGATTAGGAGCTAACTGCGCGCCGGACCACACCAGCAGTGGGTACACCGAGCAGCAGACCACCAGGAGCACCAGCGTAAGACGGAAAGCGGGAAGAAGATGAGTTTTCATAAAAAAGGGAGCCAAAAAGCTAAGACTAGAGTTAGTTCCCCTCCTCAGCTGAGGAGGGGCTAGGGGTGGTTGATTCGTTGAACGAGTCAGGGTTAGGTCGTTCAGGTAAATAACCTTAGCAACGCCTTCAACCACCCCAGCCGCGCCTTCGGCACGGCATCCCCTCCTCAGCTGAGGAGGGGAGTTCTCGTTCTGATTTCTACAAGAAAAGTCCCACTACCAGATCAATCAGCTTAATGCCGATGAAAGGCACCAAAATGCCTCCCAGCCCGTACACCAGCAGGTTGCGGCGCAGCAGGGCCGAGGCCCCGATCGGCTTGTAGGCGACCCCGCGCAAGGCCAGCGGCACCAGGGCCGGGATAATCAGGGCGTTGAAAATCACGGCGCTCAGGATGGCCGACTGCGGCGACTTCAACCCCATGATATTCAGGGCGCCTAGGGCTGGAATGGCCACCATAAACAGGGCCGGCACGATGGCAAAATACTTGGCCACGTCGTTGGCAATCGAGAAGGTGGTGAGCGTGCCGCGGGTCATGAGCAGTTGCTTGCCGATTTCGACTACCTCAATGAGCTTGGTCGGGTCGTTGTCGAGGTCGACCATATTGCCGGCTTCCTTGGCGGCCTGCGTACCCGAGTTCATGGCCACGCCCACGTCGGCCTGGGCCAGGGCGGGGGCGTCGTTAGTGCCGTCGCCCATCATGGCTACCAGCTTGCCCTGCTGCTGCTCCCGACGGATGTAGGTCATCTTGTCCTCGGGCTTGGCTTCGGCAATGAAGTCGTCGACGCCGGCTTTTTCGGCGATGAACTTGGCCGTAAGCGGGTTGTCGCCGGTGACCATCACCGTTTTGATACCCATGCGGCGCAGGCGCTCAAATCGTTCCTGAATGCCAGGCTTGATAATGTCCTGCAACTCTACCACGCCCAAAACCTGGTCGTTCTGGCTGACTACCAACGGGGTGCCACCGTTGCTGGCAATAGCTTCCACGCGCCGCGTCGTCTCCGCTGGAAAAGGCTGATTGGCTTTCACGGCCAGATGCCGGATAGCATCGGCGGCGCCCTTGCGGATGCGGGTGCCACTGGCCAAAGTCACTCCCGAGGAACGGGTTTCGGCCGTGAACTTAAGCAGCTCGGCGCCTTGCAGGCGGGTTTGCAGCTGCTGCGGGTCTATGCTCAAGCCGTTTTGCTGGTCGCGAGCCAGCTCCACAATGCTTTTGCCCTCGGGCGTTTCGTCGGTGAGCGAGCTAAGGGCGGCCAGCTCCACGAACTGCCGCGCCTCCACGCCGGGCGCGGGCCAGAAGTGGGAGGCTTTGCGGTTGCCGATGGTAATGGTGCCGGTTTTATCGAGCAGCAGCACGTCGATGTCGCCGGCCGTTTCCACAGCTTTGCCGCTCTTGGTGATGACGTTGGCCCGCAGCGCCCGGTCCATGCCGGCAATGCCGATGGCCGATAAAAGCCCCCCAATCGTGGTTGGAATCAGACACACGAACAGGGCAATGAACGAGGCAATGGCGATGGGCGTGTTGGCGTAGCGGGCAAACGGCTCGAGCGTGACGCACACAATTACGAATACCAGCGTGAAGCCAGCCAGGAGAATGGTCAGGGCAATTTCGTTGGGTGTTTTCTGCCGCGAGGCGCCCTCCACCAGCGCAATCATCTTGTCGAGAAATGACTCGCCGGGGCCGTTGTGACCACCACTTTTATGCGATCCGACAGCACCTTGGTGCCGCCCGTCACGCTGGACTTGTCGCCGCCCACCTCGCGGATTACCGGCGCCGATTCGCCCGTAATGGCTGATTCGTCGATGGTAGCCAGGCCCTCGATAATTTCGCCGTCGGTGGGAATAATCTCGCCGGCCTCGACCAGAAACACCTGACCTTTTTGCAGTTGGGAAGACGAGACGACGGAAATTGACCCCCGCTCATCCACCACGCGGGCGGGCGTGTCTTCGCGGGTTTTGCGCAGGCTCTCGGCCTGAGCCTTGCCGCGCGCCTCGGCAATGGCCTCGGCAAAATTGGCGAAGAGCAAGGTCAGAAACAGCACCACAAACACGGTGAAGTTGTAGCCGAATGAGCCCTGCGCCGGATCGGGAGCCACCAGCAGCCCCAGCGTGACGAGCAGCATGACCATCGTCCCAATTTCCACGGTAAACATAACCGGGTTGCGAAACATGAGGCGTGGATCTAGCTTCATGAAGGCCTGCTTAACGGCCTCGGAAACCAGCGCGGGCTGGAAAAGGGATTGGGATTTAGTAGACATGAGAGTAGAGGAGCCTATGTAGTTCCCCTCCTTTTTTTCAAGGAGGGGTGCCCGAAGGGCGGGGTGGTTTAATCGTTGCTGATGTCGTTTTAGCAGGTTGATAGGCCGTTCGACTAAACAACATCAGCACGGGGGTCAACCACCCCAGCGTCGGCTGCGCCGCCGCGTCCCCTCCTCGGCTGAGGAGGGGAGTTGCTTGTTCTGCTTAATACAGCGAAAAATGCTCGGCCAGCGGGCCCAGGGCCAGGGCCGGAAAAAAGGCCAGGGCGGCAATGATGACAATGACGGCCAGCACCATCGCGCCGAAGGTGGCCGTGTCGGCGGGCAGGGTGCCGGCCGATTCGGGTACGTATTGCTTGCGGGCCAGCAGGCCGGCAATGGCCACGGGGCCGATGATGGGCAGGAAGCGCGAGAGCAGCAGCACGACGCCGGTGGAGATGTTCCAGAAGGGCGTGTTGTCGCCCAGGCCCTCGAAGCCCGAACCGTTATTAGCCGCCGCTGAAGTGAACTCGTAGAGCATTTCCGAGAAGCCGTGGTAGCCGGGATTAGCCAGTCAACTGGCGTATTCAGTAGGGTTGCCCACGTAGGTGTGGGCCGCCAGGGCCGTGCCCGCCAGAATCAGCAGCGGGTGCAGCAGCGTCACGATAATGGCGATTTTCATCTCGCGGGCTTCGATCTTTTTGCCCAAAAACTCCGGGGTGCGGCCCACCATCAGGCCGGCAATGAAGACGGCAATAATCAGGTAAGCGAAGAAGTTGAGCAGCCCCACGCCGCAGCCCCCATAGAAGGCGTTTGTCATCATGCCCAGCAGCTGGCTCAGGCCCGAAAGCGGCATGAAGGAGTCGTGCATGGAGTTGACCGAGCCGCAGCTGATAACCGTGTTCGTGATGGACCAGTAGGCGGAAGCGGCGGCGCCAAAGCGCACTTCCTTGCCTTCCATCGCGCCCAGCGGCTGCGCGACGCCCAGAGCCGTAAGGGCAGGATTGCCCTGCATCTCATAGTACACCGTGGGAGCCAGCAGGGCGGCAAAGCCGATGGTCATCACGCCAAAAATCATCAGGGCCAGCCGCCGCCGCTTCAGGTAGAAGCCCAGCGCGAACACCATCGCCACCGGAATGAGTACTAGGGCAATATTCTGTGCGGCATTGGTGAGGTAGTTGGGGTTTTCGAGCGGGTGGGCTGAGTTGGCCCCAAAAAAGCCCCCCCGTTGGTGCCCAGCTCCTTAATGGCCACCATGGCCGCCACCGGCCCGCGGCTCACGGCCACCGAGTCGCCCTGCACGGTCACCAATTCCTGCTTGCCCTGCAGGGTCATGGGCGTGCCGTTGAAGGCCAGAATCAGGGCCAAAACCAGGGAGCCGGGCAGCAGCAGGCGGGTCAGGCTCTTGACGAAGTACTGGTAAAAGTTGCCCAGCTTCTCGGTCGTGCGGGTTTGCAGGGCATTAAACACAACAACCGCCGCCGCAATGCCGGTAGCCGCCGACACGAACTGCAAAAACATAACGACCACTAGCTGCGACAGGTAGGAGAGGCCCGACTCGCCGGCGTAGTGCTGTAGGTTGCAGTTTACCAGAAACGAAATGGCCGTGTTGAAGGCCAGATCGGGCGTCATGGAGGGGTTTTGATCGGGGTTGAGCGGCAGGCTGCCTTGGGTGCAGAGCACGAGCAGAGCCAGCAGAAACCAGCCGAGGTTGAGGGTGAGCAGGGCCACCAGGTGCTGCTGCCAGCTCATTTCGCGCCGGGCATCAATGCCCGCGAGGCGAAAAATGCCCCCCTCCACGGGCGCCAGAAAGTCCAGGGCATTTTTTTCGCCCCGGAATACCCTGGCTAGGTAGTGGCCCAGCGGAATAGCCAGCCCCAGCGTGACAAAGTAGATGGCGACGATGCCTAATACATCAGAATTCATAAGTAGTAACAGGTTCTGGCCATGCCGGGCCGAGGCCGGGGCATGACCAACGGGGAGGAATCAAAAGTGCTCCGGCTTCAGCAGCACGTACACCAAGTAGCCGAAGGCGGCCAGCGACAGGACAAAAAGGGCGACCATCATGGCGCAACGGAAGTTAGATGTGGTCGAAAAAATCGACGGATTTGTAGAAGAGCCAGAAGCCGGCGAGGCCGGTGGCGGTCAGCAGCGGCAGCAGGAGAGCGGCGGGCATATGCAGGGAGTTAGAAAGGGTGAGAAATGTGTTCTCGTTGCTTGCTACAATCGGTGGCCCTAAGCGCTGTTTGAGTTGCTTTTTTTCGAATAATCAACTGATTATCAATGCTAAAAAAAGATGCCGTACAGCCTGCTAGCTTGGAATACAGCCCGGCTTACCCTAGCGTTTTGCTAGGGTATTTTGCAAAACGCTAGGCCCCGCAACGCAAACGACCCCGCCAGATGGGCGAGGTCGTGGGGGTAAAAACGGCGGGCAAAAGCCGGGCAGCTACAGGCCGTAGTCCTGAATTTTGCGGTACAAGGTGGTCAACGCAACGCCGAGCACGCGGGCGGCTTCGGTTTTATTGTGGTGCACTTCCAGCAGCACGCGCTGAATGTGCTGCTTCTCGGCCCGGCGCAGGCTGCGCTCATCTTCCGGGGCAGCGCCGGGCTGGTGGGGGGCATTTAAGGCGGCCAGCTGCACTTCCAGGGGGAGGCCGTCGAGGGTCAGGGGCTGGTCGGGCGGGGTCAGGATGGAGGCGCGCTCCAGCACATTCTTCAGCTCGCGCACGTTGCCCGGCCAGGCGTATTGTTCCAGCGCGTGCAGGGCGTCGGGGGTGAGCACCAGGGGCCGCCGCCGCAGCTTGGCGGCGAAGTAATGCAGGAAATAGTCGGCCAGTAGGGGCACGTCGGAGCGGCGGGCGCTGAGCGGCGGCACGGGCACCACCACCACCGAGAGGCGGTAGTACAAATCGGGGCGAAAGTGGCCTTGCTCGGTTTCCTGCCGCAAGTTGCGGTTGGTGGCCGCCACCAAGCGCACATTCACGCGGGTGGGCTTCGTGTCGCCGAGGCGAATAAACTCCTGGGTTTCGAGCACGCGCAGCAGCTTGGCCTGCAAGGTCACGTCCAGCTCCCCGATTTCATCCAGAAACAAGGTGCCGCCGTGGGCTTCCTGAAACAAGCCTTTCTTATCGGTCTGGGCACCGGTAAAGGCGCCTTTTTTGTAGCCAAACAGCTCCGACTCCAGCAGCTCTTTTGGAAAAGCGCTACAGTTCAGGGCCACGAAGGGCTTGGCGACACGCGGGCTGGCCTGGTGAATAGCCTGGGCAAATAGCTCCTTGCCTGCGCCCGTGGGTCCTTCCAGCAGCACCGTAGCGTCGGTGAGGGCGACTTGCCGGGCCGTATGCTTGGCCTGCTCTAGGGTCGGCGCGCGGCCGATTATGGCCTCGAAGCTGTAGCGCACGCCCACTCGCTTTTCCAGCTCGGCCACCCGGCGCTGTAAAGTCGCTTTTTCCACGGCGCGGTCTACCACCACCACCAGCTGATCGTCGGAGTCGCCTTTGGTAAGGTAATCGAAGGCGCCCTCGCGCATGGCGCGCACCCCGTCGGCAATGGTGCCAA
This sequence comes from Hymenobacter radiodurans, assembly GCF_004355185.1. NCBI lineage: Bacteria > Pseudomonadati > Bacteroidota > Cytophagia > Cytophagales > Hymenobacteraceae > Hymenobacter > Hymenobacter radiodurans. Next base: position 2,020,546 of record NZ_CP037922.1, read on the forward strand.
AAGCTGTGAGCAGGATAACTTCGGCCAGCGGCGCCTTACGCTTGTAGCGGGGCAGCAAGTCGAGCCCGTACCCGTCGGGCAGCTTCACGTCGGACAAAATCACCAGCACCTCGTCGGCGTGCTGCTGCAACGTTTCCAGGCCGCGCCGGGCGTCGGGCGCTTGCAGCACGGTGTAGCCTTCCAGCTCCAGCATACGGGCCACAGCCTGGCGCAGAGGAGCTTCGTCGTCGATGATCAGCAAGGTGCCAGTGGGCATAAAACAGGGTTTTTAAAGCAAGATCGAGCCAGCAGCCAAAGTACGCGAGAAGCCGCGTAGCGGCCGAGGGCCCGCAGCTTTTGTTTTCACAACTGACTGGATTTATTGGCTTGCGGTCGTTAATACCGCCACGTAATGAGCCACGTGCGCGGCCAATTCGCGGCGCTTGTACTGCATCAGGTAGCGCGGGTGATCCAGAATTTGAATCTGGTCGAACAGCTGCAATTCCTGATTCCAGCGCGTGAGATATTCCCCGTTGCGGCGGCCCAGACAGATGGCTACGTCGCGGCGCAGGCCCACATCGTGCACCTGGAGCTGCAAGGAAAGACGGATGGCGGGGTCCAGGGCAGCGGTGAGGGCAGGCGAGTCGTAATAGTTGTAGTTGCGGCCTTCGCGCAAAAGCACCAAGGGATAGAGCGAGCCCAGAAAGAAGTGGTCGAAGAAAGCCGCCGGCCCGCCTAAAGCCGCTATTACTTCGTGTACAAACTGACTCGACGGCTCCCGCTGCTGCGGCAGCGCATTTGAGATTTCGCAGGCGGTTAAAGCCACTGGATCGGTGAAAGCTACCCCAGTGCGACCATTGCCCAAACGGCCCGGATTAATGCCGAGCAGCGCCACCCGCGGCCGATTGTCGGCGTAGTAGCGGCTGGCAAATTGCGTGAGTAACGCTTGGGGAGTTTCCTGTAGGTAAGGGCTGAAAGCCAGTACATTGTCGGGCAGCGTTGTGGGTAGGGGAAAGCTGGTCAGAAAGTGCAGGAGACGAGCGCCGAAGGTGGACATAGTAGCAGGGCAGTTGTATGCACTTACGTATGGCTGGCCCGAAAGAGTAAAAGTGGCGTACTCTGCTTTTCCGCGTACTTTTGCCCCCCAGGCCCAATTCTCTCTCATGCCACCATTTCTGGTTTTGTTGCTGCTTCCGTTTGCCTGGCTTTACGCCGGGGTAATGGCCGTGCGCAACTGGTTGTATGATAAAGGCTTGAAGCCATCATTCGCTTTTGAAATACCGTTGATAAGCGTTGGAAACCTGCGCGTGGGGGGCACCGGAAAAACGCCGCATGTGGCCTGGCTGGTAACCGAACTGCGGGCTCAGGGAGCAAAACCTGCCATCCTAAGCCGGGGCTACGGGCGTCGTACCAAGGGGTTCCGCCTAGCCGATACCGCCGCCACCGCCGCCACCATCGGCGACGAGCCGTTGCAGCATTATCAGGACTTTGGGGGGCAAATTCCGGTGGCAGTTGCCGAAGACAGGCGGGCGGGATTAACTCAGTTGCTAGCTGCTTGCCCTGATCTAACAACCGTGGTGCTGGACGATGCCTATCAGCACCGGCGCGTACGTCCCGCGCTCAGCATTCTGCTTACCGAGCAGCAGCGCCCGTTTTATACCGACTATGTGCTGCCCGCCGGGCGTCTGCGCGAAAGCCGTGCCGGGGCCCGCCGTGCCGATGCTGTGATAGTCACCAAGTGTAGCGAGACGCTAACTCCAGCCCAGCGCGAGGAAATAACCCACCAAGTTCGGCGCTATGCCAGACCCGACGTGCAGGTTCTTTTTTCAACCTATGCCTACGGCGAGCCCGTGGCCTTGGGCAGCCTGAAAAAGCCCCCCGGCATTGATATCGTGCTGCTCACGGGCATTGCGCAGCCCGAACCGCTACGGGTATATCTGGCGGCCGCTGGCTACCGTATCAGGCACCACGCCAGCTACTCCGACCACCACGCCTTCACCGCGGCCGATGTGGCCGCTCTGGCTGCACAATTACAACCCGGTCAATGCGTTTTTACCACCCAGAAGGACGCCGTGCGCTTGCTCGAACCAAGCTTGCGGGCGGCGGTAGCGCCGTTGCCTGTCTTTTACATCCCGATTACCGTACAGTTTCTGGCCGATGACGCCACCCGGCTGCGGCAATTGCTTTCTCCCTACTTTCAGCCCCAAGCTGTTGTCTGACTTTTCACTGTTTTCGCTTTTCTCTACGCCTGTGCCCGACTGTTCAGAATCTGCCCGTGGGCTGCCTGCTAGCCGGCTCTTTCGCTGGCTCACGGGGCTATTGCTAGTGCTGGGGGGCTTTTTTGACCCACTTACAGCGCAGGCCCAGGTTGTCGACGACACCACCAAAACACTCTACGGCGCCAAAACCACCTTCGTCATTCGGGAGGCCGACGTGTTGCGCGAAAAGCACGAAGGCCGCATGGTGGATACTACGTTGGTTGGGATGCAGCAGGCCCGCAACTGGTACCACGACAGCACTTTTCAGCAGGACCTCGGCAACGGCGGCACGGCCTCGCGCCGCCTGCTCTGGGAGCCAAATACCCAGCTTGGCGCCCGTCTGGGCCGCAATGTATTTGATAAGTACATGCGCAACTCGGCCACCATTCCGTACTATGATACCCGCTCGCCCTACACGTTTTTTCGCTTCGTGCAGGGCGGTACCGGCGAGCAGGTATTTGAGTTGTCGTACAGCCGGAGCATTAAGCGCAACGCCAACGTGGGCTTCGCTTACGAGCGGTTCTCTTCCAACAAGATCTTTACAGACGTAGGTGCGGAAGGCCTAACCAGACATTCAGGGGTGCTCTTTTTTGTGCGCTATCAAACCACCGACGACCGGTATCATCTACTTTTCAATGTGAATACTGCCCGGCATGAAGCCATCGAGCAGGGTGGTATTGTACCCCAACCCGAGGATATCAGTGATGATAACCGCATCGTGACCGAGAACCTGTTCGAGTACGACGATGAGCGGGTGTGGCTAACGCAAGCCCGAAACCGCGACGACCGCGACCGTATCCATCTAGCACAAACCTATCGGCTGCTGGGTAAAGGTCTCACGGCTTTCCATGTGATGGACATCAGCCGCCAGACCAACCGCTATAACGATGACCAGATTCCGCGCGGTACGACGGAGCCCCTTTATTACCCGCGCACCCGCCTGAGCCCCAACGTCACGAACGACCGGGCGACGTTTGAGCAAGCGGAGAACAGCGTAGGGGTACTGGGAGCTACAAAGTTGGTGGAGTACCGGCTGTACGGTCGCCACCGGCTGGCGCGGCTGTCTACGAGTAGCCGGATTGAGGAAACCGTGGCGGAAGATAATGTGCCCATACGCACCTACAACCAGATATTTCTGGGGGCAATGCGGCCTTCCGCTACCGCATATTTGGGGTAGAAGCCGCCGGAGAAATCAAGGTGCCAGACATTTCGGCGCCCGGCGAGGCGAGCCGCAAACCCGAATATTGGGGAAAAGCAGCCGCGCGTACCGGCCCAATTACGGCCGAGTTTTACAGCACTTCTTATGCTCCTACGCTCACGGAGCGCGAATTCAGCGGCAATCATTACGAGTGGAACAACTACAGCCGTTTCGAAAACACTTTTGTCAATCAGCTGACGGGCCGTCTCGATCAGACACTAGGCAAGCAGCGTTTACAAGCATCGGTGGCGGTGGCCAACATTTCGAGCCTTGTTTATTACAATGCACAAGCGGAGCCAGCCCAACTTTCTGAGCAGCGGCAACTGGTTATCGTTGGGGTGCGGCACCGCTTTCAGGTCGGTAACTTCTTTGCCGATAACCAGGGCACCTACACGCTGGGCGGCGACCAGGAAGGCTTGCGCATTCCTAGCTTAGTAGCCAATGCGAAAGTTTACTACCAGGGCTATATTTTCAAAAAGGCGCTGTTTGGGCAGATCGGAACGGAATATTATTACCAGTCGCGGTTTCGGGCTTACGATTATAGCCCCAGTACCCAGCAGTTTTTCGTGCAGGATCAGTTCCGAATTCGGCGTTATTCCCTGCTCGATGCCTTCGTGAACATCGATATTCGTACCGTGTCGGTATTCCTGAAAATGGCTTACCTGAACCAAGGCCTGCACCGCAACGGTTATTTCACCACGCCTTACTATACCGGGTTACCGCGCCGCTTTGAAGTGGGCCTGAAGTGGCAGTTTTTCGATTAATCCATGGAACAAGAGTCAAAAGAAAAAACCATCCTCAAGCTCAAGCTGAATACCGACCCGCGCTGGGTGGATATTGCCAGCAAGAACATCGAGGATATTCTCGTCGACCATGCCTACTGCGAGCAAAAGGCTGCCAGCACGGGCATTAGCCTGATTGTGAAATATCCCGAAAAAACGCGGCTGGTTGACGAGCTGACGGAGCTGGTAGCCGAGGAGTGGGCCCACTTCGAGCGGGTGCTGCACGAGTTGCGCAAGCGGGGCTATGAGCTAGGGCGTCCGCGCCGCGACGAGTACGTAGTACAGCTGATGGCGCATGTTCGCAAGGGCGGCGCCCGTGAGCGGCAGCTGATGGATCAGTTGCTGGTAAGCGCGCTGATAGAAGCCCGTAGCTGCGAGCGGTTTAAGCTGCTGTGGAAGCATATCCCTGATCCCGATTTGTCAAAGTTTTACTACGAGCTAATGGTATCGGAGGCTGGTCACTTCGTGAGCTACGTGGAACTTGCCAAGGAATATTGCGACAAGCAGACGGTGGATGAGCGCCTGCAGGAGCTACTAAAAATCGAGGGGGAAATTGTAACAAACCTCCCCGTGCGCGACGACCGGATGCACTAATAACAGCAGGCTGTAGCTACCGTTGTAAGTATAACAAGCCGCTAAGAATTCGTGAACCAACAAAAAGCCCCCCAGACGACTTCTGGGGGCTTTTTGTTGGTTGAACTAGGATGCCTGCGGCTTGGTGGTCTGTGGCTGCCCCTGCTGTTCTTCCGTATGCGAGGCCAGCAGGCCCGGCGGTACACTCAATTCGCCCGTTTGCGGATCGATGAGGCCATTGCGCTCATCCTCAATATTGGTGGCCTGGGTATACACATCGCCGGCAATAGGGCGGGCCCGCAGCTCACGTTTGAAATCGCGAATTCGCTCCGTGCGCTCATTGGCATCTTTGGGGCCACCGTAGTCGGGAAAGCCAAAACCACCCCACTCGCTGACGATGAGTGGCACCTGGCGGCGGTAAAAAAATGGGTCGCCCACTACGAGCGGAAAGGCAGCCGTGCCTTCCATTTCGCCCCCCACGAGGCGGTCGAGCAGCTCGCGCCAGCGGTCCAGATCGGGGGTGTAGAGGTGGGCCGTGAGCAGGTCGGACTTCAGTCGCCCCGTGTGGGAAATGTGGTGCCAGCCATCGTTATCCACCACCAGAAACTGCGGGTGCGCAATTTGCATATAGTGGTACATATCCACGATATAAGACCGCGTTTCGGGATTGGTGGCAATATCCTGCGCTCCCCAATCTTCATTATACAGGCTCCAAATTACTACGGAAGGGTGCGTCTCAATAAGCGCCACCATGCGCAGCAATTCGGCCTGATGGTTCTGGCGGCTTCGCGGGTAGAGCTGTGGGGGCTGGGCACTTCCACCCAAAGCAGCAGGCCTAGCTCATCGGCCAGGTTATAAATGCGCGGATCGACGCCGGCGATGTGCACGCGCACCAGGTTGCAGCCCAGTTCCTTCATGGCGTACATATGCTTGCGCATTTCCTCGTAGGTAGCTGTGCCCGGCTGGTACAGAATACCATCAAGGTAGATAGGCTGGTTATTCAAGTACACATAACGGCCCCGGGCCTCTATTTTGCGCAGCCCGAAATACGTTTCGATTTGAGCAGTGTACTCATCAGGATCAATAAGCTGGGCTACGAGGCGATACAGGTGAGGCGAGCTGTTTGACCACAGAGCCGCGCCCGGCAGCTCCAGCACTACCCGTTGCGATTTCTGGCCGGCCTCCAAGCGCAAGGGAAAATCGGAGGTGGCGAGGGGGCTGCTATCATCCGCTGCGTCGCGCTCAAACACCTTGAGACGCAGGGTATAACAACCGGGGTCGTGGACGCGGGTAGTAAGATTAAAGCGGACTAGCTGGTCTTCCACGATGCTCACCACCCCCAAGCGGGAACGAAGGCGGTTGCGCTCTACTACTTCCAGCCATACGCTGCGCACCGCGCCGGTATACGTTTGGTACCAGATACCACCACGCTTATACACGTGCGATTCCTGCTTGCCACGCGGAGTTTCGGCATCCATCGTGTCGGCGATGCGCACGGTAAGGCGGTTGACGAGGTGCAGATTTTCCTGGCGTAGCTCGTAAGAAAACGACGTGTACTCGCCATAATGCACATCTTCGCCCTCTATCGTGCGAAGCAAACGGCCATTCAGCCACACCCGCGTTTCGTAGCCGCAGGCCCCAAACGTCAACTGGAGCATGGTGCGTGACTGCTCCAACGACTCATCCAGCTCCGGTAACGTGAATTCACGCTCATACCACGCCACGATCTTATCGTGCCAGCCAACGGAGTGAGGATGCTCTTTAGACTCTAGCATGTGCTCTTCAATGGAGCCGGGCCATTGGGCGGTGTGCTTGTAGTCGTGGCCCAGGTACCAGCCGTCGCGCAGGCCCGCGTCGGCCTCGTCGATAGCAAAGCGCCATTCACCGTCGAGTAGAGAATAGGAGTTGAATCGGAGGACCGCTCGGGGCAGGGGATTGGTAAGGTCTTCGGTCAGGCGGTCTTCTTCTTTGCTGGCCGAAAAGCCGTAGTTGGAATGATCAAGATCCATACGGACAGGGTTAAGGGTAGTCGGGGCGGAAGCGAATGAGGGGTGAGCTAGTCAGGATTGCTGAATTTGCCCCCCAAGACCTCCATACGGCCTAATTCATTTCGTGTATGAATTTACGGGAAAGAACCTGCGCTTTCATTCAGACTTGCATCCTGACGGGTATGGCAGAGCCTGACTTGACCATATAAAACACTCAAAAGATGAATATGAAAATATAGAGGCACACTGTTTGTAGAAATGAATCAAATTCCACTGACGCCAGCTTAGCAGAAACATCAAATCCCCAGTAATTGGCGAGCTGCTGAATTGAATATTTTTGCGACAACCGGATAATGCGCATATTTATAGCCATGAAAAGTATTTGTACTCTCGTTTTGTTGTTTTGCTCATCCTTGGCCTTTGGGCAGGCGGAAGCACCGAACACGACTTCAACGCCCACGCCTACGCCCACCGTTAACTTTTGTGGACAGAATTTAGAAGTTGCCGATGGCTGCACAAGCGCAAGTCCGTATCAGGTGAAATGCGATAAATACGACATAACCTGGATGTACATGGATTACGCGGTCATGAAGACGGCGCCGGAGGAATTTGCCAAGCAAATGAAGCGGGAACACAAGCGGACCGACATGGCTCCTTTTGAGTGCTACATCGCCGGGAAGCCCGCCAAAGGTTTCAAGTTGAGTTATATGACAGAGGCAGGTGGCATGGCGTACCAGCTTATCGTGTCGGGAGTGGCCAATGGGCAACCCGTACTAGTGCAGCTGACGCTGGATATCGACCCGTACAAAAACGAAGATATTCCGGCATTGCCACGCCAAATCGTGCAGATCAGCCCCACTACTCAGCTGACTACCGCTAAATAGAAGCACCAAATTCAATAGTGAAAAAGCCCCCCAGATATCATCTGGGGGCTTTTCGCTACGTTATTTCGCTACCTATAGTGGCGAGTATTATTTAGGTTTTTTGCTTCTTCTTCTTCGCAGCTGGAAACAGAATGTTGTTGAGAATCAGGCGGTAACCGGGCGAGTTGGGATGCAGAGCTAGGTCAGTGGGCTCTTCTTCCACCAAGTGCTGGTAGTCTTCGGGGTCATGGCCGCCGTAGAACGTCCAGGTGCCTTTGCCCAGCGTGCCGTGCATGTAGCGCACCTCATTGGACTGCTTGTTTTCGCCCATCACGATGACGTCGGACTTCACCAGGCTTTTGCGGAAAGCGGTGGTTTGGCCCATAAAACCCTTCACGGTCTTCTCGTGGTTTTGGGTGAGCATGGTGGGCACTGGGTCATATTTGGCGGAGAAAGTGAAGAGCTGAAAATAGTCGTTGTCTTCGTACACGCCGCGCTCGTAGGGCTGCATATCAATGCTGGAGTACTCGTACTGATACGGGTCGCGCACGAGTTGGAAGTCCTTGAAAGCCAGCGTACGATTGAAGTTGAGCTTGCTTTGAGCCTGCGGGTCGGCGGGGTCGCCATCGTACATACTTTCTACCATATCAAGGCCGAGGCCGGCCAAGGCAATATCGTAGGAGTCGGTAGCGGAGCACATGGCGAACAAAAAGCCCCCGCCAGCAATAAATTCCTGCATTTTGACCGTCACAGCGCCTTTCATCTGGCTCACTTTGGCAAAGCCGTTGCGCTTAGCTGCCGCTTCCGAGTCGCGCTGCTGCTGCTGATACCAGGGCCGGTTGCGGTAGGAGGCGTAAAACTTACCGTATTGGCCCGTGAAGTCTTCGTGGTGCAGATGCAGCCAATCGTACTTGGGCAGGTCGCCGCGCAGCACTTCGTCGTCGTAAATCTGGGTGTATGGAATTTCGGCGTAGGCTAGTACCATCGTCACGGCGTCGTCCCAAGGCTGTTTATCCTTGGGCGTGTACACTGCAATTTTGGGTACTTTCTCCAGCTTCATAATGTCCATATTGGCATTAGGATCAGCTATTTCCTGCAAAATATTGCCGTACTGGGCCGAGGAAATCACCTGAAAACTTACCCCGCGCACAGTCAGCTCGTTTTCGATGCCCGGGGCTGAGGCACAGGAAAAAGCCCCCCCGCGGTAATTGAGCAGCCAATCGACCTCCACCTGTTTGCTGAGCAGCCAGTAGGTAGCGCCGTAGGCCTTCAGGTGCTCTTTCTGCGCCTCATCCATCGGAATCAGAATCTGGTTGGCCCAGGCGGCCAGAGGTGCTCCCAGCCACAGGGCCGCCAGCAACAGCAGAAACGAAAAGCGTTTTAGTAGCATCAGATTCTTAGAGTCAAAAAGTGAGCAGACATACTACGAGACATATAACCGGGATAGGCGAATAACGATTAATGAGACAAAGACGGGTGAGGAAGGAGGAAACGCAGCATTTAGGAATGATTTAAAGGTAGCAAAACCCGGACGGAATCTGCCCAAAACCGGCTAACTTGCATCACCAGGCATCGGCCCAAATCGTGGCTGCTAGCTTGTTCAGACCGGTTTAAGAGGGTTTTTTCTCGGTCTTCTTCTTTTCGTCTTGTCGCCATCAGGCCGCTATTATGCACTTGCTAGAAAACATCCGCGAGGCTTTCCGTTCCATCAAGAGTAATCTGCTGCGCACCGTGCTCACGGCCCTTATTGTGAGCATCGGTATCATGTCGCTGGTGGGAATTCTCACGGCCATCGACGCCATCAAGTCGTCGTTGACCAACACGTTTGCCAGTCTGGGGGCCAATTCCTTTGAGATGACGGCTAAGGGGTATACCAACCGCTTCCGGCGCGGCGGTGTGCAGGGGCGTACCTATCCGGCCATCAATTACTTACAGGCCCGGCAGTACAAAGAGCGCCTCGGTGACGTTGCGCAGGTAGGCATTTCTGCCTTCATTACCGGCGCTACAGAAGTAAAAGCCGGCGGCCTCAAAACCAACCCCAATATGCAGGTAGTAGCCGGCGACGAGAACTACCTGCGCATTCAGAGCTATAACCTGGAGGATGGCCGCTCGTTTTCGCCTACTGAATTGGAGGTGGGCGCCAATGTGGCCATTGTAGGCACTGAAATCAAGGAAAAGCTTTTTCCTGATCAATCCGCCATCGATCAATACGTGTTCTTTCTGGGCCAGCGCTTCCAGATAATTGGGCAGCTAGAAGCCAGCGGCAGTGGCATGGGCGGGGGCGGAGGGGCCGACCGGCTTGTGCTTATTCCCTTGATTACTGGTAACCAATTGCCCCGGCAGCGGGCGCTTACCTTCGATATTAAAACGGCCACCACCGACCCCGATAACCTGAATTTTATCATGGGGCAGGCCACCGGCATCATGCGCGCCGTGCGCGGCGACCGACTCGGGCAGGAAGACTCGTTTGAGTTGGAGCGCAGCGACTCTGCCGTGGCTACGCTGGATAGTTTGTCGGGTAATCTGCGGATGGGGGGCTTTATTGTGGGCTTTATTACGCTGCTCGGCGCCAGCATCGCCCTCATGAATATCATGATGGTCTCGGTGACGGAGCGCACCCGCGAAATCGGGATCCGCAAGGCGCTGGGCGCCACGGCCCTCCAGATTCGCCAGCAGTTTCTCATTGAGGCCATCGTGATTTGCGTGATGGGCGGCGCCCTCGGAATCGTGCTTGGCGTGGCTGGCGGTAACGCTATTTCGCTCTTTATTCCCGGTGGCGGTGCGTTTTTGGTGCCCTGGCTATGGATGATGATTGGCTTGGTAATCTGCGTGAGCGTGGGGCTGGCCTCGGGTTACTATCCGGCCAGCAAAGCCGCCGGCCTCGACCCGATCGAGTCGTTGCGGTACGAGTAGGAGCGAGTCCCGGCTCCGTCGGATTAGCTGCTGAAAATTTCAAACGCCCGCCTCTGGTATCTGGAGGCGGGCGTTTGCATAAAGGAGAAATCCGACTCTCGCCCCAAAATTTTTGCCTCGCCCATGCGGCTCTTCGCGCCACATGGTTTGTAGCTGCCGCGCCGACTAGAAAACAATTTTATTCATTTGGTTATATCTTGCTGCCTAGACAGCGACAACCTTTTGAATATGCCTGAAAATACAACTGTTGGTCAGCGCTTTGCGCAATTTATTGCTTACCTAGGTATTTCAAAAAACGCCTTTGCTGCGTCGCTGGATAAGACTGCGACCGTGATTCAGCATCTGGTGGACGAGCGTAATAAGCCGGGTTTTGACCTTTTGTGCAAAGTATTTGAAGTGTATCCAAATCTGTCAAAAGACTGGCTATTGCAGGGCACCGGGCCGATGGTGGCGGAATCAGGCGAAGCAAAGAGCAACGCAGATCGGGCAGAAAACAACTCACCCAAGCCTCTTGCAATCAAAGAAAAGCCCGCCGCGGCTACCCCGGCTGCCGTTTCCATTGCGAGGCCTGCCCCCGAAACTTCTGCGTCACAAACCGTTGCTGAGCCCGAGGCTGAGACTCAAGCAGCTAGCCCAGTAGCGGCACCAGTTACTGCCGCCGCTGTGGCGCAACCACCAATGCCTGAGGTAGCCGCCGTTATTCCAGGGGCTACGCTTTACAGTCAGGTGGATCCTAGCTGGCAAACCGCGCTCTATACTCAGCAAATGGCGCATCAGCTGGCTATGGCCGAGCTGCGTAATCAGCACTTGCAAGAGCAGCAGCGCCTCATGCAGCAGATGCTAGATTTAATGCAGCGAAAGGCATAATCCAGGGTTGTTTTCATAGAAAAACAGGAATGCCCAGACCTTAGGGTCTGGGCATTCCTGTTTTGTACAGCATCTGATTTTGACGCTCGGCAGATGCTATACCTTTTTGTTAATGCTGCAACACTTCGAAGCCAAGTTCTTCGGCTTCCATCTGCCCTTGCGGATTAACAGCACTGAGTCTCAGGCGCTTCAGCTCGCCGACCAATAACGGGTCATATTTAACGGCCACGCGGATGTAATTCGGTGTGAAGCCCTCCATTATGCCGTTGGTGACATCATCCTCGAAAAGAACTTCTGCCTCCTGACCTACGTGATGGGCATAGAAATGACGTTTTTTCTTCTCCGACAGGCTTCGCAGTTGGGTGGTGCGCTCGTGCCGCACGCGGTCCTGCACACGGCCGGGTAGGGTGGGCGCCAGGGTATTTTCGCGTTCTGAATACGGGAAAACGTGCAGGTAGCTGATGTCCAGATCGTTTAGGAATTGATAGGTTTCCAGAAAATCCTCCTCCGTTTCGCCCGGAAAGCCCACAATCACATCAACACCAATGCAGGCGTGGGGCATTACCTCCTTAATCAGGCGCACGCGGTCGGCGTAGAGGGCGCGGCGATAACGGCGGCGCATTAGGCCCAAAATCTTGTCCGAACCGCTTTGCAGCGGAATATGAAAGTGGGGCATAAAGCGCCGCGACTGTGCCACGAAGCGAATTACGTCGTCGGTGAGCAGGTTGGGCTCGCAGCTGGAAATACGAAAGCGGTTGATGCCTTCTACTTCGTCCAAAGCTTGCACGAGATCATAAAAATTCTCCAGCCGCTCCCGATTTGCCCCCTGCAAGCCAAAGTCGCCGAGGTTCACGCCGGTGAGCACAATCTCTTTTACGCCGGTCGTGGCCAGGCCCTGCACGCGCTCTACCACGCTTTGCACACTGCCCGAGCGACTGTTGCCGCGGGCCAGCGGAATGGTGCAAAACGAGCAGGAGTAGTCGCAGCCGTCCTGCACCTTAAGGAAAGTGCGCGTACGGTCGCCGAAGGAATGGGCGGCGTGAAATTCCGTGGCGGCACTAATTGGGCTGGCATATACCTGCGTCTGGGGGGCTTTTTCGAAGCCAGCCAGAATATCCACGAGCTGAAATTTCTCGGCCGCGCCCAACACGGCGTGTACGCCCGGAATCTCCGCTATTTCCTGGGGTTTTAGCTGCGCGTAGCAGCCTACAATGGTCACGAAGGCCTCCGGATTATGCTTCAGAGCCTCTTTAACCACCTTCCGGCATTTGCGGTCGGCGTGGTCGGTGACGGAGCAGGTATTGATGACGTAGATATCGGCCGCGTCCTCGAAGGGGACTTTGCGGAAGCCGCGCTCCTCAAACTGCCGCCCAATGGCCGACGTCTCGGAGAAATTGAGCTTGCAGCCCAGCGTGTAAAAAGCAACTTTCTTGGTTTCCATAAGAAGCCGCAAAGGTACGAAGGAAGACAGGTTTTACGGGTGCCGTGTACGATAGCTGATTGTAGCGCTTAAAACAAAGCCTAGAACGCAAACTTAAAAGCCGGTGAAATTGTATGCAGTAAAGATTTTAATCTAAATTTAATCTCAAATTAAGCCGCCGCCGTCATGCGATTTGTCATTCTGCTCCTGCTTTCCATGCTTGGCTTCTGCGATGCCAGGGCCCAAGCGCCGGTCATTACATGGAATACCGACCTCGCTGGCGCCTTACAGCAAGCAAAAGCCACCAACAAGCCCGTGCTGGCCGTCTTTTCGGGCTCCGATTGGTGTAAGCCGTGCATCATGCTGAAGCAGGAAGTATTCGATCAGGCGGAGTTTCAGCGGTACGCTCAACAGCGCTTCGTGCTGGCCCGCTTTGATTTTCCGCGCAGCAAGAAAAATAAGCTGCCCGCTGCCCAGATGAAATCAAACGAAGAAGCCGCCGCTCAATTGAACAAGGAAGGCTCTTTTCCCCTGGTCGTGCTGCTGTCGCCTGAGGGCAAGGTATTGGCCAAAACTGGGTACCGACCCGGGGGAGCTGCCGCCTACGATGCCTACCTCACACAATTGCTGGCCAAAAAATAAGCCCCGTGCGCACATTTCTAAATTGGCCTAAGGGCTTCCTGGCGCGAGCGGCTCTGGTCCTGTTGCTGCTAACGCTAATGGGGGGGCAAATTTCCTCCGTTGCGGCCGCGCCTAAGCCCCGCAACTTTACCGGCAGCGCCCAGCTTATGGGCTCACACTTCACTATCACGGCCGTGTCGGCGGATGATTCGCTGGCGTGGCGGGCCATCCGGGCAGGGCTCCAGGAAATTCGGCGCATCGATCGGTTATGTTCCTATTGGGATTCTACTTCGCAGATTACGCAGGTGAACCGGGCCGCTGGTTTGCACCCGGTGGTGGTCGATCAGGAGGTTTTCGATCTGATTCAACGCACACTGAAGCTTTCGACCCTGAGTGGTGGCGCCTTCGATATTACGTTTGCCGGCGGGGAGAAAATCTACAAATTTGACCGTCAGGAACACGCCCTGCCCGCGCCAGAGGTTGTAAAAGCGTCGGTGGCCCGCATCGATTACCGCAAAGTGCTGCTCGACCCCGCGAAGCACTCCGTGATGCTGCAAGACAAAGGCATGCGCATGAATCTGGCGGGCATTCTGCAAGGTTATGGCGTGCGCCGCGCGCAGGCGCTGCTGAAACAACTGGGTATTGCTGGCGGCCTGATCAACGGCTCGGGCGATGTATCGTGCTGGGGGCGGCAGGCCGACGGCTCCCTGTGGCGCATTGCCATCGGCGACCCCGCCCACCCGCAGTCGGTATCCTCGTGGCTGACCGTATCGGATGTGGCGGTGGTGACGGCCGGCAACTACGAGCAGTACTTTACGGTGCAAGGTCAGCAATACGGCCACATCATTAATCCGCACACCGGCTATCCGGCCACGGGGCTGCGTTCCGTGACCATCATTTGCCCCGATGTAGAGCTGGCCGACGGCCTCGATGAGGTGGTATTTGTGAAGGGCCCGGAGGAAGGCTTAGCCTTTATTAATCGCCTCAAAGGCGTGGATTGCACGCTTATTACCAACGATGGCCGCACGCTGACTTCCAGGGGCATGCAAGTCAATTATTACAAAGATGCCGGCCAACCAGCGTCGGCGGCTACTTCCTCTCCCAAGCCATGAGCTATCCTAAACTGACCTGGCTGGCGCTGGGGGGCTTTTTTCTGCTCAGCAGCAGCGCCCTTACCGGCTGCGTATCGGTAGCCGCTTACCAAAAAGTCTACCTCAATGACGAGGATATGCAGCTGGCCAATAAGCGCATTCAAACCTACGAGACCAATGTTGAAAGCTACCGCGAAGGCGCGGGCGGTGCCAACGGCGGCAAAGTAGGGGGCGGCTGCGGCTGCAATTAATCTTTGGTCTGATTTCCTCGCTCATGCTACGCGCAACCCCTTTTTCTCTTGCTGCGGTCCTGTTGTTGCTTCCTATGCTAGGGTGGACGCAGGTGACGCCTACCCCCAACCGCGTAGACGGCTACGGTGCGCCGGCTACCACGGCACCCAGTCCGGCCAACCCCAGCAACCACGGCGAAACCGAGCTTAATATTCTTTCCAGCTACTACTCCCAGGACGGCAACCGCGGGGCCGTGGAAGGTGGCATCGGCACGCAGCAGTTGACCGATGTGACGCCGACAATCATCCTGAATGTGCCTCTGGACTCGGTCACGCGTGTTTCGGCCAACCTGGGAATGGATTATTACTCCTCTGCTTCCACCGATCGGATTGACCAGGTTTTATCGTCGGCCTCCAGCCAAGACACCCGCTACCACCTCGATTTGGGCCTCGCGCGCCAGCTCGCCGATAAGCGTACCATTGTGGGAGTGGGCGGAGGCTTTTCCAAAGAATACGACTATACCTCTTTTAATGTCACGGGCTCCTGGGCACGCGCCTCAGCCGATGGTAACCGGGAGCTGAGCGTGGCTGGCCAGGCCTTTTTCGACCGCGCTACCCTCATTCTGCCCATTGAACTGCGCGTGAATGGCGGGGGTGAGCACGGCTCCGGCTTCGATACGCGCCAGAGCTACAACCTGAATGTGGTGTATTCGCAGGTGATTAATCGGCGCCTACAGGTAGCCGTGAGCACCGAGCTGGTGGCGCAGCGAGGATTGCTGAGCACGCCCTTTCATCGGGTGTATTTTCGGGAAACGGGGGGCAATTTTGGAACGGCCAGGGCAGAATTGCTGCCTCGTCAGCGCTACAAATACCCGGTGGGGCTGCGACTGAATTACTACGCCACCGACTTGCTGCAGTTCCGCGGCTTCTACCGTTTCTACAACGATAATTTCGGCATTACGGCGCATACGCTGGAGCTGGAAGCGCCCGTAAAAGTGACGCCGTTTTTTGTGCTTTACCCGTTCTACCGCTACCACACTCAGACGGCCGCCAACTACTTCGCCCCTTATTTGGATCACTCCATCAGCGACCAATACTTCACTTCCGATTACGACCTGGCCGCTTTTTCCGCTAACAAAATAGGGCTGGGAGTACGCTATTCGCCCGTGTACGGTATCGGTCGGTTCAAAACGCCCTTCAAAGGACGCGTAGCCAAATTTAAAGCCCTGGAAGTGCGCTATGCTTACTACCGCCAGAGCGTGGGACTGACGGCTAACCTGATCAGCGCCGACTTATCGTTTACGATGCCGTAAGGTTCTGATTATTAGTTTACTTCTGAAGATAATCCTCAAACGATAGTTGCTGATACGCCTGACCCTGTTGCACCTGGGCCTCTGGCACCCCGGCATCACGCGAAATCACGCGCCGCGCGACATGGTCGTAAGTGACGGCGCCAGTGGGGGTAAGCATCCCGAAACCATCGTTGAAGTTATAAAACGCAAAGGATTTGCCCCCCGGGCGTAGTAAATCGCGGCCCCAAACGTACTCTTTGGTTGGCAGGTTAAGTTGAGCGAGTAAGGTAGTAGCCACATCGGTTTGCGCGCCAAACTCAGCTACAACGCGGCCCCGCACTTCCGGACGCAACGCCCCGCCAGCGAGCACCAGCGGAATATGGAATTTGGCCGGACTTTCATTGGCAGAATTGCCGGGCAATGGGTGGCCGTGGTCCGCCACCATCACCACCAACGTATTGTTCCACCAGGGCTGCTGGCTGGCTTGGCGCAGGAAGCGGCCCAGCGCCCAATCGGTATAATACACGGAGTTACGAAACAGCGCCGTTTCGCTGGTGCCAGGAAATTTCGGCGGAATCGGAATCTCAAAGGGCTCGTGGCTGCTGAGAGTGAAAGCCGTGAGAAAGAAAGGCTGGGTGGTGGCCGCCTTCTGACTTAAATCAGTGAGGATTCGGTTGAAAAGGATGTGGTCGTGGGCGCCCCATTTTGAGTTTTGCTCTTGGGGGGCAAAATCCGTGCGCTCGGTGAACTGGTCGTAGCCCGCGGCCACGAGGTAGCTTTTCATGTTGGCAAAGGCTAGCTCGCCCCCATAATAATAGGAGCTGCGGTAGCCAGCCTGCTGGAAGGAGCGCGCCAAATGGGGGAGGCGTTCGGTTTTGCGCGGTACCTTAATAATGCTGCCCGTCGGCTGGTTGGGGTAGCCGCTGAGCAGCGCCACAAGACCTTTCTGGCTTCGGTCGCCGCTGGCGTACAAATTGGTAAAGACTACGCCGGTGCGGGCCAGGCTATCCAGAGTGGGCGTCACGCCTCGCTCGCCGCCCGTGCTGGCTACAAACTTGGCCGTGAAGCTTTCCAGGATGATAAACAGCACATTAGGCCGTGAAGTCCGCAGGATATTGTAGTGGCCAGAGTCAGCGGCTGCTGCGATAGCTGGCGCCGGATAAAGCTGCTTGACAAGGCGCTGAGCCGTGGAATCGGGCATAAACCGGTACGGGTTCGGGCCACTGTTCTTGAGCAGCAGAGAGTTCAGCACGTTCCAGGGCACATTTACGGCCGCGTGGTTGGCGAAGGGCTGACTGGAAAAATATACGTCGCTCTGGTTGATCGGGATTTGCTGCACCCCGCCCCGCATAGGTACCACCAGCAAGGCCAGCAGCAGCAGGCTCACTAGCGCCGCCCGGCCCCGCCCAAACCCAGTTGGCAGCGCGGTCAGACGGCCCACTAGTTTTTTATACAGAACCCAGCCCAGCACCAGCAAACCCCCAAAAATGCCCCCCAGCAGCAGCACGGGCGCACTGCCGGCCGAGGCCACCATTTCCGCCGGCGAGTCAATATACTGTAGCGGAGTAGCATCGAGGCGGAAGCCCCAGGCGCGATACAGCTCTAAGTCGGCCACGGTAAAGACACTAACCACCACACCCATCACTGCGGTGTAGAAGCGAATCAGTCGGTCGGTAGGGAAGCGCGGACCGGCCAAATTGCCCCCAGCAGCAAAGCAAACGGTACTATGCACAAATAAGCTGCGGTAGAAGCGTCCAGGCGCAGGCCGTAGCCAAAAATGCCCCCCACTGTGCTGAAGGACAGCTCAGCCGTTTTGGCCGAGTGATAGCCCAAGAAAACAGCCCTTACGGCGACGAAAAAAATCAGCCAGAACAAAAAATACCACGGCTGGAAGGCAAAGCGGTTTCTCACGCCGCAAAGGTAGCGCAGTGAGGCGAGGTTGAAACTACAGAAGGCAGCCTCTCGCCAATGATGCGGACTATCACTACCCTCTTGGTGATAATTTTCAATTAGCAATTAAATAATTGGGTCATTTAGCTGAAAACTGACTAAATATTTCCGATAGACCCTAAATTTTTAAGGGTATTTGGAAAATAATACGTGGTTGATCTACATTTGCCTTATTAATACTAACCCCGCTTATACTTTACATGGCAATTCTCCGCTTTAAAGCCCTCGAACTTGTAGATCAGCGTCGACCCGTGACGGTTGTTCAGTCTGGGGAGCGTCGTTCCGATACGTTCGGCCGTAATGTGTTCAATCTGGATGCAATGCGCGCCACGATGCCGGGCGAGTATTTTAAAAAGCTACAATCGGCCGTCAAGCAAGGCACGCCCGTAGAGCGCAGCGTGGCCGACGCCGTGGCCTCGGCCATGAAAACCTGGGCTATGGCCAAGGGCGCTACCCACTACACGCACTGGTTTCAGCCGCTCACCGGTGCTACCGCCGAAAAGCACGACTCATTTTTTGATCTGAACTCCGACGGTCGTCCGATTGAAAACTTCAAGGGCTCAGCGTTGGTGCAGCAGGAGCCGGATGCGTCGAGCTTCCCTAGTGGTGGTATCCGCAATACCTTTGAGGCACGCGGCTATACTGCCTGGGACCCAACTTCCCCGGCCTTTATTATCGAAACTGCTGGTGCCAAAACGCTGTGTATACCCACTATTTTCGTGGCCTACACCGGCGAAGCACTCGATTACAAAGCGCCGCTGCTTAAGTCATTGGCTATTCTCGAGCAGGCCGCGGTTGACGTTTGTCAGTACTTCGACAAAGACGTAAATCGGGTAAATACCACTCTGGGCATTGAACAGGAATACTTCCTTGTCGATAAGGCTCTCTATGATGCCCGCCCAGACCTCGTAATGACCGGCCGCACCCTCTTTGGGCACGCGCCCGCCAAAGGCCAGCAGCTGGAAGACCATTACTTTGGCTCTATCCCCAGCCGGGTGCACGCCTTCATGCTTGACTACGAGGAAGAAGCCAACCGCCTAGGCATTCCATTAAGAACGCGCCACAACGAGGTAGCCCCCAACCAGTTTGAGTGCGCCCCCACGTTTGAGGACGCCAACCTAGCCGTCGATCACAACCAACTCCTGATGGATATCATGGAGCGTGTGGCCGAGCAGCACAACTTCAAGGTGTTGCTGCACGAGAAGCCTTTTGCTGGGGTAAACGGCTCAGGCAAGCACAACAACTGGGCGATGAGCACCGATACAGGCGTAAACCTGCTGGCTCCCGGTCGTCGTCCGAAAGAAAACCTTCAGTTCTTGGCTTTCTTTATTACAACCATCAAGGCCGTGCATCGCTACGCCGATTTGCTGCGCGCCAGCATCGCCTCGGCCTCCAATGATCACCGCCTAGGTGCCAACGAAGCACCTCCGGCTATCATGTCGGTGTTTGTAGGTTCGCAATTGAACTCCGTATTAGACGAGCTGGAGCGCACGGCCAAACTGCCGCTGGATAAGGGCGACAATATTTACCTGAAGCTTGGTATCGATAAGATTCCAGCTATTCTACTCGACAATACCGACCGTAACCGTACCTCGCCATTTGCCTTTACCGGCAACAAGTTTGAGCTGCGCGCTGTGGGTTCCTCCGCCAACTGCTCCTCGGCAATGACAGTGCTCAACACCATCGTGGCCGAGCAGCTCATTGACTTCAAAGAGTCGGTAGATGAGCTGATTGAGCAGGGCAAGAAGAAGGAAGTAGCTATTGTGGAGGTGTTGCGCGAGTACGTGATTTCTTCCAAAGCTATTCGTTTCGAAGGCAATGGCTACTCGCAGGAGTGGGAAGACGAAGCCAATCGTCGGGGCCTGGCCAATGTGCGCACCACCCCGTTAGCTCTCGATGCTCTGATTCGCGAAGATGCTGCTGATCTGTTTGGTCGTCACCGCATTTTTTCGCCTGTAGAGCTGCACGCCCGCCACGAGATCTTGCTGGAGGATTACATCAAAAAAATCCAGATTGAGAGCCGTACGATGGGCGACTTGGCTATCAACCACGTCATTCCGACTGCTTTGGCTTATCAAACCAAGCTAATCACTAATATCCGTGGGCTGCGCGAGCTGGGCCTCGATGATGAGTTCTCGCAGGTGACGGTGGACACTATCAAAGCCATTTCGCGCCACATCTCTACTATCAAAACCACCGTGGATGAGATGGTAGAGCGCCGCAAAAGAGTTAATAAAATTGAAGACACCCGCGACCGAGCTATTGCTTACTGCGACGAGGTGAAAACATGTTTCGACGCCATTCGCCGCTCCACTGACAAGCTGGAGCTAATGGTGGCCGATGAGGACTGGCCGCTGGTAAAGTACCGCGAACTGATGTTCCGGCACTAAGCCCAGCGAACAGGATCGGGCCGGAGTTGGGTGGGAATTTTCTCCGGTTCCGAGACTAGTAAAAAAGCCGTTTCCGGGTGGGGACGGCTTTTTTGTTTGGGTGCCTAGCCAAAACTAATAAGAATCGTGTTTACGGCATGTAAGGGCCATTTCGGGTAACTATATCAATCTGGAGTTACCCCAACAATGATAGTGAGAGGACAGAGGTTGCCCGTGTATAAACCCTCTCTCATAGGGTCATGACTAGTATCCAAATCTTTATTTCGATTGGTCGCTCAGCGAGCATTATTACGCGACACGTAAAAGTGACGGGCTTGACTTTGGCTCCTTCGAGAAGTTGTGCTCTGGGTAACGAATCACCTCAGTAACAAAACAGATGGATACACATGGGGATTAGTGAGTCGTAGGTAGAAATACCCGATTCCGGCTAAGCCGAGCATAAAGTCGGGTAGCTGATACGCGTTATACAAGCCGGTGGCCCATAACTCCGTCGTTCGGTAGCGTTCCTGACCTGCTTGGCCAATAGCCGCTGCCTGTTGCTGGTATTGAGCAAGGGCTAATATATCGGCGGCCTCCAGCAGCACCTCGGCATTACCACTCAGCCCATGACAGAGCGAAAAATTCTGCTGCTGATCCCAGGTCGAATGCGCAGCGGTGGTTTTTACGGCGGTTACGGCCTCGGCCTTCAGGGCCGGATGAAGCGTTAGTTCATAGCCGCGGAGGCGGGATAGCGCAATGCCAGGTGCCCCGTGGCACCACGCACACGAGCAAGTGGGGCCAGCCGCATATCCGCCGCCATTGGCCGGATCTTGTATACCTGTTAGCCGGAAATCGGGCCAGTTTTGCTGTTGCTGGTCGAAAAAGCTATTCTCGTAGCGCAGCCCATGGAATGCGGCTTCCTGATAGGCCGGATTCTGCGTGAAGGCGTACGCTTCCAGCAGCGCATTCACAATCCCCGCTACTCCATGGGCAAAGCCCGTGAGGTTGGGATGGTCCCCGCCGGTGATGGTGTTCCAGGACCAACCCCGCGCTGACCGGTCGGCCTTGGAAACCAACTGATCGGCCAGCTGTACAATAAAGGAACGAAGGGCAGGGGAGGGGTACTCCCTTTCCAGCTGGATGAGCGCCGGAATAGCCCCCGCGGCCCCATCCACTACGTCGAGGCCGGTAAGGTGCAGGTCTAAGCTCGTGACGTGCTCCAGCAGCTGGCGCCCCTCCCATAGTGTCTTCTCATCGTGGAGCCACTGGCCCGCCCGAATGGCGGCATAGGCCACGCCCGTGCGGCCGACAAAGAATCCCAGCGCTGCCTGGGGGCAATTCGGTGGGCGGTAAGCAGGGCATTGCGCAAGGTGCCAAGAGCGGTTTGGCGAACGAGGGCGTCGTTGGTCGCATGGCCGAGGGCGGCTAAAAAAAAGCCTACTCCCGCCGCGCCGCCGTAAAAATCCGCTTCCAGCGCTTTAAAATAAGGTTTAGGGTAGGTAAAGGCGGGGTCATTGGTGGAGGTCAAGAAGTTGCAGCGGTCACCGTGCCAGATAGCGTCGCGACACAGGCTCCGGCCGATATCGGCCGCCGTTTCGAGGAACGCACCGCTAGCGGGCGTAGTAGCTGGGTTGGCCTGAGCAGTAGATAAGGCGGTTTCCATAACGCGGTAGAGCACCCGGGGCAGAAGAAGGAAACTAAGAATTGCTGTGCTGGTGAGGCTAGGCGAAAGCCGCCGGAAAATGGTAAGGATAGTGGGAACGAGGATTAAGATAGGGGTGCTCCAACGAAAGTCCAACCTGCTCAAAGACCGCCTGCACGCGCTCGGCATAGTGGCTGGAGGGAAGCTGGGCCTCTACCGCGTTAGCAATGCCTTGGGCCAGTAGCCCACACCGACTGGTGCCAAAGCTTTCGTTGGGGTTGGGCGGGCTTTCCGCGAAAGCAATACCGGGCATCAAGCATCGGGTAAATAGCGGCACGGAGGAACGCAAGTGGGGAGCAAAATGGCTCACATCATCGGCCAGTAGCTGAAGCACGAAGCTTACCAACGGCTTTTGGAGGTAGAGCACGGCCGAATCGTTGCGGCCGTAGAGGTCAGAGCGATTGAGGCATTTGAACTGGAACGGTACCCGATACGCATTGAGCGTCTGCGTTATCCAAGCGGTCAGCGGAGCGGCCCCGTCGGCGGTCAGATGGAAGTAAATCCGGGTTTGAAGCGCTATCGAATCGTCGCCTGGTGTTTGGCCGAAGACAAAATAAAAACCGCTCTTAGCGTCCCGGTGTTCGGCGCGGGCGAGTAGCCGAAGAACGTCCCCCGGTTGCACGGGGCCCCGCTTCGGGGTATTGAACACGTATTCGCCCGGATACAGCATGCGCTTCTGATTGCCTTTGGTAGCGTACGCAACCCCCGCTTGGTCGACCTCTTCCACTATCCACGGCAGGTCGAAGCGCTCGGTAGAGTGATTATGACGACGTAATCGCTCCTCAAACGATAGATCGGGTGCCGCCGCGGGTAAAGCGCCTGGCGCATCGTCGGCGTGGTAGAAATGCTGGTACAACACCCCGGCTAGGGTGGGGCGTAGGGTATCCGGTGCGAAGTCAACGGGTGCTGGCGCCCGCGCGATCTTGATTTGTCGTTGGGCCGAATCAATCAGTACACTGCCTAGAATAGTGTCAAGTTGGTGCTGGTAGGAGGTCGCCATAGCCGGAAGAAAGGTTACAGTCCCAGGACCTGCCGAATGGCCTCATCGGGTGAGCGGAGCATATTCAGGCTAAGCTGCAGCAGGCGGGCACTGTGGGGCGGCATGGCTGGGGCTTGTTGAATGCTTTCGTAGCAGGTATGAATCAGTTTCAGCGCACAGTAGCCCACGGTTTTTTGCAAGTTCTGGCGCGTTTCTTCGGCCGACCACCGCATGCGCTGCGCGTATACTTCCCAGAACTGCCGAATGGAAGGCTGCATGGCTTCTAAGGAGAAGCCGTAGGTATTGCTAGCAGCAGGGGACTGGGCCGCTGGGGGGAGAGTGGCTCGTGCACTACCCAGTAGAAAAGATAGCTTTGGAATACCGCGGCCACATCCCAGCAAGGGTCCCCAATATCGGCGGTTTCCCAATCGATGAGCCGCAAATCGTAGCGATTCGTTTGCAGAGCGTCCCGATGAATCAAGAAGTTAGCGGGCTTTATATCGCCGTGCGTCAGACTGCTGATCTGCCACTGGTCGCGCACGGCCTGCAGCCGCTGCATGTAGTCGTGGTTGTCCGTGATCAGGTGAATCATCTGCCGTTCCGCTTCGCTTTGCTGAGGGTTGTAGTTGGCGAAGTTGGAGGCACTCCATACGAACACTACCGGTGGCTGCCGCCGAAACAGCCGGAAGCTGGGCAAATCCTGCTCGGCGGTAATGGTGCGTTGGTGAAACGAGCTGAGTAGCTCGGCCTGCTGGGTGGCCAGCGGAAGTGGAAACTGCCGCTCTTGTAAGTAGAAGTCGTGGAGATTAATGCTTCCGGGTACCGCCTCGGTGATGAGAATGTGATTGGGGTGATCAAACTCAATAAAGCGGGGCAAAAAGGTGTTAAGCTGTGCATACGCCGCTTCGTTGTTGGCCAACCAATAGCAGGTGGCTTCGGTGCGGAGCGTTTGCGTTTTCTCCTGATCCCAATTCTGCACCTGCTTGACAAACAACGCCCGATCTGCCCCATCATTGGGTTCACTATCCCGATTAATCAGGTAGTTAGCGTTGCGGCTGGATGTCTGGTGCGCCGTAAACGTGCCGTCCAGAATGGCATCAGGAGTGAGATACCCTTTGTCCAGTAAATAATAGGCGATGTTAAATCCAGTTAGCAGCATGCACGGGAAGAGCAAGAAAAAGGGCGAGCATTGGTGATCGGTACCAATACTCGCCCTTTTTAAGTTAAAGATTAGTACATCATATAGGGATTGAAAGTCCCGTAGTAGCCGCCCATGTTAGGGTCGCCTTGCCCACCCATAAAGCCGCCGCCTGGCTGAGCGATAGGGCCCCCACCAATTGTCCCTGTTGGCCCAGTGATAGTACCTGTGGGGCCCGTGATGGTAATGGTAATGGGGGGGCGTGAGGTGAACTGGCAGGGTATACCGCCGCATATAATCGGGTGGCAGGTTTGCGGCCCGCACAAAGTTCTTAAGCAGGTTTGCGGCCCACAGGCCGTTCTCAGGCAGGTGACTGGCCCACAGGCGGTTCTCAGACAGGTGAGAGGTCTGCATATCGTCCGGACCGAGGTCTGCAACACCGGCCCCGGACAGTTGGGACCAATCACCGTCCGGACGGGTTGTACGCACTGAATGGCCGGAACCGTCGCCATGAACTGTCCGCCGCCTTGGCCACCACCCGCGGGTTCGAACTGGCCGCCGAAAGCTCCTGCGCCGCCCATGGCATCGTAGCCCCCACCCATGGCATCATAGCCCCCACCGTATTGGGTAGCGTATTGCTGCATCAGGTCACCTTCCAGGAAGGTGGTTCTCGGGCGGTTCGCCGCTTTGGGGTCGCCATAGGTGACCACCACATCGGAGCGGAGCCAGAGCTTGCTGCCCCCAGCGGCGAGTCGGCCTCGCTTAACTTCACGGCATGTACAATCGCGTCTTCCGGCACTTCCACGAAGTTGTTCAAACTTTCGTCGGAGTATACCCGAAGGTGTCCGCTCTCCGACGACCGACCGATAAAGCCTTGTAACAGCGTTAATTGGTCCGTACTGCGTAGGTCGGGGCGTACCTGCTCGATCCATTCGTCGTACTCGAACCTACTTTGTTCTTGGTTTTCCATGGCATATATAGTTTGAAGTTGGGAATAGAAATACTGCTGTCGGGAGGTAGTTAATGACTGATTCCCAGCAGCATGTCTTCAAAAGCTTGGTACTCGTCCATCGTCAGCTTACCCGGGGCCAACAGCGTCGATGGATCGGCCGGCGTCGTAAGGGGCGCCACCCCGGTACCTGGGGGCAGCACTACCGCCCGCAGGCGGGCGAGCATGGTCGCTTTGTGAGCATCAGCTAGCCCGGCCCCGGTGGCTAGGTCGGGGCCAACCCCCGCAACCCCGCCGGTGCGGGGATGGCTGCTGCCCAGGGTCACGTCGATGGCCGTACGCTGGAGAATGGCGCGGGCATCGGCCAGCGTGAGCGAGCTATTGGCCTGCTTCATTAGCGCACAGATGCCTGCCAGCTGTGGGGCAGCGGCCGAAGTGCCACTAAAAGCGGCCCAACCATCGTAGGATAACGTCTGGTCCCTGGCGGGATGGACGCCGCCCGCGCCGCCCGTGTCAATCTGATTCCTGGGCTCTACCGGCAGCATGATGTACGCGCCATGGGGTTGCATGCCCACCAAGCCGGACACATCCGGCACGGTGCGACCTGGAAAAACCAAGCTGGCAAATCCGCTGGCGTAGTCACTGGCTCTAAGCGAGCCGTCTGGCTGTAAGAAAACGCCCCCCGCGGCAATCACGTCGGGATGCTGGCCAGGAAAACCAAAGTGACCGTTCCCGCCCGAGCAGACGACGATGATTCCCCGCCGCACCGCGTCGGCAACTGCGGCAGCCAAAACGTTGTCGTCGGAGCGGAGCGGACCAGTTTGGACGTCTGACCCCCAACTGCAGGAAATGATGTGCGGATTCAGGGCGACGGCGGCCTGGAAGGCACCGGCCGAATCCACAAAACTCATCTTGACCATGGTAAAAGCCACGTCCGGGGCGACAGCCAACAGGTTGGCTGACTCGCCCGTGCCGTGGCCATTTTCGTCGTGCTCGGGGGCGGCTGCGCCCGGCCCGAGCACCACGGGGTTGATCCGGTAGCCCCGGGCAACGAAGTAGGGGTGCTGGTACCAACCCGAATCGACCATTACCGCATGGATGCCCTGGCCCGTAAATCCGGCGCGGTGGGCGCGGTCGGCATTGAGCCCGAGCGATACGTCGCCCGGAATCCGTAGGTGCCAGTAGCCTACTGGCGGCGCAAATTTGTTGGCGAAGTAGTAAACCGGCCGGTTCAGTGATACCCCTTCGAGCACGTCCGCGAAAGGACTGCCGCCAGGGTCGATCAGGCCGGGCACATCCGTGCTAGGCGAGTCGAACATCTCCGCCGTGGTCTCCTTGCCTTCTTCCTTCACGACGGGCTCCTCGCGGCGCGTAATCTTGGTTTTGAAGGCTGTTTCGTATACCTCAACGGGCGCCGCAATAGCGATAGTGGTAGGGCTGACTTGTAGCACGTTGAACCCACTGGCCTGTAGCTGCTGCACGGCCTGAGCCGTCAGCTCTTTCTCGGATCGAAAGGCCTGCACGGTCTGGGGCCGAATCTCGTTCGGGTGCGCGCTGAATAACGATTTACCACCAATGGAATGCACGGAAGCATGGGCAAACAAAACTTTGCTTTTCGTTACTTTAGCCATGATGCTAACCGCTTAGTTAAAGTACTGGCGTGGTTCGGCAAATACGATTGTCTGCACGCAGGATGGTGCCGTGGCCGGGAGATGGGCTGGGTGGTCGGGGCGGTAATACGTTTGACCACCCTGCTCATAAGCGCTCAGGTGGACGCCAAAAACGGATTCAAATTGTTGTTTTGAACCAGATATGGAGAGCGAAATACCAGCCTGTTCAACGCGAAAGCCCGCTTTTTTCAAAAAGTCTACGGCCTGCTCTGTCGCGGCCTTGCTAGGGCGTACCTCGTCTACTTGCGCGCTGGTGGCCGTCGTGCTGGCTGCCGATTGACCTGACGTGGCTTGTAGCACTACCTGAGCATATACCCGTTCCGTTGATTCCATAGCTGGCGTTCGCTAGCGGCCTGGTGCAATGATTCTATAAATTCATGTAATTGGCTTGCAATGGTTTGATCATCAAGCGGCTGTTGTGTTTTGTAGGGTAGTAGCTTACATAACTAAACTCCGCAGGCGTCGCCTTGGGGTTATGGTTTGGCTATTTACCCCCCAGAAACAACCACTGCATCACGCCCGGGTGCAGCAGCAGAATGGAGCCTATTTCCTTTCGGAATTTGCCCCCGGTAGGCTTCTAAGCTACGGCAGGAGTGGCGGCGTTGCATCAGTGCCAACACTGAAATCACTGAAATTGTGGGGCTGCAAAGGTGGCAGCCCTTGCTCGGAGCCAGATCTGGTAGATCCAGTATCGTACGCTCAGCCCCTGGGTTTGCTTATGCTGCAACGTAGTCGGCGGGTTCACCTAGTGAGGCGTGAAGGTCCTAGCAGGTCCGACTTTCCCATCACGTAGGGAATGCCAGTTCGTGGCGCTGCCGGGAACGCGGCACTCGGCGGGCTTAGCTTCCAATCAAAGGGTAGTCGATGCATCCAGAACCTATACTACTTTTCCTTCTTTGGCATACTCCCGCAGAATCCCCTTCTCTAAGTGCTGGAGCGTGAGAAGATTGCTTTTATCCGCTAGGGCCTCAATCGCGCAGTAGTGGGCTACGTTCAAAATACCGGCACCCGTGAGTTCGTAGCGCGCTGCCACCTGCAGCCAGTTAATATCATCGGCTATCTGAAGCTGGGGCGGGAAGGTGCTGCGCCAAATGCGGTGTCTTTCCTCAACGCGGGGCATTGGGAAGTGAATAATCGTCTGGAACCGGCGCACAAACGCGTCGTCGATGTTGCCGCGTTGGTTCGTAGCCAATATGATGAGGCCATTGTAGCTCTCAATGCGTTGCAGCAAGTAGGCCACTTCCTGGTTGGCGTACTTATCATGGGCATCCCGAATGTCGGTTCGCTTGCCGAAGAGGGCATCCGCCTCGTCGAAGAACAAGATCCAATCCTTGTTTTCAGCCTTAGCAAAAAGGGTGGCCAGATTCTTCTCCGTCTCGCCGATATACTTGGATACCACACGGGACAAGTCAATGCGGAAAACGTCTTTATTGGTGCTTTTCCCCAGCAGGCTGGCAGTTAACGTTTTGCCGGTGCCGGGTGGGCCGTAGAAAAGCGCGCGAAAGCCGGGCTTGATTTTTTTGCGCATGCCCCACTTATGCAGGAGCGTTTCGCTGTGCGTAATCCAGTGCCGAATTTCCTGAATCTGCTGCAGCGTGTTTGGGTGGAGCACTAGGTCATCCCACTCCATTTCCGTACGAATGTGCTCGGCCGGAAATTCCATACTAAACCGGGGCGGGCTGACGGTGCCCGTTATGAGCAACTCCATAACTTCCGAATCTGGGATAAGGCGGCCACTCAGGTGCGGTTCGCCCGGCTTCGGATCTTCCAAGGCAATGATGTGTTCTCGGGCAAAGAAATGCTTTGGGTTAAATAAGTCGTACAGCGCCAGGCGCTTTTCTAGGTCGTTGCCGGCCAGAATATACAGCGCCGTTTCGCCCGTTGGTAGCAGGCCGCGGTGGTTGGCGCCCCTTACGCCCCCAAACTCCGGCAACTCTCCACCATCTGGCAGGCAGTCACGGATTAGTGCATCGAAAAAACCCGGCTGTAAATGCGGGGCCAGCGCTATCATTAAATAGAGCAGTTCGACTTCGCTAAGCTGGGTCTGGGCCACTAGGGAGGTAAAAACCGTGGCTTCGTTGGCATCGAACGAGGGTCTGGTGGGGGCTTGGTAGGCGGCTCACTCGGTACTAAGGTCAGGCGCCAGACGGTATACGCCCGCAAATACTCCAGGGCCAAGGTGAGGTTGTTCATCATACCGCCGCATCGATTAATCTACTCGCCGGGGCCTCTGAAATCAGGCCCCACCTGGTTGGTATACCTTGTGTCCCGGCTGCCTAGGCTTAGGTTAGCCTTCAGAGACATGAGCTTAAACGTAGTCAAATTTCGGTTCCAGTTTTCGCGTGCCGCCTGAGCAAGGTTGTTTCCCGGGGTGTTGCCTTTACCGCCAAAGCTCCAGTGTTCCGCAATGGCCGGGTCATGGTCGGGGGAGGCGTGCGCTACCGGAATAACCGCCTCGCCGTGTAGCGTCTGAGTGTAGCCGTGACTGGCTTCCAGCGCCGCCGAAGCCTGGCTCAAGAATTTGTCCTTACTGCCCGGAACCAGCCGGGCGGGCAGCAAACGAGCTTTGATGCCCGCCCGGCTGGCGGCGGTATCCGTGTAAAGCGTCTCCCGGATGTACTCCCGATGATGAAATTGAGGCAGCAACACGAAGTTGACGCCACTCCCCACCAGGGTAACTAAGTTGGATGAGTGCCGGAAATTATGACGCCGCCAGCTGGTGCCTTCACCGGCGTAAGAATGCGTGTTGGAGCCGCCATTCAGGGTGGTAGTGGAGAAGGAAAGGGTAGTGACCCCAGCTTCTTTACTTCTTTTTAGAACACTTCCCGAGCTGCTAACGCGTTCAAAGCCTTTGGCCTGCAAATTCTCAATCCAGCTGCCGGGAGCCACTAGCAATGGCGCCGCTACCGGAGCCGCGCCTGGCGTGGCGGGGGCATCGGCTGGTTCTTTTTCGGATGGCTTGCTTCCTCTCGGGTTCAACTGCCCCACCACAAACCAGCGGCCGCCTCTGGCTTCCACGTCCAGGGATTGAAACTGATACCGAAGTCGAATAGCCGTCAACAGGGGCCGAATGACCGCCGCCCCAATCCGGCGACCCGATATGGCGTTCACGACGGCCACCGCCGCGCTCAGGCCGGCTTCCAGGCGCTGCGCCGGGTCCTTTGGCACCCCAGCCCCGACTACTGCTTTGCCCGCTTTTTGCAGCAGTTTGACCGCCGGCTGCAGCACCTTATCCACGACAAAGCCCAGGGCCCGATCAACGGGCGTTTTCAGCTGCCGGATAATGGTGCGCACTTTGTCGGCTAAGTTGCCCAGCCCCAGTAGCTTGGCGAGAAAGTCAATGCCGGCCACGATGGCGTTTTTTAACCCAAAAATCACCTTCGCGGCAATGCCGCCGATGTTGCCCCGCACCGCCATCTCCACCCCGTCCAGAAACGCATTGACCAAAGCCACAATGCGCTCGATGTTGTCCATCAGAAAGGTGATGCCAGCATAAATGGCCTGCGCGGCTTTAATAAATGCCCCCGCCGGGTTGAAGAGCGTGACGATATAGGCCAGTACCTTTTTGATCGTCTCGTACAGTACCTTTTTCTTGATTTTCTCGAAGATCTCATCCACGGTATTGGCCAGCACTTCTTTGATATGCACCCAGAGTGCCCCGATGTCGGTGCGGGCCAGCTGGATCAGCTTGTTTACTTCCTGGGCGCCCTCCACCCCTTTTTCGATGGCGGCAAACACGGGGTCGCCGAGACGTTTGCGGGCAATTTCGCGGAAGTTGTCGTACGTCAGCCCGATGACTTGCAGGGCTAAGCTAAACAGGCCGGCCGTATCTAGCTTGGGGGCAATTTGATGCCCGCCCCGCCAACTTTGCCCCCCAGCCAGGCAAAGAAGCCCTCCACTAGAAACGTATCGATGTTCTCGACGAACGTGGCAAACCCTTGCTTGATACCCGCCGCCAGATTTTCCAGAAACCGAATAGGATGCGCGAGAATGTCGCCAATCACGTGCGCGACGCGCACCAGCACGGTCACCAGCAATTCGCCCAACCGATAGATCGTCAGGGCGACTTCCTTAATGAATTCTGCCGCCCGCTGAATCCAGGTTTTGCGCACATCCTCGTAGATTTTATCAAAGACTTGGCGCAGGGAGTCCACGTCTTTCTTGTAGGATTCGGCCAGGCTGCGGGCCAGCTCGGTCTGCTTTTCAGCCACGCCCGACTCCAGGTTGGCGAACTGCACGCGGTAGGTTTCCATGGCGTCGCCTACCAGCGTTTGCTGCTTGGTGCTCAGGCCATTATAAAAGGTGTCGGCTTTCGCTTTCCCCCGCTGAATAGCGTCCACCGCCTTATTCAGATCGTCGGCAACGCGCTGGGCAATGGCCCCAATCGTGAGGTCCATGGCATCAATAAACTTTCGCTTCTCGGCCTCAAATACCTTCTCAATAGCCTCGGTATCCTCGCCGAAGAAAAAGGCCTTTACGCCCCAGCCATGAATGGCATCCAGCTGCTTTTCCACCCGCTTCTCGAAGGCATCTTTGGCATCTCTGGAGTCCTTTTCAAACGTGTCCTCCACGTACTTGCCCAGGGCGGTAAAGATGTCTTCAACTTCTTTTTTGGTGCCGTTATAAATCGTTTCCAGCTCGCCTTTAATGCGCTTTTGCTCGTCTTTATCCGCTTTGTCGTGCGCACTTTGCTTGGTGAATACCGTTTTGAATCCTTGACTACGCAAGGCGTGCATCATGCTGAAATCGGCCTTGGCTTCTTTGTGGGCCTGCTGCTGAGCGCCGCCGATTACCTGTTGCTCCTCGGCCCGATATGTTTGGGGAGCCGCCGCTGCCTGGGCCTGCGCGCCTTTTTTGGTGGCGAGGGCCTGCTGAAACTTGGGCTCATTGGAAGCGGCAAACTGCTCTTCGGTGTTGTGGTTTTTGGCCATCAACGCATCCAGCGACTGGCTGTCCTGCTCCAGCGAGATTTCGGCGTCCGTTCGGGGCTTGGGCGCGGCCGCGGCCGGGTCGATGAGTGGGGGCTTGGCGCCGGCTTTTTCTTCCACCAAGGGTGTGGGCTGGTGGGTTGGCAGCTGGCTGTCGGGCGGCGCGGGCTTGTGCGTTTCGGCGGTGATGGGCGCTGCGACGTTTTTGTTTTCCTCCTTAACCTGTTTCTGAACGTTGTTTTTGATGCCCTCCAGCGGCTTCTCCTGCTTGAACCGCTGCGCGTCGCTCTTGCTGTGGGGTAGCTTCTTTTCCAGCTCGTTGAGCTGGGCCTGCAATACCTTTTTGAACTGCGCGGCCGTAAATTTTTTGGTGGCGTCCTTGTTCGTAGCGGCCGTTTGGTTGATGACTTCCAGGTGTTTTTTGCGGTCGTTGTAGGCTTTCTGCTCCGCCACCGGAAGGTGCGCCGACGCGGCCACCGCCGTGTTTTTTACTTCGGGTGACTTATGCCCTTGCTGAGCCTTTTTTACGTGCTGGGTTTGGGTAATTACTTTCCCAAATTCCGGGTCCTCCTGCGGCGTTTTGGGCGCCGTTTGAGTTGGTGTTTGCGCCTCTTGGGCGTCTTCAGTTTCGGGGCCTTGCTGCGGAGTTGTTTCGGGACCAGCGGTGCCTGAAATCTGAGGTTTACCCTCGCTAGTTTTGCCCCCCAGCGCTGGCGTTTCAGTAGTAGCCGGATGGGGTTGGGCAGGTGAATGAGCAGCGGGTTCGGTGGGCGTAACCAGGGGCGTTGGAGCGGGTTGCTCCCTGGGGTTTACCCTGACCGCGCCCTCCTGCCAGGCGTGGTAAAGCCCTTGGGCCAGCAGGCTTTTCCCGGGCGCCGCAGCCGGTTGAAATTCACCCTGGCCCAGGAATAGGTGCTCCTGAAAAACCACCGCCTGCGCCTGCAGCTGCTGCGTAAGCTCCGTAGCCTGCTTATCCTGGTGCAAACGAATGGAGCTGAAATCGGCCGACAGGTGTCGCTCCGCCGCCCGCCGAAAGGCCTCGGGTAGGGGTGCTCCGCTCCCCGGGAGCGGCGCCGTACTTGCTCGCCCCTGCACTACTAGATCGGGCCGATCAGCGGCCGGGCGCAGTACTTTATGCGCAGGATGGGTGTGGGTGGCGGGCTTGGCGGGTCGGAAAAAATCGCTCCGACCGGCTTGCGCAAAGAACGGCTGAGCCGTCTGCGTGGCCGCCAACGGGGGAGTGACATGGACCGACTTTGCTGCCTTAATTTTCATTCCGATTTCGGGCTTGGCTAAACAACTTTACTTTGAAAAGCAGCGTGGGTTTATTGCTTCAGTATGAACTGTTTAAATCCACTCAACCCAGAGCAAGCCGGGCATCCACGGTAGTCGAAAGACGCCCATATTCCAGGGCAGCGATTCGAGCAAAATATCGGGGCCTCGCTGCTCCACCTGCAGCAGCCACTCATGGGGGGGCGACGGGAAAGCTTGCCGGGCCGCTGCAGGAAAGTAGCGCGCAATCCAGCAGGGGAGGTGTGCTTCAGGGCTTGCCAATGCTGCACCACGGCTTCCAGCAGGGCCATACTTTCGGCTTGCTCCGTTTCGCTCAGTTCCACCGCCCCACCAAGCGGCGTTTCGAGCGCCATGCCGCAGAGAATTTTCGGTAGTCCCAGCTCATATTCGGGCGCTGTCACGGCGCCTGTAGCCAGATAATGCAGCAAAGCCAGCGCCCGCGCTGGCTGCACCAACAGCTCATTCTCCACCACGCCCAGCTGCTCGAAAAATTGTGGGAGAAAAGGGTGCAGCAACACCAGCCCAGCATCGTCCACGTAGATGGCCTCGGCCGCCGGTTCAGGTTGGTCGGGCCGCGTAGACGCAGTGCTTAAAGGCTCTGCCGAATCAGCCTGATGATTCGGCTCGTCGAGCGGGCCTATTCGCTCCTGTAGCAGATGCTGAAAACTTGGCGAGAACTGCTCGCTGAAGCGCTGCTGGGCGTGTTTCGTTGTTAGCCGCCGCTCAACTTCTGCTTTATACTCGGCCGGTACTTCGTTTGAGAGCAAGAGTTGCTCCACCGCTTGTTCCAGCGTTTCCCCCGGGGACAGCCGAAAATACCAGGGCAGCTGACCAGTCTCTAGAAAGTGTAAAAAAGCCCCCCAGGTAGCCTGGGCCGGAGTTTTTAGCTGGGCTTCCGCATTTCCGGCGGTAGCGGCCGTGGCGGCTTTTTCCCGGAGTGCCGTTTCCAGCGCCTGCTCTAGCGCCTCCGGCAAAGCGTGCTCGAGCCGTTGCAGGTCCAGCGCGCCCAGCTGCAGGTCCAGGTGCTCCAGGTAAAGGTGGGCCTGGGCGGGCGCGCACCGCTCCAAGGTGCGCTCCAGCACGGCCGGCAGCCAGTGCTGGCAGAGCTCGGCAAGCTGCCGCTGCACGGCCAGCCCTTCCGACTCTGTGCCGTTCATTTCAACGTGCACGTATTGCTGCTGAATGAGGTGCATCGCTACGGTATAGGCTGTTCAACTTGCCCAACGCAGCCCTTGTCCGTGATGGCCGTGAGCCGCACCGCGCCGCCGGGTTTTTGGAGCTGCGCTTCCACTTTCTGGCCCTGATAAAAAGGCTCCGTGGGCTGGGCGATAGAGGCATCCCAGATCCAAGCTGTAATCGACTCCTGGGGATATTTTCGACCTTGCCCGTGAACACAAACCCGTTGTTGTTGGCTTGCCGGTCGATGCTGATAGCGGGCTTTGGATTCGGGCCTTCGCAGAGCTTTTGATACTCGCTGCCGGTGCATTGATTGCGCTCTTGATTATCGAAAGCCGGCACTCGGGTTTCTTGGTTGTTTAGCCTGCGGTTAAGCAGAATGGCCCCGTTGAAGGGCGCGCCCGTGGCGTCGGGCTCGTTGGTGTAGCGCATCAGCAGACTAAAGGTGGGCGTGGGCTTGGCGACGGAAAAGGGCAGCTCCAGGCTAAACCGCTCACACAAAAAGTGCTCGATCCAAAGAATGCCGAACGGGTCAGTGGCGGCGGGCTCGTAGCTCAGCACCAAGCGGTTGGCCCCAGCTCGGCTCCGAATTCAGCTGTCAGCGCTTGCTGTATACGCTCATTCAGCTTCTTAATAGCCCCGCCAATGGCGTTGCGGAAGTTGCCGTTGAGCTGACCATTGGGGATCTGAACCAAGGTGGCGGCTCCTTCCAGCGCGAAGTCCTTGTCGTTGAAGCGAAACTTCACTTCGCCATCCTGCCGGTACGCCTCGTAGGGCGCGCCCTCCACCGGCGGCTGCAGCCACAACCGATAAGCACCCCGCCGCGACTGCCCGTCGCAGGGCAACTCGCAGGGTTGCTCGCAGCTGTGCTTGACCTCCACGGAAGCCGTGCATCCCTGCTGGTCTTCCACCTCAATGACGGCGGAAGTGCCACTCGCAATAGGCTCCGTGACAAGGCTATCACCCGTGACGGGCGCCCCCTTAAACAGGTAAGGCGGGGTGCCGCCCGTAATGCGAATAAAGGAGCGGTAAGCAGCCGAGCCCTCGCAGGTAAAGTCGGTTTCTTGGAGCAGCAGTTGGGGGGCAATTTCTACGCGCTGCGCTTCCGTAGTCGTGCCGGCCGCGTCCCGCAGCACTAAGCGGTGCGCCCCGACCGGCAGCGTAACGGGCCCATGGAGGGGCGCAAACTCGCCATCGTTTACTTGAACTTGGTAGGGCGCGGTGCCGCCGGTGGGGGTTATTTCTACGGCTGCGCCGTTATTGGCTGTCGTGCAGCCAAGCTGGGTGGTGAAGGCGAGCGGCTGACGGCAGGAGTGCTGCACGCGCTGGGTGGCGGTGCAGTGGCGGCTGTCGGTAATGATAATCTCCGTTTCCGTGTCGCCGGGCAACGCGTCGCTGAGGTAGGCGGTGCTATCCACCGTGCCCCGATTGGCCGAGAAAGGCGGGGTACCACCGCTGACCTGCATGCCAACCACGTATTCGTTGTTGTCGCCAACGCAGTCGAAAACAGGCTCCAGCAGGCGCAGTTGGGGGGCAATTACAACCGGCTGCGGCGCCGATTCCACCGCTTCCGCATCGCGTAGGGTAAGCGTGTGCGAGCCGGCACTCACCAGTATGGCTCCGCTGAGCGGCCGATACTCCTGGGTGTCCAGCTTGAGGCTGTAGGGCGGCAGGCCACCCTCGGGCGTCACTTGCACCTCAGCCTCGTTATTGGGATTGGTGCAACCGACTTGAATGGTAAACGTGGGCGGCGCTTTGGGCAGCACAAACTGCACCGGCGCGCAATCGGAGCAGCAGAGGTAAGGCAGGAAAAAGTCGGCGATAACCGTCCCGTCCGCCAATTCATTAACGGCCGCCGCAATCACTTTCTCGGCTTCATTCTGGGGCGCGGGTGGGGCTACGGCGCTCAGGTTGGGCGCCATGCCGGTGAGCGTGCCAAGGATAAAGCGCACGTCCTCATCCACTACCAGCTCCTTATTAGCGCTGATGCGCCCCAGAGCTTCCGATACCGCCTGCGAGTTGAGGCGGCCCGCCTCCGCAAGACTGGTAACGGCCCTCGTAAAAGCCGTGGCCGGCAGGTTGGTCAGATCAAACCGCCGCAGCCCCAGGCCGGGCCGCCGCTGGTCCGGGTCATCATGGTACACCACGATAAACGTACCGCCCAGCGGCACCCCGGCCTTGTGCTGAATACCGGGGTGTTGCCGCAAAAAGTAACTGAGAAACTGCTTTTGCTTCAGTTCAGTCAGGCGCCGTTGGTATTCAGTCAGCAAGGCGCGAAAAGCCTCCAGACGGCAGTTGTAGAGGATATCTTCCAGGCGGTCGTCGAGCTCTTCCCACCGCAGGAGGGCCGCGTTGCCCTCCAGGTTGGCCGTCGTCTCTTCGCGCTCCCGCTCGATGGCTTCCGTAACGCTGGCCAAGTCTTGGTGTCGTTTTTCTAAGCGCGCAAAATCCAGCTGCCGCAGGTCGGGAGTGAGTTGCTCGTATAACTTGGTGATGTAGACCAGCAGGTAGAAAATAATGGCGTTGGACTGCCCGACATTCTGGGTGTTTAAAAAGTTGATAATCACGCTGGGGTCCAGCTCCGGCAGGGCGCCCGCGGGCAGATTGCTGTACCAGTCCTCGAAAAACCGCCCCAGGGTTTGGGGCTGCACCAGAAAATCGGGCGCGCACTGCGCCAGCAAGGGCAGCTTGGGCTTGGCGGGCGCCGTTACTTTGGTGCGACGCTCAAAAGGCAGGTCATAGAAGTACTGCGTTTGCTTGCAGAGGAAGCACGTCAGCTCCGCTCTCAGCGTGTCGTAAAGTGTATCGAGGTCCTGGAACCGGCAGTCGGCGTCGCTCAGGTCCACGGGCATGGTGGCATCGAACGCGCCCGTGCGCAGGGCAATGATGTCGATGGGCAGGCGGTGGCGGGTTTTCAGCCCCAGCAGGGTCGTCAGCACCGACTGATAGTTCTTGCCCAAGTGCCCCTCGACGCGCAGGAAATTGTGCGGTTCCAGATCGTAGCGCAGAGGTTGTAACACAAACGTTGGGGGCGCGGGCGCGTACTCGTCGGCACGGTAGCTCAGGTTTTGGTTGGCCCGGCCGCGCCGAGTTTTTTGGGGACTCCATACCTGGTAGAGGGGCGGCGTGCCGGTTTGCTGGTAGTAATAGGGTATGGCCTTGTCGGAAATTGGCCCCGACCCCAACTGACTGGGCGTCAGGCGAATGTGCCCATCCACGCGGGAGCTAGTTGCCGCCTTGGGCAGGGGCGGATTGGTAGTGAACTGGGCCACCATTTCCACCAGGCGCTGAAATAGCCCGCTCACTTCCGTGCTCTGCTGCTCGCAGCCGCTGAGGGCCGCTGAAGACAAAAAAGATTGGCGGTACAAGGCCGCATTCGGCACCGAGGCTGGCTGCACAGCGCCCAGCATCAGGTGGCGCGGAAACAGCTCCGACGGCGGGCAGCAGGCGCAGAGCAGCTCAGCGCCCTTCCAGCGGAACTCCTCGTAGGCCGCCAGCAAGTCGTCAAAAAAATCGTAGTAATACGGCAGGAAACGCACCTGGCTGGTCGTGGCCTGGGCCGTGTCCAGAAAGCCGAATGCCGCGCCGAAACCAGCAAACGGATTAGTCGCATACTTATCCTCGACTAGAGGCCGAAACGCGGTGTACGCCGCCGTGAGGGCCGCGCCCAGGGTTTGCGCCAGCTTCTCGCGCCGGAACACGTCAAAAAAGCCCCCA
The DNA here is from genome assembly GCF_004355185.1 of Hymenobacter radiodurans. Lineage (NCBI taxonomy): Bacteria > Pseudomonadati > Bacteroidota > Cytophagia > Cytophagales > Hymenobacteraceae > Hymenobacter > Hymenobacter radiodurans. The sequence continues at coordinate 2,058,492 of NZ_CP037922.1, forward strand.
ATACCTGCTGGGACGTGACCGGGCCCGTGTTGGGGACGTCGTAGCGAGGCAGGCGCAGGTCGGGCAGGGCGAGGCGGGCTTGCAGAACGCTGTGCACGTCGGTGGGGGTGAGGCCCGCACCGAGCTTATTGGCCGCCGCAACGATGTTGGTCAGGTCCGCTACCCGAATCAGCAAGCGCCGCACTGTGGCTTTTACCTCGGCGCCCCGGTCGTCGCAGTTATTGGGGCTGCAGTTGCGCAGCCCTTCTTTCTTGAGCTCCAGAAACAGTAATACGGCTTTGTCGGCCAGAAAATCGGCGGGCGTGCCCAGCACCGTAGTGTTGGGCTCACCGGCCGGAAACAGCTCCCACAGCGGGTATTGCGCCTTGGAAGCCGGATCAATAAAGGGGCGATATTCCAGCTCCTTGGGTAGGGTATACTCCGCGCGGTACGCCACCAGGTGTACTTCGTCGGGCTCCACCATCAGGTAGCCTTCCGAAGTAATGCCGCAGCCTTTGGTAAGGTGAATAACGGCCGCACCCGCCGTCGACGTGAGTTGAATTTCCAGCCCGCAGACGATGCCAATACCAATGAGGTTGGCGCGCGTCAGCCGCTCCTGCTCGTCCAAATAGGTAAAGACCTGATTTAGATGCGCATTGGTGAGCACCTGATTGGCCTCGAAGACCGGGTAAGTTGCTTGTGTCGGTCGCATGGCGAAGGGCGGTTGTTAACCATTTAAAAGAGATTCGCTCGGGTGGTGTGCGGGGCGCTGGGGGCATTTTTAGGTTCTGTTGTGGCCCCGAGGGAGGGTTAGATAATTGGAATTCGGGCCGACGAGTAGGAATATTATCTGCTGGGGCGTCGGCCTGCAGGGCTGGCACTACGGGGAGTTGCCGAGGGCGGTGCTGCCCAGCCGCACCGGGTTTTGGTCGCTGCCGTCGTCGCAGTCGTGGAGGGTGGCGCTGGGGTAGGTGTTGCGTAGCTGGCTGAGCAGGTTTACCACCACCCGCAGGCGATACGACACTTCCCGGTACGCCGTATAGCGCTCCTGCAGCAGCGCTTCGAGCGCGGCCGCCGTGTCGCTGGCCGCCTGGAAGGTGAAGTCGGGGCAGAGCGTTACCGGTTCGGGAGTGAATGCGGAGAAGTCGCTGAAAGCCCGGCCCGCCGCTACGTTGGCTTCCATCCAATCCGAAAAAGCCCCCCGTACTGCGCTACGATGGTGGCGGCACAAGCGCACAGCGCCGCCGCGGGCGAGCCCGCCGACGTGGGATAGGAGGCTACTCCCGCCCGCAAGATGGCTTCTGCGCGCTCCTGGAGGCGTTCCTCCGTCCAGTCGAAAGCCGCATTCGCCGTCAGCCACGCGCACCAGGCGTCCTCAAACCGCTCGAACTGCCAACCGGTGAGTGCGGTTTGAGCAAAATAGCCCCCCAGAACCGCCTGAACTTCATCCCACAGAGCATCCGTCAAAATGGTCGTGCAAGCAAAATCCGATGGCGAAAGAGTGGCCGAAAATTCAGCCTTCAATTGGGCCGCCAGCGCATCACGCTGCCAGTAGGTCAGGGTTTTGTCGGCGTACCAGCGCCGGAATACGGCGCTGAACGCTGCATACAGCCTAAGCGCGCAAGCGCAGGCCTCCGCCTCCGACGGCCGGGTGCCCTCTGCGGTCAAGCCTTTACTAGTGAATACGTTGGCTAGCTCCATGACTACCGCGTCGCACGGGTCTTCTAGAAATCCATCGTTGCCGACCCAGCAGGTTTTTTCCAGCAGATGAGCGGGCGTTTCCTGCTGAATGGTGCGGTTGGCAAACCCCCGCAGCTCCAGATTGGTACTGAAGGGAGCGGTCCAGCCCGGCAGCACCAAGGTAAGCCGAAAGGAGTAGGGGTCTTCCTCGCCGCAGGTAGTGCAGGCACCGTCGGAGCAGGCTGGGTAGAGCGCATCGCCGGGAAACTTGGGCCGCAGCAGCAAGTGCTCCACCACCATAGCCCGCGCGTGGCTGCTCCATGTCAGCAATTCTTCCCGCAGCGCCTCGGCTGCCGCTTTGGTTGGTAACAAGTGAGGATGCTGCCCCAGCGGATTGCCGCTTTTATCCTGCAGCGTAAGCCGAAACTGCTCGGTTTCAGGAACTATGGCATAGGCAGTGGGCTGAATCATCTGCTTCAGGATCTCCCGAAAGGCCTCCTGGGTCGCGGCTTCTTCACTGGGGCCGCTATGGTTAATTGTGCCGGCCAGCCACCGCTTGTTATGCTGGTCTTGCAGCTGAAAATCAGTGAGCGTAAACGACCCCGGCGCGGTCCCCGTCAGCGTGCCCGAAAACGCAAGATCGGGGTAACCTAAAAGCAGGTGGATGCGGCGCTTGAGGCCCGCAATGTTAGCTGGGGCGCAGGGCGCTTGCTTATAGGAAAATGCTTTGCCCCGATCGTGGCTGATGAGCGGGTAGGCTTTCAGGAACGCGAGTTTATCGTCTATCAGGCGCGCCTGGCCTACTTCCTGGCCTTGCAGGCTGGTGAGCAGGAGGGTGTACTCGCGGAATTGCTCGCCGAACCGCGCCAGCAGATGATCCAGGAAGCGGTTGCGGCGGGCCAGAAACTCCGCCCGCGTTTCCGTCATATCTTCCAGCGCCGCCTGATCGAGCCCGTCAACGAGCTCGGAGTAGCCCGCCAGCACCGAATCGGTGAACTGGCGCACAAAGTAGGTGCGCTGCACGGCGGGGTTCAGCGAAAACAAGTCGGCCGTGTGTGCCACTTGGGCGAGCGAATTGCTGAGCAGCTGCTCAAACACGAGCAGGTAGGCTTTCAGCTGTTTGGCCTGCGCCCGCCGCGGCGGCCCTACGTGGGAGGGCAGGCCAGCGGGGCCAATGCCATACGTCAGCGGAAAGCTGTGCTGAATGGGAAAGTAGTCCTCGGGTGGCGGAAGGTGCCCGCCGGCACCGGCAGATCCTGGGGGCATTTTTGAGCTTGGGCCGGTCGGCTTCCCCGCCCAGCTGGGTCAGGGTATCACGGGCCTCATTCAGGCGCGGCAGAAAGGGCAGCCCATTTTTGTAAAACAGAAACCGCGACAAGCTAAAATACAGCCGGGGCTGGTGCAGCGGGCTCACGTACAGCAGCCACGAAGCACTAATTTTCGTGGGGTCAAACACCGGCTGGCCATTCACCCAGGTCGGATCGGCGGCGCCTTTTACCGGGTTGCCTTCCGCGTCATACTTGGTGAGCAATAGGTTGTTCACGGCCCGCACGCCCTCAATATCCATCAGCAGGTTAATAATGTCTGAGGTGCGCAGCACGGACTTCAGCTGGGCTTTTTCCAAGTCCTCGGCCTTGATGAAGCCATTATCCAAAGCCGGGCCGTTGAAAATATCTTCCACCGGAATGCCTTCCTCCAGCAGTTCCGGCAGCCGGTAGAACGGCACCGGCGGATTGAAATACCGCGTAATGGCAAACCAGATCTGGGCCTGCACCCGCTCGATGTCGGCGTCGGGGGCTACTTCCACGTCGGCGCACACGGCCACATCTTCTATCTCCACGCCCTGCACGCGACAGTAGTCCTCGTCTAGGTTGCGGTGGGCGTGGAGCACGGCCTTAGCCGCGCTGACCGCCTGCGCTACTTTCAGCAACTTGTGGCGGTAGCGCTGCACAACTCCCGTCGCCTTTTTGTCGGTCAGCAGTGCCGCTACATCACTGACTGCGGTTTGGTTTTTGGCGGTGGTATCCCCAAAAAAGCGTAGCGCCGCATTCTCAATCCTGATTTTCTCGCCGCCGGGTTGCAGCTCCAGCTCCCAGCTAGCGTAGAACACGTTGCGCCAATGCGTGCGCAACTCCGCATCAGTCAGGGGCGTATTGTCGGTTTTAGTACGGTTGAACTTGGTTAACGTGAGGTGGAAGGAAGCGCCATTCTGCTCGGAAAACGCGTCGTGGCTGGCTAGAAAGAGCTCCCATGCATCCCGTTTTTCCAGCTTCCACTGGGGAAAGCGCACTTCCACCGTCATGGGGTGGCGCTGGCCCTCGGCATCAAATACGGCGTAGGTGAGGTCGATTTTGCGATCATTCAAATCACCTAATTCTGGGTCCGCTTCCAGCTCCAGCAGCACCTCGTACAACCCACGCACCGCCACGGTTTGGGGGGTAAGCCGCTGGTTGCGGGGCTTGTGAAAACTGAGTTGCAGCTTGTCGTCTTCGCACCACGCGTAGTAGGGCACGTCGCAGGCGCATTCTTTACACACGAGCCAAGCATTGCGTACCGGCTCCAGATCAATGAGCAGGCGGCGGAAATCGGCGGGGGTGCAGGGGTTGATGGTCAGGATTTCGCGGGCCGTGAAGAAGGCCTGATCCGGGAACGGCTGCGTCGGATCCGGGGAGGGCGTGGCGGGGGCCAGCAGATCCTTGATGTCCCAGCCCAGGCGATACGCCAGGTCGGTGATAGCGTAGCAGAGAGCCTCAAGGATGGTGATGCCCGGGTCGTGCACGTTGTAGTCCGTCCATTGGCGGCTGCCCATCTGCTCAATAAAGCCAATTCCTTCCCGGCGGAGGCGGAAAAAGTCCTCAGCGGGTTTCAGCACGGGGTGCTGCGGGATGGACGTGGGCTTTAAGCTCATGCTGGGCAAGGGCAATTTTCGCGGGGGGCATTTTCCGCCACGGGGTCAATGATCTGGATCAGATGCTGGGCCGCGGGCACCGAAACGAGGATGGAAACCGCTGTAGAACCTTCCACTTCCGGCTGGTCGGCGGTACCCGTCACACTATGGAAAAGCTGAAAATCGGTCACGTAGTCCACGTAAGGCTGCTCTTCCACGAAGTTGAGCAGCACGGATTTGTAGATTTTGCCGCCAAAAGAAATACTGCTCTCCCTACCCGGAAAGGCCCACGGCGACAAGAAGCGGGTAATGGATTCCTGGAGCTGCTTGACGTAAAAAGCCTCATCATAGCCCTCGTACAGGCGCACCTTCAAGCTGACGGACACTTCCTCAAACAGCGGATTGCGGACGTGCAGCTGAACAAAACAGGACACGCGCTGGCGCAGGAAGTCCGCAATTTCCTCTAGCACGCCCAGGCTGGTGTAGGGCCGCAGCGGGTCGCGCAGGTTCTGCCGCTGCAGGTCGGGAATGGTCACCACCGTCACGTGGCCGGGGGCCAGCTCACGGTAAATGCCCGTTCCGCTGTCATTGGGCTCATAGTGCAAATGGTTAATACACTTAACCTTAAAAATGCGCGGGAAAGCCTCCAGCACCAGGTGCTCATAATCCCAAAGCGTCAACGCGCGGTCTTTGTGGCGCAGGCGCTCACTGACGCGGGTGTAGAATGCGTCGGGAGCTTCCTGCCCGCGGCCCCCGAACGTGGCGAAGGGCTGCGTAAGGGTCTTAATGGCAGCAACGGGCTGGTTGAGCTTGGTGATGGTGCCCGCCGGCAGCACCTGCGCCAGCAAAGCGGGGTCGTTGGCCCGGTCGGTGAAGGTGGCGCGCACGGCCTGCGCGGCCACCCGGATCAGCCGGCACGTGGCCTCGCTCTTGCTGGCCACGGCAGCCCGAATCCAGTGCGCGCCCGCGGGCAGCAAGGTGTTGGTGGCCGTCGCCTCCCGGGGCAGGGCAAACGTGATGATGCCGGAGTTGAGCAGCTCCCCGGTTTGATCCTCCACGTCATTTGGGGCAAACTCAATCCACTCATTCTGGCGCAGATAGCTCCAGTGAATATGCGGATCAGGCTTTTGGGTGAGCGGAGCCGCCGTGCCATCCGCTACCTGAAACAACAGCGCTACCTGCTGCGGGGGCTGCAATCCGCTAAGGCCGAGGTAAAATTCGGCCTCACTTTCCTGCTTGGCGTTGTCGCGCTGGAAGTCGAACTGGGGCAGCAGATACACGGGCTTGGCGGGCTGGAGCAGCGGGTGCTGTTCGGCCTGCCCAAACGGGCCCACGTGATAGAAGTGCGCCTGGCGTTGGGCCAGCGCGGCTTTATCGGCCGCCGAGTGTAGCGCGATGGTTTGCGCGGCTTCATAGTTTAGCGCCAGCGCGCTCATCGAGGGGCCCACGGGTGGACTGCCTGGGTCGCCGGCGTCAGCTTCTTTGCGCAGGTATTTGATCAGGTCGGTTTGGTACTGGGTTTGGCCAAACTCAGCGCTCAGCTTAAGGCGGGCGAAGCCGTGGCGGGCGGCCGTATTATAAAACTCCTCGTCCGCCATATCCGGAGCGTCTACCACGGAGGCGTTCAGCTGTTGCGCGAAGGGAAAGGAGGTCGCGGTTACCGGCACGGCCGCGCTGCCCGAGGCTTGCCACTGGCCGGCCTGCAGAAAGTCGATCGTCACGGTGGGGGCGGCGCTGCCATACGCGTCGGGCGGCGTCAGCCACGCGGCCTCTACGGTGGCCGCCGTTAGCGTTTTTTGAAAGGCCTCTTTCGAGCCGATAACCAGCGCGTTGCCCGCGACGGGGGCGGGGCCGAAAGGCTGAAAGGGCTTGGACGTATCCACCGGCCCGAAGTCGTTGGAAACGGCCAGCGTTTTAAGCCCAGTGACTTTCACCTTAAGGGCGACACTCTGCACGACGGTGTCCTGCAACAAAGGGTAGAGGTACTGCTCCGACTCCTGCTGCCGCAGCTTAAGCAGCAACAGGGGGAGCGGCGTGGCGAAGGTGTAGCCGTGCACTGCGCTAGAATAAGCCGTTACGGCCGGGTCGGCGCCAGTCAGCTCCACGACTAGTCGCAGCACGCCCGACTCACTGGTAAATTTGGTGGCCGTTTTCTCCAACCAGCCCTTCTCGGTGGTAAGCAAACACTTAACCTGGCTGGCCAAATCCGCGTAGCTGCCGGTCACCGTGAAATCGACGGTAATCGTGCGCGTGCCCTCGGCCAGCCACAGATAATGCGAAGCAAGTGCAAAACCTATTTCCGCCGCGGGCATGGGTATGTGCACCAGCTTGCCATCTACGTACTGCTTGTGGTAAAATGGGTGCCACGACGCGTCCGGGGACGTTAAGGCAGCCCCCAAACCGTCGTCGGAATTAGCCACCGGCGCGGCGTACACTCGCCCTGTTTGCTTGGCCGCATTGGCAGCGGTTCCCACGGCTTCCGCGCCGTGGCGGTAGACGGTTTTTAGCGCCGTTACGGCGGCTTGGTTAGCTACAAAGTCACGGTCATTGGCAAAGAAAACCTCTTTGCCTTGGCTGTCTTTGCCGGCTTTGAATAATTCGCCCCCCAGCAGTAAGTGGGACTCCACATTCTTGGCCAGCTCCAGCAAAACATGCGCGTGGGCGGGCTTGGGGGCTTTTCTCGCAGCCGCAGAATATCGCGGTAGTAAAAGTCGAGGTGGCGCTGGGGTAGCGTGTTGGCCTCGTGACGGGCGTATTCGCGCAGGCGCAAAAACGCGAGAAAGAGAGTGTAGTGCGGCGCGTGATCATCCCAGTCGGTGAACGTGCGCTCCAGCGCCAGTTTCGCCTCGGCTACTACGCGGGCATACACTTTCAGGAACTGTTCAAAAACGGTGGTAAACAGCGCATGCGTGACCAGGTGATTGACCTGGGTGAAGACGCCGCCACCGCTGCCGTAGCCCGTAGCATCAGCCGCAATTCCCGCCTCGTACGTGGCCCAATCGGGCGCGCCGTTGGGTATCCACTGCGTGGTCAGCCCCGCGGAAACAACCGAGGTGAAGGTGCTCATGGGGCTGCCCAACATGTTGATCGGCGGCGTGGGCACGGTATCCGTCAGTACTCCGAGCGAGATGCCCGCTTTATGGTAGGCAATCAGGCGCCCGAAGCCAGGGGCCAGCTGGGCTGAAATAAGGTTTTGCAGCACGCTTTTCAGCCCTATTTCGGGCGGGAGCGTGGCCGCCATCATGTCCAGCTGCCGGGCCAGCGTGGCCGCGCTGCTGAACAGAAACCCTAGGTGGTTTTTCAAGCCCGGCTCATCAGCCTGGTTATCCAGCGTATTCAGAAATGTAAAGAAGGCGCTGACCTGAGCTTTGTACTGCTCCACGTCCTGCACCGCTGCCGTGGCCAGCTGCAAGGATACATCCTGGGCAAAGAACTGCTGCCAATTCCCGGCGGCTACATTCTTCTCATTGTAGTACTTCAGATAGCGGGCGTAGGCCTGGGCGAATACCATGCTGTGCGCGGGCGTGCGCTCGTCTACCGGGGCTGAGGCGGGCGCCAGGGCGCTGCTCGCGCGCTGCGCCTGACTCGTGCCCTCGCGGCTAAGTTTGAGCGGGTCCGTGTTCTGCGTGCAGGCCATGTCCGTAGCGGGTCGTTAGCGTTCGGGCAGTTGGTTGAGGCTGGTAGTCAGGTTGATATCGGTGCCTTCTTTTTTGTAGAAGGGAAAGACGAAGTTGAAGCGTGAGTTGGTGGTGCGCACCCGGTAGATGACCTCGATGAGCACCACGCCTTCCAACTCGCGGCTGCTGTCTAGGCGCACTTCTTCCAACTTAATGCGGGGCTCGTAGTACAGGATGACCGATTCTATTTTGTCGGCCAGCAGGGTTTTGGTGGTCGTATCGAGGCTTTCAAAAACCAGCTCCTCCAGGTTGCAGCCAAACTCCGGCAACATCACCCGCTCCCCCAGCGTGGTCGATAGCAAAATCTCTAAGCTGGAAGCAATATCAGCCTCTTGTTCCAGCATTTTTACCCCCCGCTCCTGGGGAGTGAAGGTGGGGGGAATGACCAGCCGCGACCAAGGAAAACGAGATTCATGGCAAGAGTTATTTTGCTGGATGAGCTGCTTCAACTGCGAATACTGCTTTTCAGAAGCGACTTATTCAGCCACCAATGAGCACCGTGGGCATGCCCGGCCCGATGATGGCCCCGCCCGACGCGGTTACGTCGCCGAAACGGGCCGCGGGCCGCCCCCCGATCAGCACCGTGAGCGAGCCTTTCACGATGGCATCGGCCCCGCACGTGTCGCCCAGGCGAGCCGCGGGCAGCCCCCGATCAGCACCGTGGCCGCCCCCGGCGGTAGGATAGGGGTAGGTGCCCCACTGGTCGCGGGGCTGGTAATCAAATCAGAAACGCGGGCCGCAGGAAGCATTTTTTTAGATGATTGTGTGTAGCATGGGTTTGCGGGTGTGGTCTTCAGTTGATGCGGACCAAGCCGCCCTGAACGGTGGTGGTGGCACTGCCTTTCACGGCGGTGCTGGCCGAGGAAAGCTCAGCACTGCTGGTGCCCTGGGCCGTGAAAGCCGCCTGGGCCTTGAAGTTCAGATTCAGCCCTTCGGCTTTAAGGTCTTTGCTGGCTTTCAGGATGATATCCTTGCTGCTTTCGATAGTGATGCCGGCCTCGTTGAGGATGAGTTTATTGCCGTTCTGGTCTTTGATTTCTATCGTTTTGTCGGCTTCCGAAAGCCTAATGCTATTGCCGCCGGGCGTGGCGAACACCAGCTCTTTTTTTTCGTCATCAAAGGTCATTTTTAGCTTTGCCCGCGACACGTATCCCTTTTCATGGTTTGGGTCGGCGGGCGGAACCGGGGCCGGTTTACTGCTGCTGTGGCACATGCCCAGCACCACGGGGTAGCGGGGGTCGTCGTGCAGAAATCCCACGATGACCTCATCCCCGATTTCGGGGCGGAAATAGGTGCCGCGCTGCGGGCCCGCGTCCAGGGTGGCAATGCGGGCCCACGTGCCTTCCTGCTGCTCACTGATCAGCGGCAGCCGCACCTTGATGCGGTCTTCGCCGTCGGGGTCGCCTTCCAGCCGGGTCACTACGCCCGTATGCAGGCCACTGACGGCCGGCAGCAAGCCCGCGGCCGGCAAGGGGCGCAGGTTGTAGGTATCGGCAAAGGGCTCCGGACTAAGGCCAAACTGCACGTCGGTTTGCCAATTGCCCCGGGCCACCTGGTGCCGCACGCCCACCACGAGCATCTTGCCCTGCAGGCGCTCGCCGATGCCTTGTACGTCGATGAGCTTGCCTGGCACCACACCCGCAAAGCCCTGAAACTGGGCCCGGCCCCGTACTTTGCTCAGGCGTGCGCGCTGCAAACTGCCATCGGCCCAGGCCTTGAGCTCGGGCGGGGAGAGTTTGCCCCCGTGCCGTAGCACATGCGCCGAGCCCCCCATGACTTTGGACAGCACATCGGGCGAGAGGTTGCCGTTGTTGGTGGTTGCCGGCTCCGTAGCATCCTCCTGGGCTACTTTCTGTTCGCTCGCGTTCCAACTGGTGGCCTTGATGCCGGGGCTCTGCAAACGGGCGTCCATCTCGGCATCAAGCTCCAGAATGGTAGAGCCAAACGTGGCTGTCACGGCGGGTTCCTGCTTAAGGTTGGGTTTAGCAATTCGGATTTTGCCGTTCTCCACCATCACCAGTAGCCCATTCGCCTCGGCCCGGCACAGCACGAAGTCCCAGTCGGTGGCCTCGTACTGCACTACTTCCCGCAAGGTGGGCTGCGTGGCTTCGATGTCCCGACCGAGTTGGTAGCGGCCGATGATTTCGTCCAGAATGTCGCTGTCCTTTTGGTCGGCGTAGTAGTGGCTTTTCAACCCGCTGGTCATTTTTACGGCCTCATCGCGGCATTCCACAATCAGGAAGCTGCCGCTCCGGCGAATCTTGACGCTATGCTTGATCACGATGCCCGTAAACACGGAGGCCTCCTGCGAGCGGTAGCCCAGCTTGATTTCTATCTTTTTGCCCGGAATGAAATAGTTGGTGTTGCCCACCGCAAACGTGCCGCGCGACGCCTCACCGTCCTGGATATGCAGGGTGGCGGACGGTATCCGGTTTACTTCCCGCATCACCGCAATCGACTGCACGTGAATAGTACCAGGAATCTCGGTGCCTTCCACCAGAATGGTAGCCGTGCAGACATCGGGCGTGGCGGGCGTAGGAATAGTGGCGGTACTGGGGGGCATTTTGTTAGCAGTAGAGGATAAAATCACCCATTATCTTATGCGAAAGGCCCTTTGCTCAGACGGGGGCCGCCGTTTTATCGAGGGGAGGAAATATCAGGGACTGGCCCGGCTCCAGATGCCGGAAGTTGCTGAGGCCGTTGGCCGCGGCCACGTGCAGATAGTAGCGGGCGTCGCCGTAGATGCGGTAGCAGAGCAGGGGTAGCGTATCGCCCCCTTTCACCTGCTGCACGTGGGTCAGGTCCGGGGATTTCTTGTCCTCTTTGGCCGCCCGAATCTGTTCCTCGATGCTGCTTTTAAACTTCACGCGGGCCACCGCCCGAATGGGGCTGCCATCCGGATTAAACAGCTTATAGGTGACGCTCAGCTCGGTTACGCGGCCCTTAAAAATGGAATGGCGGCCCCACACCAGCTTGAAGTGCCGCGGCTCGTGGGCGTCGCCTTTGTACTCAATCAGTACTTGCTTGAGCCGCTTTAAATCATCGGCGATATCGGCGCGGGGCTTGCCGTCGATGATGCCGGTGTTGTCGAACAGAAACTCAAAAGTGATTTCCTCCGGCTCGGTGTACTCGTACTTCAGTTGCTTGCCACTGGTGCCCTGGCCCTGGTCAAACTCCGAGAACTTGAGCTTGTAGTCCAGCGTGTAGCTTTCCGGGTTGATGAGGGCCTCGAAGTACGCGTCGTTGCCGATGGCCTCCCTAATGCCACCTCGCTCTGCTTCCTTCGAGTCTTTAAAGCCCAGAATGAGCAGCTTTTCCAGTTTGCCGCCGGTTGCCATTAGCGTTCTTTTTTCTCTTGCAGAATTTGCAATACCTGTTCCACGCACTCCGCCACCATGGCTTGCTTCTCGGCCTCCGTGCTGCCGTTGCGCGCGGGCACCAGCCCCGGCAGCGGCGCCGCGTGGTGGCCGTTTTCCGCTGTGTTCACCGTGAAGCGAATGTGCAGTTCCTTGATTTCAATCGGCATGGAAAGGAGGGACAAGTGGTACGGTAACGAAAGAGCCGGACTTCTTCGTTACCGTACCGTGAAGTAGCGGTACATGAGTTCGAGCGTTTCGACCACAATGGCATTGTCCGTGGAATTCAGGTCGGATATCTGCCATTTCTTCGGAATAGCCTGGGCGATAATCCAGGCGCGCAGGGGCTCACTTTTTTCATTCAGGAGAATGATGTTCAAGTCCGTAGGTTGAAAGTCACGGTCCCGGAAGGCAGCCAGGCACCACCGGATGACGTCCGAGTCGGTGAGCATGCCCCGCTTAAGCATTAGCTCAGCGTATTTAGTGCGCACCGGCAGCTTGTGGGTAAAGCGGTTTTCGCCGCCTTCGCGAAACTCCTCCATCTCGTACTCCACTGCCAGCCCCGACACCGACTGAAAGCCCGTGTCGTGCTTGTTCTTGCTGATGCCGAATTCTACGCGGTAGTAGAATCCCCAGGGCGGATAATAGCCGGCCACGGTTGCGGAGCGTTAGATGTTCATCAGCTTCAGGCCTTCGTGCGCGATTTCGATACTTTCCACGGCCACTTCGTTGGCATCCGATTTCAGGTCGGGGGCCGTGACTTTCACCGGAAAGCAGCGCGTGGCCGACCAAGCCGCCACGGGTTCGTGCTTCTCATTAAGCAGGCGAATGACCACGTCGCGGCGCCCGCCTACGCGCTCGTTGGTGATGTCATTCAGCCATTGATTGAAGTCGAAGTCGCCCTCAAACTTGCCGCGCTTCATGGTCACGTTCTCGTTCTTGCCCAGGCCCGGCATTTTGAGGGTGGTGAAATCCCGGCTGTCGCTGTGCCGGTACTCAATTACCTGCACCTGCATGGAGAGGCCGGTAACTTCGGTGAAGCTCATCTTAGCGCCTCCCCAGTCCACCTGAAAGTGAAATCGGGGCAATGGATATTCTTGTGCCATAGGGCTTTGCGAAAAAAAAGTGAAGAAGCCGGAAAAGCTTCGGACCTACAGGTTCAGATCAGGACTCGGCTAACTTGTGCGAGAACTTGAGGATGATGAACTCGGCGGGGCGCACTACCGCCATGCCCACTTCGACGTTCAGGCGACCTTCCAGAATGTCCAGGGCGGTCATAGTTTTGCCCAGGCCCACGGCCACGTAAAACGCGTGTTCGGGCTTGATGCCTTGCAGGGCGCCCTGCCGCCAGAGCGTGGTCAGGAAGTTTTCAATCATGGCCTGCACCCGCACCCAGGTATTGGCGTCGTTGGGCTCGAAGACGAACGATTCGATGGCTTTCTTGACCGATTCTTCCACGAAAATGAAAAAGCGCCGCACGTTCACGTAGCGCCACTCGTTGTCGTTGCCCGCCAGGGTGCGGGCGCCCCATACCAGCGTGCCTTTGCCGGTAAAAGCGCGAATGGCGTTCACGGATTTGCCCCCCGCCACATCCACGTTCATCTGGTCCTGCTCGAGGGTTGAAAACTGGATGGATGGCTGAATCACGGCGCTCACGCTCAGGTTGGCCGGCGCCTTCCACACGCCCCGGCTGGTATCGACGGCGGCGTAAATGCCCGCCACGGCCGCGCTGGGGGGCATTTTGCAGATCATGTCGCGGATAGCCGCTTTGGCCAGTTCATACAGGCGGTTGCTGCCAACCTTCAACGTGTCGAGCTTGGCCGTAGTCGCGGCGCCCCCGTTGATGCTGTGGTCCACGTCGATCTTGGTCTCGTCAATGGCCAAATCGAGGACCGTATCCAGGTTGGGACCGTAGGCCGCCCCGTATTTCAGGTTCTTGGTGCCAATGCCTTTGTTGCGAAAGTTGCCAACGGCAGCCAGCAGATCAGCCGTTGGGTCCGACAGCGATTCGCTGTCGCCGTGCACATCCATAATCACGAAGCGGTCCTTCAACAATTCGCACTGCGCCAGGGCGTCGTCCAGCAATGTTTTGAAATCATCAATGCTCAGCTGTTGGGCCTCTGGAATGACGATTAGAGTAGGCTCGTCTACATTCACTAAAGTTTTCAGTCCATCGTGTAAATCTTTGAGCACCAAAGCCCCCCCAACGCTTTATAAGTACCCGCCGAAACGATGTAGCAGGGGCCGCCGCCGTTGGCAAAAAACAGCTGCATCGCATAGTACAGGATGTGCTTGGAGCGGTCCGCTTCCGCAACTTTCCCCACCGCTTTTATCTCCTGGGTTTGGCTGTCGACCTGCGTTTCCGCCACCGCTACCTTAATCTTTTCCTCGGGCTGCGGTCCGCCAAAATACTTCTCGTAGCCTACCATGGAGGTTATGCGCACCGGTTTTCGGACCAGGTCGTCGGCCACCAGATCCTCCGCCTTTTGGGTGTAGCCGATGAAGGCGGGAATAGCGGTTTCGACGGGGGCAATGGAGGGCGGGAACTTGGGAATCTCTTCTATGTAAACTCCCGGCGTTTTGTAGAGGGCTGGCATGGCATAAAGCTGAGTAAGGTTTTGTACGACAATTGCTTATTCAAATATCTCCGAGACGAGACCCGTGATTCGGCCGGGTACGGCGCTATCGAAGGAGGCCTTGCTGAGACCGGTCAGGGGCTTGCGCTTGGTGCCCGCGTTGCCGCGCAGCGTGAGTGGCAACGCCGCGGGCTCGGCCGAGACCGGGGCGCCGCTGTGCTTGTTGAAGTATTGCCGGAAAGTGGCGCGGTTGCGAAAGCGCACCTCAAACACCGGATACGCCGCTTTAGCCAGGCCCCCGCTGGTGCAGCTATACTCGGCATTGCCCGGCCGGATAGCCGTTATTTGCACCACGGCAAATACGTCGTCGGGGATGCCTTCCGTTAGCTGGATGCCGCGGGTAGGCAACCCCGTCAGGCCCGGCGGGGGCACAATAGCCGGTACATCGCCCTGGTGCAGGTATACCGGCCTATCGGTAGCCTGGGCGCTGATCTGCTGGGTGGCCGCGCCGGGCTGATCACTGGTGAGCTGCTCCAGCGCCGCTCCCGACAGGATGAGCGATTCTACCCGGTCGGTAGGCGTGAGGGCGGGTATTTCCTGGGAGAGAAACAGGGCTCGGCTGGCCCCAGCACCGCGGGCTACGCCGGTCAGGTTCGAGAAAACGGGTACGTTCTCCTTGTAGCGAAGCACACGCTTCGATGGCTCATCGTAGAAATCATAAATCTTGCGGGCGGGCAGCGTCAGGGCCGTGTAGTCGAAAAACTGGCTACTGTGGACCCGAACGGTAAACTCCAGCACGGCATCGTCGGGAATGACGGCACCTTTTTTTGTGGCCACAATGCCCCCCAGCGCCGTGCTTTTAAACACGCCGCCCAATCCTTGCAAGGCCTTAGCGGTGGCGGGTGTCGGCGCAAAGGAAAGAAAGGAGCGCACATCGTACGTGAGTAGGCGCTGGAGCCGCTCGGCTTCCGGCAACGCATCAAACACGGTCTGGCCTTCATCCAGCCAGTAGTGGTGGAGTAGTCGGACCTCAAAAAGGCGCTGGTAGCCACTGACGATGCGCTCCGCCATGTTATTGTCCGGTTGGCTGGTGATGGTAAAAGTCGGTGGCGATGTCCGTGATCAGGCCGCTTTCGGTGTGCGCCGCCTTGAACTTCAGATCGAGCATGCGCAGGCGGTACAGCACAAACGGGTATTGCTTGCCGCCCAGCGTGCCCCAGAGGTGGTTTACCTCCTCCAGGGAAGGCGAGTATAAGTCGAAAATCAGCTTGAAGCGTTCGAGCTGATCCAAGGCATTGGTAGGTGCATTCTGGCTGATCGATTCGGGCGCCACGCTTTCCGGCGTAAACACGTTCTGGGCCTGAAAAAACCGGATGCCCCGCGAGAGAATCAGCAAGGCATTGATGTAGTCGCTGTGCGTGGCCGCGACCAGAATTTGGAAGTTTAAAAAAACGGGTGGGTTCTCGTACGTGGCCGTGAGCTTGACATCGTTGCGCACGTAATGGGGGAGGTTTTTCAGCGTGGTTTCCTCCGTAATATTGACTACGGAAAGTATCAGCCGGTCGCGCGGCACGCCCCCGTTTTGTCCCCCCAAGCCTTCCGCCAGATTACCCAGTTTCGCTTCATTGGGAGGCGTGACCAGGCCATAAGCCGCCAAGTGCTTGTTTAGCTCATTGACCACGATGGAGAGTGCATGCGAGATCATTCTTTTGGGTCAATAAATACTCGCTCTAGGAAGCAGAGAGAGGATCCGAATGCGAGGCGTCCGGCCCCTGTCGGCGCGCCGGGTGCCTGATATGGGCGCTAGCTACCCTGACGAGCGGCAGCCGCGTGGTTGCTCGCGCCCAATAGCCGATGGGTAGGGAAGACCTTCGCCCAGCTAGTAGTGGTTCAAGCTAAGCTCGGAACGTAGGGTTTACATCAGTGCCAGCACTGAAACTGGCGCGGCTGGGTGCAATGACCTGGTAATGTGATCCGCGACTGGGTATTTCTCAGCTCCCTTCATGGTATTCACAACAAGCTCCTCAAAACAGCAATTCTGCGGCTTGTTGTGGTCGGCTTTGTTTGAACAATTTCAACAAGCCCTATAGGTCAGTTTATTGGTCCTATCGTTTTACGCAAGGGGGCTATCGGTACGGACATCCGTACTGGAGAACCACCTTGTCTCTTCGAACTAGCTAGCCCCAACCATACTACAGCTCTAGTTCGGTCGACCTGGTAAATGGCAGCGCGGCAGCGAAGAGAATTCTGAGCAGGAGCTTTTGCATCGGTGAAGGGAGGGAACTAGGCAGTGGGGGATAGGCAAGTAGCCGTATTTGACTGGCCCCATATCTGTCCTATTTATAAGAAAAGGGTCTTTTTAGCCTTTACAAAACATGCGAAACTGTCCGGGCATGAACCGCTTTTTTGTTTGGGTGCTAAACGGTAGCCGGGCCAATAATTATTGGCCTCCTGAAGGTCGTT
Source organism: Hymenobacter radiodurans (assembly GCF_004355185.1). Lineage (NCBI taxonomy): Bacteria > Pseudomonadati > Bacteroidota > Cytophagia > Cytophagales > Hymenobacteraceae > Hymenobacter > Hymenobacter radiodurans. The sequence goes on from NZ_CP037922.1 coordinate 2,075,110, forward strand.
CGGGTTGCTTATTCAGAAGGGCCCTCGGAAAACGACGTTTCCGAGGGCCCTTCTGGGAGATATAACTAAGTCAGATGACTCTGGAATCAGCGCGCGAGTCGACTGTCTGCTAATCCACAAACCCCATAGTCGGCATGCCGATGGGAGCCCCGGGGGGCATTTCTGCTGCCGGTGGGGGAATGAACGTCTTCGGATCGGCGCGGAACTGCTCGATTTGCGACAAGCCAAATAGGAGGTTGGCTTGTTGCGGCCCTTTGCCCCGCTTCACTTCCTTACGCATCCACTGCTGTAAGTCGTCTACGGCCAGCAGGGCCTGACCGCGTACACTGGCGGCGGCTCTGGTGTCGGCCGCGAGCTGCAACAGGTACTTCAAAGTAAGATTGTTGACCACCGTTTGGAGCGCGCCCGCGTAGCCGGTTTCGGGCTTGGCGCGCCAAGTACGCGCCAGCAACTTCTCTACCATCGGCATAAACCCGGGCTGCTTACTGTCGCGGGCCTGATATTCAATGAGGCGTGCGGCGCGTTGCGGGTTTAGCAGGGAGGCAATAGTGGGGCCGGCAGCCGCTTCGGCCGTGGCCAGCGGATCGAAGGTGGGGCCGGTGTAGCCGGCAAAGGTTTCGAGCGTCTTGGGATAGCCTGACGGCCGGGGCGGAATCTTGGCAATAAGCGCCTCGGGCAGCTGCAGCGCGGCCGGCGTAACGGTCGTGAGCAACGCCTCAAACGCTTGCCACTGCACCGCTGGTTCTACCATCTGGGTAGGGGCCTGCCCGTCGTTTTTTACGGCATGAGTGAAAAATTGCCCTCCAAGCGATTTGGCTACAGCTTCTACTTGGTAGCGGTGGAGCAGGTACATGGGCACCAGCACTTCTTCCAACGTGGCCATGGGTGCCTCGGAGCGGATGGCTTTTTCGGAAAAGTTGTCGAGCACTTGTCGGCGCACCTGCATCAGGGTGGCTAGCTGGGCAATGGGGTCGGTGCCGTCTTCCCACTGATTGGAGGCCGGGTGCGCGTAGCCGCCGATATCGGGGATAAAGCGGTGGCCCTGCTGCAGGGTTTCCTGCATAATGCGCTCCAGCGCCTGGTTTTCGTCGGTGCCCTTGGGGAAGTCGGCGTAGCCCCACGTGATAGCGCGCTTGTCCCAGCTGCCGATGCCGACTGCGTAGGCCTGCGACAAATCGAGGCTGCCGTCGGGCTGCAGACTAAAGCGCGGAAACGGATAATCCATCACCGAAGAGCGGTCTTTGGTACTGGCCGTGAAGTTGTGGTGCAGCCCCAGCGTGTGACCGATTTCGTGGGCCGAAAGCTGGCGAATACGAGCTAGCGCCATCTGCTCCATTTTGTCCGATACGGGCTTGCCGTCTTCGTAGGGCTGCAAGAGGCCTTCGGCAATAAGATAATCCTGGCGGTGGCGGTCGGCGCCCAGCGACACGATGCCTTTGATGATTTCGCCCGTGCGCGGGTCGACGTAGTTGGCCCCGTAGGAGTAGGCCCGCGGCACGCCCGACCGGTTAATCCAGTTAACCATGTTGTAGCGAATGTCCATGGGGTCGGCGCCTACGGGCAGCTCCTTGATTTGGAAGGCATCCTTATAGCCCGCCGCCTCAAAGGCCTGATTCCACCAAGCCCCGCCTTCTAGCAGCGCTTTTTTGATGGCCGCCGGCGCACCCCGATCGACGTAATACACAATGGGCTTTATGGCTTCGCTCACCGCCGCAGCGGGCTCTTTCTTTTCCAGGCGGTGGCGCACGATAAAGCGCTGCGCCAGCGGTTGGCTCATGGGGGCGGCAAAGTCCAGGTAGCTGAAGTCCTGAAAGCCGGAGCGGGGGTCGAACTTGCGGGGGCGGAATCCCTTTTCGGGGAGCTCAATAAAAGCCTGGTGCATCTGCACCGTCACGGCGTTCGGGTCGGGGGCCAGCGAGTAGTCGGCCCCCCGGCCGGGCGTGCTCGTAAACGTAATCATGGCCTCAAACTCCGTGTTCTTGGGGAAGTTGCGGGTGTTTTCCAGGTACACCGCCGAGCGCGACTCATCGACTTTGTAGCTAATGGGTTGTCCGGTACCGGGGCCGCCCATTAAGCTAGCGCCGGGTCCTTGGTACCCGCGACTGCCCAAGCCCTCGGCAATTTTTTGGCTGTCGCGCACCAGAAAAGGAGTGAGGTCGATCAGCACTTTTGAGCCTTCCGTGGCCACGGGTGCAAACCCCCAGATGACCGATTTGGCAAAGGCATTGTCCACGGCCCGCTGCTCGTCGGCGTTGTCGGTTACGGCCCGGTAGTCGTAGTTGGGCTCGATGAGCAGCACTTTGCCCCCCACGCGGATAAACTTGGCAATGGCCGAGTTGCTCTGGCCCCGCTCGATTCCTTTGCCCACGCTGCTGGCCAGGGAGCCGAAATACAAAAATTCCTGGTCGAAGCGCGTCACTTCCAGGAATATTTTACCCGTTTTCTGGTCGTAATAGAAAGGGAAATAACCGTCGAATTTCTGCATCCCCTTAATCTGCGCGGCTAGCGAGCCGGCTGGCTTGGCGGTGGCTGGAGCGCCTTGTTGGGCAAGGGCTGCTGGCCCCTGGAGAGTCAGCAGGCCGATGATTAGGAGTTCAACAGAATTGCGTGTAATATGCTTCATGCAGGAAAGGAATAGGGGCGCGAGGTAAGGCAAGTAAGGTTACAATAATTTGGGTAAGGAAGCCAGTATTCACATCTGCGACTTACTGCGACTAAATTTGCCCCCCAGCTCCATTTGCTTCCGCACAAATGCGCGGCCGGAACCATCGCCTCTTTTCATATCATTGCTTTCGGTCCTGACGCCCGCATACCAGCCATCTTTACTGACATTACTGAACCTGACTGCGAATGAGGCATACGGAGCAACATCGAACCCATCGTATTGGGTGGCTGCGGGCTGCCGTGCTGGGGGCCAACGATGGAATTATTTCTACGGCTAGTCTGGTGGTGGGCGTCGCGGCGGCGCATGCTTCGCGAGAGAGCGTGCTGGTGGCCGGCGTAGCCGGATTGGTCGCCGGGGCCATGTCGATGGCTACGGGCGAGTACGTATCCGTTAGCTCTCAGTCTGATACCGAACGGGCTGATCTGGCCCGTGAGCAGGCCGAGTTGCGCGACTCGCCGGACGCCGAACATGCCGAGTTGGCTGCCATTTACGTGGAGCGCGGCTTGGAGCCTGCCCTGGCCGACGAAGTAGCCCGGCAACTCACGGTCCACGACGCCTTGGGCGCTCATGCCCGCGACGAGTTGGGTATTTCCGAAATGGTGTCGGCCAATCCGGTGCAGGCCGCGCTGGCCTCGGCGGCTACCTTTACCGTGGGCGCGGCCCTGCCGCTGCTCGTTATTCTGGTGTCACCCCAGCGCCTGCTGGTCTGGAGCGTGTCGCTCACGTCCCTGCTGTTTCTGGCAGCGCTGGGCGGGTTGGCGGCCTACGTGGGCGGTTCTGGCGTGTGGAAGGCGGCTGGTCGGGTCAGCTTCTGGGGCGTGCTGGCCATGGCCCTGACCGCGGCCGTCGGGGCGTTTTTCAATGTTTCTCCCTGACCCACCTTGCGGCTCATAGTCTTCGCTCATCTTTAGCTACTCTTCCTATGAACGGTGCTCATCTTCACCTGCTGCTGAACCACCTGCCTATTCTGGGGAGCCTTTTTGGTCTCGTGCTGCTGCTCGTGGCGCTGGTGCGCCGCCAGCCCTTATTGGTGCGCGCCGGCCTGATCACGCTGCTCGTGGCGGCGGCGTTGGCTATTCCGGCTAATCTGACCGGGGAGGAGGCCGAGGAAGTCGTCGAGCACTACCCCGGCGTCACGCACGCCCTGATTCACGCCCACGAGGAAGCGGCCGAGCTAGCTATGTGGGCGTTGGAGTTTACTGGTGCCCTGGCATTGGCCAGCCTTCTGCTGCTGACCCGTAACCATGCCCGTGCGGCCCTGTTTACCCGCCTGACCTTAGCTGGTGCCTTTATCAGCTTTGGGATGATGGCCCGCGCCGGTAACCTCGGCGGCCAGATTATGCACCCCGAAACCCGCGGCGACACTGTGTCAGCGCCCTTAGGAAGCCGCTGATCCTGTCTACTCGTAACGTGCGCTAAGCACCCTAGTGAGTACCAAAGGGAGAAGAGCCAATGAGGGCTCGGCCGCCGCGCGGGCCAGTAATCCGGCCGCTTTTGCCAACACTTACGCTAGAGAGTCTGCACCAACGGCCTGCCTGGGCTACTATCCGTCCGGGCGGATCTAGGCGCGGCGCGTTCGCACCCTCATGCGCTGTATTGGTTATGATAAGATAAGGTTGGGTTTGGGATAGGCCCTTACAGTGGATTATTGCTCATCAGAAGAGTACAGGAGAGTCAACAGGTCAGATTACTGCTCCTTGTACTACCGAACACTGGCTTTTGTCGGCAGGCTCTCTTTAGCGAGCTGGCACGCCTAAGCTCCGGTGTTTGGAGGAGGTGCCTTGCCAACCCCGTTGCTTTATTCCCTGAACCTGCATGCTACGCTACGCCTTATTGCTCTTAGTTTTTCTGCATGGAATAAAGGCAGGAGCAGCACCTCTGGGGGGCAATTTTAACATCCGCGACTACGGCGCCAAGGGCGACAGCGCCACTCTCGATACCGACGCCATCAACCGCACCATTGCCGCGGCCGCTAAGGCAGGTGGGGGTACGGTGTACTTTCCGGCCGGCACCTACCGCAGCTTTTCCATCCGGCTGCAAAGCCGCATTTCGCTCTACCTAGACCAAGGCGCGACGCTGCTGGCGGCCACGCCGGTGGGCGATGTCGGCTACGACGCCCCGGAGCCGGGTGCGGACAACAGCTTACAGGATTTCGGGCACAGCCACTGGCACAACAGCCTGATCTGGGGCGAGAACCTGACCGACGTTTCCATTCTCGGACCCGGCACTATTTACGGCCACGGCCTGACGCGGGAAGGCCCGCACCGCGCCCCGGTGGGCAACAAAGCCATTGCCCTCAAGCTCTGCCGCAATGTGATGCTCAAGGACTTTACTGTGCTCTTTGGGGGGCATTTTGCCCTGCTGGCCACGGGCGTCGACAACCTCACCATCGATAATCTGAAGATTGACACCAACCGCGACGCGCTGGATATTGACGCCTGCCGCAACGTGCGCATCTCCAACTGCACCATCAACTCACCCTGGGACGATGCCATTTGCCTGAAAAGCTCATTTGCCCTGGGCTACGCCCGCGCTACGGAGAATGTCACAATTACCAATTGCCAAGTCAGTGGCTACGACCGAGGCACGTTGCTAAATGGTACATATCAGCGCAAGGAAGCTCACTTGGTGCCCGATAAGGAAGGGCCCACTGGCCGCATCAAGTTCGGCACCGAGTCGAACGGTGGCTTTAAGAATATCGCCATCACCAACTGCGTGTTTGAGTACTGCCGGGGCCTGGCCCTGGAAACCGTGGACGGCGGCTTGCTGGAGGACGTGACCATCAGCAACATCACCATGCGCGACATCATCAACGCGCCCATTTTTCTGCGTCTGGGCGGGCGGCTGCGAGCCCCGGCGGGCACGGAAGTAGGCAAGCTGCGCCGCATCAATATCAGCAACGTGAACGTGTATAATGCCGATTCGCGCTTCGGCTCGCTTATCAGCGGCTTGCCCGGTCACGCCATCGAGGATGTGCGCCTGAGCAACATCAGCATCTGGTATAAGCCGCTGGAAGCGGCCGATGCCAGCGCTATTCAGCTAGTCGTGCCCGAGCACGAGAAGGACTACCCGGAGCCGCAAAAGTTCGGCATACTGCCCGCCTACGGCTTTTTCATCCGGCACGTGAAGAATATTGAGCTGCACAACGTGAGCCTCACCTTCCTAGGCGCCGAAACGCGGTCCGCCCTGCAGCTCATCGACGTGCAGGGGGTCACACTACAGCATCTGACCGCGAAAAAGCCCCCCACGGCCCCGCTGATGCACCTCCAGGACGTCAGCGACCTCATGGTGCGCGACAGTGAGGGGCTGAAAAACCAGACGCTGCGCCAAGTAAAATCTAAGGCTTTGTAACCTGCCATTTGCCCCCCAGCTATGAAAACCTATGTTAGCCTCGCCTTACTGAGTGCCGCCGTTTTCTTCTCGGACGCTGCCCAAGCCCAGATTGGCCGGCGCTTTCCCTCGGAGCGAAAAGTGGTGAAAGACCCGGTCACGGGCACTATGCTCACCTTCCTGACCAGCACCCCGGCCGGCGACTCCAAGATTTACCCCACTCACAACCAATGGACTTCAGATGGGCAATGGCTGATTTTCCGCTCGGGTAGGGTAGAAGGGGAAGCCATGGCGGTGAACGAACAGACCGGCGACATGGTGCAAGTCACGGAGGGCGGCTATACGGGCATGCTCAACGTGGCCCGCAACACCATGAAGCTCTACTTTATGCGTCGCCCGCCCAGCAAGTCGGCTCCCGCCAAGGAGGCTGCAGCGGGCCCGACCGCGCCCGCCTCCCTGCAAATTGTGGAGGTAGACCTGGCCAAGCTCTTTGCCGATAGCCAGGCCGGCAAAGTGAAGTCGGCCAAAACCTACCAGCGGGTGTGCGGTACCACGCCGGCCGCCATTCAGGCCGGTGGCGACATGGCCCTCGACGGCGACGAGGCCTGGGCCTACTTTCGTGTGGGTAAGGAAGAAGCCGCCCGGCATTTGGCCCCCGAAACGAAGCTGGAGCCCAACTTTGGCCCCCGCAACATGGGCGCCGGCCCCTCGGGCATTGCCGGCATGAATATCAAAACCGGCGCCATCAAGCACGTGGTGTCGGTGCCGTTCCAGATTGGGCATATACAGACTAATCCGTGGGTGCCGGGCGAGCTGGTTTTCTGCTGGGAAACCGGCGGCAAGTCGCCCCAGCGCACCTGGACGGTGCTCGCCGACGGCACCGGGCTGCGGCCCCTGTACCCGGAGGCGGAATACGAATGGGTGACGCACGAGGCCATCATCTCCAAAGATGAAACGGCCATGGCCATTATGGGCCACCGCAAAATACCAGCCGCTGCCACGGAAGCCGCCGTGGGCACGCCCGTGAGCGGGGCCAATCCCGGTCAGGAAGCCGCCTGGGGTCCGTCGGGCACCCGCGAAAAACCCACGGGCCTGGCCATCGTCAACTTTCGCACCCGCGAGGTGATGATTGCTGGTCAAACGCCCAGCGGCAGCGGCCTTTGGCACGTGAGCGGCTCCCCCGACGGCCGCTGGGCCGTGGGCGACGACTTCGCCCGCAACGTTTACCTCATCGACCGCCACACCCGCGAAATGCTGCTGCTCTCCGCCGGCCACAAGCAAACCGCCGCCGACCACCCGCACCCCACCATGAGCCCCGACGGCACCAAAATCGAGATTCAATCAGCCATGCTTTCGGATGACAACCGCAGCATGAATATCTGCATCATCCCCGTACCAGTGGAATGGCTAAAGCGGCAGTATAAATAACGCTGGGGGGCTTTTTTGCTTGCACATTACCTTATGAACACGTCTGTCATGCAGAGCCTTCCGTGCATCCAGCGGCGACGAAGCATCTCGCGTGCTGACGTTGCCAAAGTAACTGTCATGCTGAGCTTGTCAAAGCATCTCTACTGGTTACTAATCAACGGTCTTGCAACGAAGCGGCAGAGATGCTTCGACAAGCTCAGCATGACGTTCTGGTACTACAAGCCCTACCTTCTGCTGCTCCTGTGCGGACTCAGCACTAGCGTTTTCGCCCAGGAAGACCGCGGCTACAACGTCTATCAGTTTCCGGCTAACATGATTCCTCGCATTGATGGCAAGACCGACGACTGGGACAGCTTCCCCAGCGAGTATATCGTGGGCACCGACCAACTGTGGGACGACTCCAAGCGCTACCCAAAACCTGACGCTACCAACCTCGACGTGAGGGTGCGCGTGGCCTGGGTAAAGGGCCTCAACCGACTCTATTTCTTGTACGAAGCCTACGATGACTACTGGGATTTCACCCAGGCCGGTCTGCACAACGACACGTTTGAAATCATAGTCGATGGCGACTTATCGGGCGGGCCGCTCATTGCCGAACAGCACCCCAATCAGGATTTGCCGCTGATGGAGCGCTACTTCGCCTTCCACGGCGTACACGCCCAGAACTACCACATTTTCACGCCCGCCGTGGGCAAAGATTGGGCGCTGGCCTGGGGCAGCCAGCCCTGGATTAAAGAGCTACCCTACGCCAACATCGCCTACTCCTACGATTTCAAGCCCGGCCAACCCGGCAAGTTGGTTGCCGAGTTCTGGATTTCGCCCTTCGATTACGCCGGGGCCGAAGGCCCCGCGCGGGCCGTCGAGTCGGTGCTGACCGATAACAAGAAAATCGGTCTCACCTGGGCTGTGATTGACTACGACGATGTAAACGACGAGCGCAAAAAAGGCTTCTGGAACCTGTCGAAGAATCACAAAATGTACGGCAACTCCAGTTTGGGGACCATTTTTACCCTTCTGCCCCTGGCCGAGAAGTATCAGCCGAAGCTAGCGGCGCAGTGGTCATTTAGCGTAACCGATGCGGCCCGACGGCAGGTAACCTTTACAGACGAGAGCCGCGGCAGCATCAAGCGCTGGCACTGGGATTTTGGCGACGGCACCACGTCCAAGGAGCAAAGCCCGGTTCACCGCTACAAGGAAGCCGGCAAGTACATCGTCGTGCTGAACGTGGAAGGACTGGATGGTAAATCCCGCATGGCGAAAGTGTGGGACGTAGCGGTGAAGTAGAAGGCTTTGCTACATCATCGGTTTAACATCGCCCGATATGTTTCCACAAATTCTTTCGCTTCTCTCAGCGTCTCTGGATATTGAACGTAGTTTCCATGTTTGGTAGTTTTCCAAGTAGGAAAGCACCCTGGATTGAGATGTTCGTATCTAAAACCGTGGTCAACGAGGTACTTCGCTGTTGCCCACTTTTCAGTATCCTGTTTTTTAGGTGGGCGAAAGCGGTGCGATAGGATTACTACTGCTTCTCCACATTCTGGGCAATGTGTTGGACCTTTTGCGGAATATGGCACATTGAACGCCTTGCGACAACTAAAGCATACGTGTTTCGCACCCATAAACGAAGCTACAAGAAACCTTCGCTATTTACACCCATGCTTTCGCCTTATTCTGCCCAAAGTCTGAAGCCCTTGTTCGAAATACTTCCAGACTTGCGGCCATTTGTAACTGAGCAAACAGATTGGTTTGAAATAAAGATGGTTTCGCCCTCTGGGTGGGACTTTTGGGTGTCATCAGCGGGGAATGAAATCACCGTTGGCTTTGCCGAATATCACACCCATTTCGGATGGCACGAAGGCGACCCCACAGACGATGGCACTGATGCAGCCGAATTTATTCGTTCCCTTCGCACCGGACATTTGGTGCTAGCAGTTTGGTATCGGGGAGAAGAATACGCGGGCTCTCGGCCAGTTGAATCCCTTCAAGAGGCTCAACCGAAAACATGGTGCCAGCGCTGGTGGAGGCGAAAACAGCGCCTTCAAATCAAGGGGTGGATTGAATAAACGCCAATAAATTCCTTCCCATCTACTTCAACGTCTGCACCGAGCTGTCGTTGATGCCGTACGGGTGCTGCTTGAGTAGCTGAATAGTTTCGGCACCGGCCAGCAGCACCGGGCCGTAGCCGTGGGCCGCGTACAAATTCACGGGACGGTAGTAGTAGAATGCCGGATCGAAGCCCATGCCGGTGCCGACGCAGGTGCCTTCCACCTGACCTTGGGCATTTACTTTAGTACTGACCGCGTTCCAGGCCAGCAGGGCCATGGGACCGTAGGCTTTGGCATCGAGCCAGCCCTGGTTGATGGCGTGGGCAATGGCATAGGCGTAGATGGCGGTGGCCGAGGTTTCGAGGTAGGAGTCGGGGCGGTCGAGGAGCTGATGCCAGAAGCCGCTGCCGGCCTGCTGGGCGGCGAGGCCGCGGGCGTGGGCGCGCAGCAGCTCCAGCACGGCCGGACGGCCGGGGTGGTCGGCGGGCAATACGTCGAGCAACTCTACTTTAGTCAGCAAAGCCCAACCGTTAGCGCGGGCCCAGTGAAATTCGGGGTGCACCGTCATCTCCTGCACCCAGCCGTGCATGTACAGGCCCTTCGACTTGTTGAACATGCGGGGGGCAAATTGGGTCACCTGCTTCACGGCTTCGTCGTAGTAGCGCCGCTCGCCGGTGAGCTTGCCCATCTGAGCCAGGGCCGGCACGCTCATGTATAAGTCGTCGAGCCACAGCGTATTCGGCTGGGGTCGATTGCGGGCCAAAGTGCCATCGGCCAATCGGAACTCCTTGGTCATGATGAAGTCCATGAAATTGTTGATCATGGGGCGTAGGTCGGCTGAGGCGTTGGCGCGCTGGGTTTTAATCATAGCCGCACACAGCGAGCCGGCGTCGTCCAGAGCCTTGGGGTAGAGCATCGAGCGCATGGGCGTGGCCGCCTCCGGGTTGGCTTTTTGGTAGGCGCTAAAGTAGGGTCCTAACTCGCTCAAAAACTTCAGGCGACTAACAGTGTAGGCAGCGTATTTAGGGTCGCCGGTGGTTTCGCTGGCCCGCAGCATGCCCGCGTACGTGACGCCCCACTCGTAGCTGGTGAGGCGGAAGTCGCCGGGCCGGATGATGGCGTCGGGCGAGAACTTGCGCCGGTCGGTGATGGGCGCGTTCGTCTTTTTATCGACTAGCTCGGCGGGCGTGGCGGTGTTCAAATAGTTGTACACGCGGTCCAGCACCTGCTTTACTTCCTCGGCTTTTACTTGGCCATAGGGAATCGGATAATCCGGCTTGAGCAGGTGCAGGGGGTAGTGGTGTCGTTGGTCTTGGGCGGCGCGGTTTGCGCCACTACCAGGCTAGGGGTCACCACGATGGCCAGCAAGGGTAGCTTTTTAGCTATGGAAAGCAGGTGCATAGACAGCAGAAAAGAAGATGACATAGTCACACGATTGAGGCACTGTTAGGCAACTTCTTGCCAGCTCAAATCGCTTCGCGGTATACCTGGATATAGCAGATAATACGCTGTTTTGAAGTAGCAGAAAGAAGCAACTACTGCAGGATAGACAAGAAATTCCGGCCAACATACCTGCACCGTACTGTCGATACATATTGCAGCTATCCAGCGAGCATATAGTAAGTGTGCTTTAGAAAAAGTAGAGGTAAAAAAGGCCTCCTTATATTGAGACACAATCTTTAAGTAGACCTACTATTCCACCCTTTCAAGCTTCCCGCCAGCTATATCACTCCCATGACTATGCTTCCCCTGAATGAACTAGCGGTGGTGCTAGCTGCCAAGAATCCACCGGCTGAGCGTCTGCAGCGTGCTCTCGATCTAATAGGCCCGTACCTGGGCGTAGACCGCTGCTTTCTGTATGTGCGCGACCCTGTGCAGGGACGAGGCCGTATTGCGTTTGTCTGGCGCAAGAGCACAACTGTGCCCGATCCGCGCCACGACTGGCAAGACGACACGGGCGACTTGCCCCAAGAAGATCCGCTGTTTCGGGCGGCGCTGGCAACCCAGCCGTCGGTATATGTCGAGGACGTAACACAGGCAGGCCCGGAGGTACTCAACCAGGATTTTGAGCGGCGCACCTTCGGCCACCGGGCCCTGGTGCACGCGCATATCACGGCGGCGGGCCAGCTGTGGGGCATTCTACAACCCTGCGTATTTGACGCCCCGCGACCCTGGACGCCGGCTGATCGGGAATATATTGAAGGCGTCATTCCCCTGATTCTGCCTAGCATTCAGGCATATATGCATACGCTGGGAAAGGTGTAGTAATAATTTAGGTACGTGGTTGTAAGAGTTTCGCGATGAGACCCGTCCAGCCGGTTTGGTGGCTGGCGCCTAAGCCCTGGCCGGTGTCGCCGTGGAAGTACTCATGGAAGAGCAGGTAGTCGCGGAAGTGTGGGTCCTGCTGCAGGTGGGCATTCGAGCCCAGGGCGGGACGAATGCCCGCTTCGTTGCGCAAAAAGAGCTGGGTAAGTCGTGCACTCAGCGCATCGGCAATCTGGAGTAGCGTACAATACTTGCCCGACCCAGTGGGATATTCTACCTGAAAATCGTCGCCGTAATAGTGGTGGAAACGTTGCAACGACTCGATGATCAAGAAGTTGGTCGGCATCCAAATTGGCCCCCGCCAGTTGGAGTTGCCCCCGTACATATCCGTAGTCGACTCGCCCGCTTCATAGCGTACGGTCAGGTCCTGACCGGCGCAGTGAAACTGATAGGGATGATCCAGATGGTAGCGCGACAGCGAGCGAATGCCGTAGTCTGACAGAAACTCCGCCTCATCCAGGGCCCGAGCCAGCAGGCGCTTCATGCGGTGGCCGCGCAGCAGGGAAAGCAAGTGCGTGGCCTGTTGCCCCGGCTCCTGCCAGCGCGAGACCAGACTGGCCAATTGAGGACGGTTTTCTAAGAACCAGCGGAGCCGGGCCCCAAACTGGGGTACGGATTGCAGCAGCTCGTCGTCGAGCACTTCTACCGCAAACAAAGGAATCAGGCCGACCAGGGAGCGGGTTTTTAGCAGCTGCAGGCCATTGCCAGGGGTGTGAAGGGCATCGTAGTAAAACTCGTCCTCATCGTCCCAGAGGTCCTGGTGGGCCTGGTCCATGTTGGTCATAGCCCCGGCGATGTAAAGGAAGTGCTCGAAAAACTTGCTGGCCAGATCCTGGTAAATTGGGTTGGTGCGGGCTAGCTCCAAGGCCATGCGCATCATGTTCAGGGCGTACATGGCCATCCAGCTGGTAGCATCGGCCTGCTCGAGGCTGCTGCCCGCCGCCAGCGGAGCCGAGCGGTCGAACAAGCCGATGTTATCCAGCCCCAAAAAGCCCCCCTCAAAGATGTTGCGCCCGCTCCGGTCCTTGCGGTTTACCCACCAGGTAAAGTTGAGCAGCAGGCGGTGAAACACCGTAGCTAAAAAATCGGTGTCGCCGGGGCCGCCGCTGTGCTTCTGACACATCTTGTACACGCGCCAGGTGGCCCAGGCGTGCACGGGTGGGTTTACGTCGCTCAAGTTCCACTCGTAGGCCGGCAGCTGGCCATTGGGGTGCATGTACCAGTCTTGGCAAAGCAAGCGCAGCTGATGCTTGGCAAACTCGGGGTCCAGCTGGGCCAGGGGCAGGCAGTGAAAAGCGAGGTCCCAGGCCGCGTACCACGGGTACTCCCACTTGTCGGGCATCGAGATGATGTCGGCATTGTTGAGGTGCAGCCAGCCCGCGTTGCGGCCGTGTTGGCGCTGAGCTGGAGGGGGCGGGGTGGCCGGGTCGCCGGAAAGCCACTGCGGCACGTCGTAGTAGTAGAACTGCTTGCTCCAGAGCATCCCGGCAAAAGCTTGCCGCTGCACCCGGCGGGCGTCGGCATTCGATAGCGCGGCCTGCACGGCGGCGTAGTACTGGTCGGCCTCCTGGTGTCGCTGCTTCAGGAGCTGCTCGAAGTCGGCGAACGGGTGCGTTTGACCAGCGGGGCCCAACCGTACGCGCACCGACTTTGAGGCGCCGGCCGGAATGGATAGCGGGTAGTCGGCTGCTGCTTTGGTACCTGTCTGGGCTGGGTTAATTGTGGCCGCTCCGTGTACCAGGTAATCGTTAATACCATCCTTAAAATAGGCTGTTGGCGCGGTGGGGGGCGTTTTGTATAAGCGCTGGGTGTTCGTTTCGTTGTCGCAGAACAGCAGCGTCGGGTCCTGGTCGCAGTACAGGCACAGCTCGCCCAGCTTTTGGTGATGCACCGCAATGGCGCTACCCGCCGGGTCGGCAGCTAGCTGGGGGCGGTAGTCATCGAGGCCCCAGGCCCAGGTATTCCGAAACCAAAGCTGCGGCAGCACATGCACGGTTGCCGCCACCGGACCCCGGTTGTGCACTGTTATCTGAAGCAGAATGTCGTCGGGGGCCGCCTTGGCGTACTCAATAGATACGTCGAAGTAACGATTATCGTGAAAGGCACCTGTGTCGAAGAGCTCAAACTCGGGCTGTTGGCGACCCCGGCGGGCGTTTTCCTGCACCAGCCACTCGTAGGGAAACGCGTGCTGCGGATACTTGTACAACTGGTGCATGTAAGCGTGCGTGGGCACGTTGTCGAGGTAATAATACACCTCCTTCACGTCCTCGCCGTGGTTGCCCTCAGGCCCGCTTAGCCCAAACAGGCGCTCTTTCAGGATGGGGTCGTGCCCATTCCAGAGGCCCACCGAGAGGCAGAGCAGCTGCTGGTCATCGGAAATGCCCCCCAGCCCGTCTTCGCCCCAGCGGTAGGCATAGGAGCGGGCCATATCGTGGGTGCAGTGCTGCCAGGCCTGGCCGTCGGCCGAATAATCCTCGCGCACGGTGCCCCACTGGCGCTCCGAGAGATAAGGTCCCCACCGGCGCCAGGGAGCGCGAGGCGCCTGGGCCGCCGCCAATCGTTCGTGTTCGGCCGTCATGCTCATGCTAATAAAGGAAGCGTGCAGAAGGAAAGGGAAAACGGGCCGGATGGGCACTCCGGGCTGGGGTGAATGTAGGGAAAAGGCCGTATTTCCGCGCCAGCTATTGGGCAACTCCTGACTTTCGGACTGAGCGCACTCCTGTTTAGCAGCATCTTTAGTGGGCCGCGCTTGGGGGATGGGTCATGCAGGATTGTACTGCTGATTTGCCTTATTTTTCGTATTTTAAGCTGATTTTAATTTCCTCGGTTTCTCAATCCCTGTCTCATGAATCTACTTTCAGGAATTCACCATAAAGTCAAGCTGGCGTTTCTGTTTTTGGGTATCGTGCTGACTATGCTGGGCAGTAGCTTATGGGAAACCCGCCAGCTGCACGACATGAACACGGCTGTTGCCTCGCTCTACCAAGACCGGCTCCAGCCCACCGCGGGTCTTTTTGCCCTCAACGACCATATGTACGCCAAGCGGCAACTGCTGGAAAGCTATCTGGCCGCGCCGACCCAGACACATTTCCACAATACCCAGGTTCAGCTAGTAGCCCAAAACAAGGCCATAGATTCCCTGCTCAAGAGCTATCAGGCTACATATATGGTGGCCGAGGAAAACAAAGTGTTCCAGTCGGTTATGGCCCACCTCACTCGCTATAACTACCTGGAAGCGGAACTGCTGTACGTTGGCGCGCCGACTTCCGGCGCGTCTGCCCAGGAGCTTGCTCGGCAGTTTGACCGCATTCATGCGGATGTGAGCCGCCTCACCCAGATTCAACTCCAAGTGGGCCAGCAACTTTCGCGCGGCTCGGAGGTGGCCGATGGACACGCTACGCTGCTGAGCCAAGTGAAAATAGCCCTGCTGGTGGTTCTGACCGTGGCCATTCTGCAAGCGTTAGTGGTGGATAAACACCCCCTGCTACCCAAAAACCTGAAAAACTTCCGTCTTAACTAAGGCCGCTCGCGCTTTGGATGGGCGCCGAACAGCTACTGGCCCCGGTGCTTGCCCGACTGGTGGCGCAACACCTGCGCTTCCAAGTAGAAGATGATTTCCTCCGCAATGTTCTTGGCCTCATCGCCAATGCGGTCGAGCTTACGCACGAGCAGCAGGATCTGCAGAGCCTGCTGCACCTGCCCCGGATGATCCTGAATATAGGTCGCCAGGGCAGCGTGCGCCTGTACATTGTTGTCAGCCAAAGCTTTTACCTCCCTGAACATGCGCCGGGCCAGCTGGCTGTCTTCGTGCTCAAAAGCCCCCTGCACCATTTCCAGCAGCATGGTAGCCTCCCGGCACATCTCATCAAGGCGGCTGATGGCCAGCAAATGAGGATCAAATTTTTCCTCGCCCTTCAGCACAAAGCGCCGGACAAACTGGGCCATGGCTTTGGCCGCATCGCCCACGCGCTCCAGACTGGTATTAATTTTCAGCACGGCCAGCACAAACCGCAGATCAATGGCGACCGGCGTGTGCAGGGCGATGATGCTTTCGCAGTGCCGCTCAATTTTCAACTCCCGGGTATTGATGCGCTTTTCCTGCCGCGATACCTCTTTCACCAGCGCCGGATCAGGCGCGTGCAAGGCCCGCTGACTGCGCTGAAGCTGCGCGAGCACCATGCCCCACATAGCATGTACCTCTTGTTTAAGTTGCTGAATTTCAAGTGCTAAGTGAGCCATTTCGGTAGTAATTGATGGAAGCCCTGCTGACTACGGCGGCTGGCGCCAACAATGAAATCAGCCGAAGCGGCCGGTGATGTAGTTCTGCGTCTGCTCGTGGCGGGGCTGAGTGAAGAGCCGGCTCGTATCATCGTACTCCACCAGGTGGCCATAGTTGAAGAAGGCCGTTTTATCGCTCACGCGGCCAGCCTGCTGCATGTTGTGGGTCACGATAAGAATGGTGTACTGCTGCTTCAGGGCATAAATCAGCTCCTCGATTTTGGCCGTGGAAATCGGGTCCAGGGCCGAGGCCGGCTCGTCCATGAGTAGAATATGGGGCTCGACGGCCAGTACGCGCGCAATACACAGGCGCTGCTGCTGCCCTCCCGACAAAGCCAGCGCCGACTTGCGCAGATCGTTTTTCACTTCATCCCAGAGCGCGGCCTGACGCAGCGATTTTTCGACCACCTCATCGAGCACGGCTTTGCTGCGGACGCCCTGCAGCACCAGCCCATACGTGACGTTGTCGTAGATGCTTTTCGGGAACGGATTCGGACGCTGAAACACCATGCCCACGCGCTTGCGCAGCTCCTCTACGGCTTGCTGGGGGCATATATATCCTGGCCCTGAATCAGAATGCTCCCTTCGTGGCGAAAGTCGCTGATAAAGTCGTTCATGCGGTTAAACAGCCGCAGAAACGTGGATTTGCCGCAGCCCGAAGGACCAATCAAGGCCGTCACCGTATGGGCTGCGATGGTCATGGAGATATCCTGCAGCACGTGGTTCGTGCCGTAGTACACATTCACGTGCTCAACTTCCAGTTCGGGCATCGGGCAAGGCAGATTAGGGGAAGTTAGGGCAAATGCCGCCGCCAGCGGTTACGCAGAAATATAGCCAGGCCATTCAGCCCGAACGTAATGAGCAGCAGCACAATAATAGCGGCGGCGGCGTTGAGACCGAAGGCCTGCTGTGGGCGCGAAATCCAGTTGAATATTTGGACGGGCAGCGCCGAAAACTCGTCCAGGGGGCTTTTTGGGGCAAACGGCACGTAGGCCAGCACTCCTAACACGAGCAGCGGGGCCGTTTCGCCTACGGCCCGCGACAAGGCCAGGATAATACCCGTCAGAATGCCGCCCATGGAGGCGGGCAGGACTTGATACCAGATGGTTTGCCAGCGCGTGGCGCCCAACGCATACGAGGCTTCGCGCAAGGTTTTGGGCACGGCCCGAATGGCCTCGCGGGTGGCCACAATGAGAATGGGCAGGATGAGCAGCGCCAGCGTGCAGCTGGCGGCCAGCACGCTGCTGCCCATGCGCAGCAGACGGACAAAAATATGGAGCCCTAGCAGGCCATAAATCACCGACGGAACCCCGGCCAGGTTGGTAATATTAATTTCGAGCAGGGCCGACCAGCGGCTTTTGCGGCCGTATTCCTCCAGGTAGACGCCCGCCGCCAAGCCCACCGGCACAGCAATAAAAGCAGTCAGTACCATAATCCAGACGGTGCCTAGCAGGGCCGTGTAAATGCCGGCCCGGGCGGGAAAACGTGAAGGAAGCGCACTCAAAAACTGCCAGTTCAGGCGGCCTAGGCCCGTGCGCAGAATATCGAGCAGAAACAGGGCCAGCAGCAGCAGACCGAGTAGCGTAGCCACCAGGCCCACCAGGCGGAAGGCGCGGTCGAGCAGGCGGTTTCGGGTCATGTTACTCATACTGCTCCCGAAATTTCTGGCGGAACCAATACCCCAAGTTGTTTAACACCAGGGTCAGGACGAAAAGGGTGATGCCGGCGGCAAAGATGGTATCGTACTCCAAGGTGCCGTAGGCTACGTCGCCGGAGCTGACCTGCACGATATAGGTGGTGATGGTTTCGACCGGCACCAGCGGATTGGCCGTCAGGCGGGGCTCCTGCCCGGCGGCAATGGCTACAATCATGGTTTCGCCTACGGCCCGCGAAATGGCCAGGATGACCGATACGGTGATGCCCGACGAAGCGGCCGGAACCACCACCCGCAGGGCGGTTTGCAGACGCGTAGCGCCCAGCGCGTAGGAGGCTTCGCGCAAGGAGCGGGGCACGGCCGTCAGCGCGTCTTCGCTCAGCGACGAAACCAGGGGCAAGATCATGATGCCCATTACGCTCCCGGCCGACAAAGCATTAAACCCCGCCATGCCGGGTAGCAGTCGTTGCAAAAATGGTGTGACTACGGTTAAAGCAAAAAAGCCATAAACCACGGTGGGCACCGCCGCCAGAATTTCGAGCAGGGGCTTCAGGGCGTTGCGAAAGCCCACCGTTGCGTACTCATTGAGGTAGATGGCAATGATGAGGCCTAGCGGAAGAGCCACGGCGATGGCCACGCCCGTGGTAAGAAAAGTGCCCGCCACCAAGGGCAGAATACCGAAATGCTTGTCAGCAAAAAGCGGCGTCCACTGCGTATCGGTCAAAAACGCGCCCAGCGGCACCTCCCGAAAAAAATGAGCGGCCTCCACGGCGAGCATCACAATAATGCCCCCGTGGTGAGTACGCTAATGCCCGCGCTCAGTGCCAGCAGGGCTTCAATGAGGCGTTCGGGTTGTTTCATGGCCAGGCAGCAGAAGCTAATGGGGTGATACGGTTACCGGAGTTGGGCTACAAACTCGTCGAAGCGGGTCTGCTGGCGGTGGTATTCGGTGGCGGGCAGCGGAATGTAGCCCACCTCCCGCGCTAAGTGCGGGGCCTGGGCCAGGTAAAAGCGAATGAAGGCCTGCACCTCGGGGCGGCGCGCGGCCACGCTGCTCACGTACAGCAGCAAGGGGCGAGAAAGGGGCGCATACGTATTATTTTTAACGGTTTCGACGGTGGGCGTTACCGGCCCGGCTCCGTTACTGGGCTGCTCGTCGTCGATGGGCACGAGCCGCAGAGCAGCTCGGTTGGCCTCATAATAGGCGAAGCCAAAAAAGCCCAGGGCCAGCGGGTCGGTGGAAACGCCCTGTACCAGCACGTTGTCGTCTTCGCTGGCCGTATAATCGCCCCGACTGGCGTGGCGCCGCCCCACAATGGCCTGAGTGAAATAGTCGTAGGTGCCGGAGGCGGTGCCAGCTCCAAACAGATGAATTTCGGCCGCTGGCCAGTCGGGCCGAATCTGGTTCCAGCGCAGGATGCGGTGCTGGGCCGCCGGCTCCCATAATTTCTTCAGCTCACTTACTTTCAGGTTGTTGACCCACGTGTTGCTGGGGTGCACCACCACGACCAGTCCATCGAAGGCCACCGTCAGGGGCAAATAAGCAATGTGCTGCGTTTCGCAATCCTGGCCTTCGCGGTCGGTGATGGGCCGCGAGGCGTTGGTCAGGTCAATCTCCCGTCGGCAGAACTTCTGAAAGCCGCCCCCAGTGCCCGATATGCCCACGGTAATTCGCGCCGCGGGCTGTTGCCGTGCGTATTCCTCCACTACCGCCTCCGTAATCGGAAATACGGTGCTGGAGCCGTCAATGCTGATTTTTTGGTTGGTCGCTACCTCGCCGCACGCTCCAGCCAGCAGTGCAAGCAGGAGGGATGCTCCCCGAAGGAAACCAGACCTGAGCAAATGGGTTGCAGCGGATCCCATGGTCAACGAAGCAGCGGTTACCAGATTTGCCCCCAAGCCGCTTCGCCGGCCTTCCCAGGGGTAACGTGGAGAAAGCGAATCAAATACAGCGGCTGTAACTCGCGCTCTTTTAACCAAATGCGTAAGAGATAGAGAAGGCAGAAAGGATACCAGCGCTGAAAGCTAAGCTAGTCACAAAATTAAACTAATAAAATAATAACTTGTGTTTTAAGGCTATTGGTGCTGGCTTCATCTCTTCGTTTGGTTGCTCGCCGCGACGTAATTGTGCGTCTGAGTTTGGGGGGCTTTTTTGCTACTTGCTATGACCGAACAACCCGCATCTTCGCTTTTTGCCGACCGCAATGGCGCCGAAATAGCCCAGCTGCTGGCTGAGCTGACCACCTTGCGTCAGGATATGGTAAGCGGAGTCGGGCTGGCCGGGAGCAGGCTGACGCGGGTACATCCCAATTTTCTGGTTAGCGCCCACAACCTATTGCATTATCTGGCGCTGCGCCGCCCCGATTTGCGCCCCCTGCAACAGCGGCTGGCGGTGCTGGGCCTATCATCTTTAGGGCGTGCCGAGGCCCATGCTCTGGCCAGCGTAGACGCCGTACTGGCCGTATTGCACGAGCTGGCCCAACCTGGTATACCTCATCCGCCGCCACCCGGCGCTATTGCGCCCGACTTTACGAGTGGGGGGCTTTTATTGGCAGAGCACAGTGAAGCCGTACTGGGGCCAGTGCCTGCCGCCCGCGACGTGCGCATTATGGTCACCTTGCCCACCGAAGCAGCCACTGATTATCCACTCGTGCGGGATCTGTTGCGTCAGGGTATGGACTGCGCGCGCATCAACTGCGCGCACGATGATCGGACTGCATGGCAGCAAATGATTGACCACCTGCGCCAAGCGGAGCAGGAGGTGGGCAGAACCTGCAAGATTAGTATGGACTTAGGCGGCGCAAAGCTCCGCACAACCGGCTTGCCCCCGCACCGGCCGTGCTGCGGGTCAGCCCCGTGCGCGACGATTTTGGCCGCGTGCTGGCGCCGGTCCGCCTCTGGCTTACCAGTCGGGATTTGCCGCATACGGCGCAGGCAACTGGAACGGTGCGCCTGTTCTTCCCCAGCAAGTGGCTACAGCAGTTAAGCCCCGGCGACGTCATTCGGTTTCGCGATTCTCGGGGCACCAAGCGCAAGCTGCGCGTGCGCAGCAGAAGTGCCGAAGGTTGCTGGGCGGAGTTGCGCAAAACGGCGTATCTGGTGCCCAGTACCCGCTTTCGGGGGCCGAAGGCGAAAGCTATGCTCCAGGAGATGCCCCGCTCAGAGTCTTTCTTACTGCTTCGCCCCGGCGACCAGCTGCAGCTTACCCGCCGCCCGCTGCCCACTGCCGTGACTGACGGGATGCCAGGCGCCGATTTGCCGCCGGCCGTAATTGGCTGCGCGCTTCCAGAAGTGCTCGACTATGTGAATCCGGGCGAGCGAATTTGGTTTGACGATGGCAAAATTGGGGGCGTGGTGGACCGCGTGGAGCCCGACACCGTGCACGTGCGCATCACCCAGGCCCGGGCCAAAGGCGAAAAGCTGCGCAATGATAAAGGTATCAATCTGCCCGACAGCAACTTACCTCTTCCTTCCCTAACGGCGAAAGACCTAGAAGATTTGGCTTTTGTTGCTCAGCACGCCGATATGGTCGGCCTTTCGTTTGTGAGCAAGGCCGCGGAAGTGGAGCAGCTGCAGCAGCACCTGGCCCGCCTGAGTGAGCGCACGGTCGCGATTATTCTCAAAATCGAAACCCAGCGCGGCTTCGAGCAGCTACCCGCTTTACTGCTCAGCGCCATGCAGGCGGGCAGCTGTGGCGTGATGATAGCGCGCGGCGACCTGGCCGTAGAGTGTGGTTTTGAGCGGCTGGCCGAGGTGCAGGAAGAAATATTGTGGCTTTGCGAAGCAGCGCATGTGCCTGTTATCTGGGCGACGCAAGTGCTGGAAAGCCTAGCCAGTGGCGGACTGCCTTCGCGGGCCGAAGTGACGGACGCTGCCATGAGCGACCGGGCTGAATGCGTAATGCTCAACAAAGGGCCCCGCGTAATGCAGGCAGTGCAAACCCTCGACAGCATTTTGCGACGCATGCAGGCGCACCAGCGTAAGAAAAGCTCCATGCTGCGCAGCCTCCACGTGGCTCATACCACCTGGCATCTGGAACCCGCTAACTCATAAATGGGTGAGCGGCCGCCTATCCCGATGCGTTGCGTTCAGAAGCTACATCAACCAAGAAAACCCGCAAAAAAGCCCCCTAAAGCAGCAGAGAAGCGGGTTACTGGTTTTCCCGAATGCTTTTCAGCCCTTTTGTCCAGCGGGCTAATTCGCGGAGCATTGCGTCGAGTGCTTTTTCCGAAATGTCGTTCGGCAACAAATGGTCGTTCTGAATGAATTCGGTGAAAAAGGGAATGTTTACGGCCTCCACCAGCGGCACGATACGGTAGGAGGATAGGTCATTTTTGAGCGCATTCCAAGCCCGCGTACCCGCCGATACCCCGCCGTAGCTCACGATGCCGGCCGCCTTGTAGCCCCATTCCTTAACCAGATATTCCAGCGCATTCTGCAAGGGTGCGGGGTAACTGAAGTTGTATTCGGCTGTCACGAAGATAAAGGCATCGGCGGCCGCAATCTGGGCGCTCCACTGCTTCGTGTGCTCGTGCTCATACTTCAGCTGGGCCGGGTGGTGGGGCTCGTTCATCAGGGGCAGGTTAATGGCTTGCAGATCCAAGACCTCCACATTGAACTCACCATGCTGCCGCGCCTTCTGCGCAACCCATTCGGTAACGATAGGCCCTTTGCGGCTTGGGCGGACGGTGGCGGTAATGATTTTCAGGTTGTACATAATGGGGTGTTTGGTTGGTAACGCCCGTGAGAATAGAAATTATTTGTCTAAGCACAAGCGTGGGGGCAAATTTGCCCAATAAGCTGCAGGCTGCCGAGGCTGGAAGTACTGCATCAGCAAAATGTGTAGGCTACGCTCTGTCCAGCACGGCGCGGTCCCAATGGGCGAGGGTTGCGGCCGCTTCGTAGGTGCTTTGTAAAAAGCTGAGCACCGCTTGCTGCGGATCGGGAGCCGTGCGCGCGACTTCGTAAAGCAGCAAAAACTCTCCCATCTCTCGACTAAAAAAGCCCCCCGCAGGCTGTATCGTCGCGTTGGCCAGTTCTGGCAGGCTAGGATAGGCATAGCTATAAAATGCCGCTTCCTGCCCATTGCCACCGGGCCACCAACCGGCGGCAATCTGCTCCTGCGAATATGACTCGCGGGTCACCCAGTCGGCTAGGTTGGGGATGCCGCCCGGATGAGGAGGCGCGGGCCGGCCCGAAAAGCGCGTGACGGCCAAATCGAAGCTTCCCCAGAAGAAGTGCACCGGGCTGCATTTGCCCTGGAAGCGGCCGCGAAACTCCTGCAATACCTGATCGGTGCGCAGTAGGATATCCCAGAATGTTTCCACGGCAGGGGCGTCGTAGGCGCGATGGGCCTGATCTTGGGTAAATGGAGTAGTATCTTCTATCTCCACGGGCACCGGCCACATCTTCACTCCAATGCCAGCTTCGCGCAGCAGGCTGCGATAGGCTTGGTAGAAATCGGCAACAGATTGGGGCTCCAGCGCCAGTTCACGGGTACGGCCATCAGAAGTATGGATTCGCAGCTGATGCACCCGAAAATCGAACACGACCTCACAGCTGCCTGCCGGGTAAGGCATGGGTCCGGTCGAGAGGCCCCGAGGCGTGACGTAGAGCGGCACCTGCCACCAATGATTGAGCATCGGACTTAGCGCTAGGCGGGTTTTGCCCACAATTTGCGTCCACCGATGCAGCGTTGCGCGCGTGTCAGTCCAGCTGTCGGCCGGCAAGGCGGGCCAGGGCGCGGCTAAGGTGTTGTCTGTCATGAAGAAAAGATAAGCGGAACCAACAACAAATCCTCCTAGCCTCGGCGCGGTAGCCTAGCCAGGGAGCACGGATGTCGTCGGAAATTCAATAAGCGCAAACTACTTCTTTCTACGGGCCCTGTTGGTGGTTTCATACCCTAGGTCATCTTTCCCGTACGTACCCTTATGACTAAAATCGCCTTAATTGTTGGTGCCAGCGGCATTATCGGCAGCAATCTGGCCCGGGAGCTGCTCGCGCAGGGCTGGACTACCTATGGCCTGGCTCGTACTCCCAAAGATGATGTGACCGGGCTGCGGCCCGTAGCCGCCGACTTGCTGCGGCCCGAAAGCCTAGATACGGCCCTGGCCGACATAGCCCCTACGCACGTTTTTCTTACCAGCTGGATGCGTCAGGACACCGAAGCCGAAAACATTCGTGTGAACGGAGCCATGGTGCGCAATCTGCTGAATGCCCTCAGCCCGAAGCACTCAGTGCAGCATGTAGCGCTGGTCACTGGTCTCAAGCATTACCTCGGCCCCTTCGATTCCTACGCCCGGGCTGGTTCGCTGCCACCTACTCCCTTGCGGGAAGAGCAGCCCCGGCTGCCCATCGAGAATTTCTATTACGCTCAGGAAGATGAGGTGTACGCTGCCGCCGCGCGCGACGGCTTTAGCTGGAGCATTCACCGCCCGCACACCATCATTGGTCAGGCCGTGGGCAACCTGATGAACATGGGTACCACGCTGGCCGTGTACGCCAGTATTTGCAAGGAAACGGGGCGGCTATTCCGCTGGCCCGGCTCTGAAGCCCAATGGAACGGCCTCTCCGACGTAACCGATGCGCGCGTAATTGCGAAACAGCTGGCGTGGGCTGCCACGACGGAGGCCGCAAAGAATCAGGCTTTTAACATTACCAACGGCGACTACTTTCGCTGGAGCTGGCTCTGGCCTCGGCTGGCTGCCTGGTTTGGCGTTGAAGCGGCTGGCTTTGACGGCACGGTGCACCCTTTGGAAGCGGAAATGGCCGATGATGCGTCGCTGTGGCGCGATATGGCGGCCCGACACCAGCTCAAAGTGTCTGAACTCAGCCAATTGGCTTCTCCCTGGCACACCGACCTGGACCTTGGCCGGCCGATTGAAGTAATGACCGATATGTCGAAAAGTCGGCAGTTGGGCTTCACGGTGTATCAGCGCTCCGACGAATCGTTCTTTGACCTGTTTGCGCAGCTCCGCACCGACCGACTCATTCCGTAGGTGGGCTTTTGGATGACAAACACAGGTGGGGGCAGCCTGTGGCCATTGTTACCAAAGCTACATGGGTAGCTGGAGAAAGTAAGTATTACTAAAAAAGCCGTTTTCTTATGAGAACGGCTTTTTTAGTGGTATTCGCTGGCTTACAGCTGGGTACCAAGGCTTTCTCTCCGCACTGAAAACGGAACCTAGCTGGCTACGCTTGCTTCATTCTGGCCTCCTGCCCTTGCACTTGCCTTAGCCAGGCTCGTGCTTCCTGAATATCACCGAACATGCGCATTTGCAGACGTTCACCAATGCCGATGTGCATCGCCTCCGCCGAAAGGGCAGCCATCGACTCGGGGCTCACAACTTGGGCGAAATGGGTGAGGCCTTGCGCAATGGCACGAGGTGCCCAATTAGTGACAATCCACTCCACGGCGTGGTCCCAGGGGCCAATTACCTGCCGGTTGTCATTGAGCAAATAAGCACAGGCGTGGGCCAGAAGAGGGTGCAGGCAGGCATCGGCACCAGCCATTACGTCGATGTACGTCTGGTAGCCGATCCAGTTATTGTAGACCCAGCGGTTGACGGCATCGTACTCAATGGTGAGATAAACTTTACCGAATCCGTTAACTATTTCTGTGGGCATGGGACGATACGTAAAAGGCCAGTCTTGGAAGAAAGGCTAAGTAGTCAGTAAAAGCCCAGCTATCGGCAAGCTGATTGGAATAACGCGATTTAAAGAGTGCCAAAACTCTCGGCCCGGCAAGGCAGACAAATTTGCCCCCCACGAGGGAAGTGGAAGTGTTACAGCAAGTACACTAAAGTGAAACTAACTTAAACGGCTGGCGAAGCGACAGCTTTGCGCTGAGCCAGGCGCTGACCTGCGAGTTGGTTGCTGCCTAACACGATGGTTGCGTAGCCCACGGGGGCTTCGGTGTAGCGCAGTGTTACCTGTTGGCCGAGCCACCAAGAGGTTTGTGCCTGGCCAGGACTATTAGAAGGGCCGTATTGCGAGCTGAGTAGCTCCCGAATGCCACGGCAGTTGGCTTCACCCATCATACGCAGCTCGATATAATAGAGCTTGTCTTTGTAAAAGCCGTAAGTGATGCCGGTGAGGCGGTGAGGACCAACTTTGAGATTGTCGGTGAGGTAGTTATAAAACTGCGTCTGGGTAGCGGGGTCGGTCCTGACCAGCTCCAGGTCGCGAAACTTGCTGATATCGTCTCCGAAAGTGGCTTTGCCGAACCCATTCTGACTATCGAGGGCGCGCAACGAAGGTGAGGCAACGCGCGTCGCTTTCTTGGCTCTAACGCTTTGAGCTTGGCTACTTTGTCCAGACCAAGCTAGTAATCCCAGGAAAATAACCAGCTTTTTCATAGACAGCCCAGTGTGCGAAATGGCAGAAGATCCACGGAGCGGTAAATCTACTATATTCTAGCAGTAGATATATGTTTTGGGGGGCTTTTTTCAAGCCTAATTTTGCTTTTTTAACAGGCTTTCGGGTGTTGGTTTGGGTTTTTACCGGAGGATATAAATTCCCTTAAACGCTATCTTGTGTTTTTATAAATAACTGATATATAAACCTATAAGAATATATTTTAGCGTGTTTCCGATACAAACCGTTGTTAAAGCAGTGAAGCATTGCGCTTCTCAGCTGTCACGCTTGCTATGGCTTGGGTGTCGGCAAAGCAGGAGGCATAGGGGCATCGTCGGGGAGAAGCTCGGCGCTGCTGCCAGCATCGGGCGCAATAATTTTCCAGACGGCACGCTTGAGCTCGTCTAGGCGATGCAGAGCATCCGTAACGGTATCGTGGTTTTTTACTTTCTCAAAAAGCCGGTTTTGACGCCTACTTGAATCATTTTTTCCAGCACAAACGGCAGAATCCAGCCTACGACGCTGCTGGCCAGGGCGCCGCGCAAGCCAATGCGCATGAGCAAACGAGTTGTCATGCGCTTGAGCAGGAGAGCTTTGGCGGCAGGCAGGGCTTTATCGGCCAGAAAGTCGGCGACCAGCTGCGCGTTTCCTTTTTTTATTTCTGCTCGCAGTACATCCTGAATGGTATCGAGGGCTGTGCGAGCTACTTTTTGGAAGAGCAAACCAGTTTGCCAGGCGCGAAGACCGGTGGCGCGGGCGGCGCTGAAGATGGTCGGAAACAGGTTTATTTTTTTCATAACAAAGCAAAAAAAGCCCCCCAGATGAGGCGTAGGCGCAAGGCAGCCAAAAGATACGGTGGTTTTGGGTCGGGCAGGAAAAGTTTGAGCAGCGTTTGGTAATTAAAGTGCGTTTATGTGGTAGAAACGCGACCTGACGTCTTTATAACGCACTTACTGAGTCTTGACGAACACCGAAAACGCACATGGAATCAGAACACATGAAAGCCATCATCGTCGCGCAGGCGGGTGGGCCGGAAGTATTGCATAGTGGGCAGCGGCTGCGGCCTCAGCCTGCCGACCACGAGGTGCTGGTGCGCGTGCACGCGGCGGGCGTGAATCGGCCGGATGTGTTGCTGCGACAAGGCAAATACGCGGGTAGCGGCAGTGTGGAAGGCCTGATTCCGGGGTTGGAAGTGGCCGGCACGGTGGCAGCCTGCGGCACGGCCGTAACGCGCTGGCACGAAGGCGACGCGGTGTGTGCGTTGGTGGCGGTGGGTGGCTATGCCGAGTATGTAGCAGTAGATGCCCGCCACTGCCTGCCCGTACCGGCGGGTTGGAGCTTTGTGGAGGCAGCGTCATTGCCCGAAACCGTATTTACCGTGTGGCACAACGTATTTCAGCGTGGTCAGCTGCAGCCTGGCGAAACCCTGCTGGTGCACGGCGGCAGTAGTGGCATCGGCATCACGGCCATTCAACTGGCGCACGCGCTGGGCTCCCGCGTAGTTGCGACGGCCGGCTCCGATGAAAAGTGCGAGGCTTGCCACGCTCTGGGCGCCGAGCGCTGCATTAACTACAAAACCGCCGATTTTGAAGCCGATTTACAAGCCGAAGGCGGCGTTGATGTGATTCTGGATATGGTGGGCGGCGACTATATTCCCAAAAACCTGCGCCTGCTCCGCGACGATGGCCGCCTTGTATTCATCAACGCTATGCAGGGCGCTAAAGCCGAGTTCAACGCTCTGGAAATCATGCGTCGCCGCCTCACTATTACTGGCAGCACCCTGCGGCCCCGCAGCGCCGATTTCAAGGCTGCGCTGGCGGCTGCGGTGGAAGAAAATGTGTGGCCACTACTCGCTGGGGGGCTTTTTAAGCCAGTTATCTACAAAGTGTTTGAGCTTGAGGAAGCCGCGGCCGCGCACCAGCTCATGGAAAGCAGCGCGCATATCGGCAAGATTATGCTGCGGGTACGCGAAACCTATAAGCAAGCCTAGATGCTGCCTTACGCGTTGCCGCGGGTAAAATCTTCTACCACTTGCAGGCATACAGGCGCTGGCACCTGCACCGACTTGCCAGTGGGCGTAAGCTTACCAGTCTCTCTATCAACGCGAAAAGTAACAATGTTGTTAGTAGCCTGATTAGCCACCAACACAAGCTGGCCCGTCGGATCGATGGTGAAGTTGCGCGGCTTCTGACCGAGTGTGGGCACGTGCTGCACCAGCGTGAGGCGTCCGCTCGGAATGTCAATGGCGTACACAACTAGGCTGTCGTGGCCACGGTTGGAGCCGTACAAAAACTCGCCGTTGGGCGATACGTGAATGTCGGCGCAGGAATTTTCGCCTTTAAAGTCGGCAGGGAGCGTGGTGAGCGTCTGAATTTCCTGGAAGGTGCCGGCGCCTTCATCGTAGCGCAGGGCCGCGATGGTCGAGTTTAGCTCGTTGATGAGGTACGCCAACTGGCCGCCGGGATGAAATGTGAGGTGACGCGGGCCCGCGCCTGGCGCGGCCGTAAAGGCCGGCGTTGCGCTCGGTTCCAGAGCGTCTTCTTTCGCATCGAGCCGGTAGCCGTACACTTTATCGGTGCCTAAGTCTACCGCAAAAACGAAGCGGTTGGCCGGGTCGGGCAGAATGCAGTGGGCGTGGGGGCTTTTTGGTTTTTGTGAACGCTGGAACCCGTGTGCTGCCTCGTGTCGGCGATTGGGGCCAGCTCGCCGTTGGGCTCGATAGGCAGCATGCCCACATTGCCCCCCAGGTAGCTGGCCACCAAGGCGTAGCGGTTCATTTTATCCAGGCTGATGTAACACGGTGCCGACCCCAGCGCCGACTGCTGATTCAGAAAAGCGAGTCGCCCACTTTTTTGATCAATTGCAAAGGCACTAACGGCCCCGCTGGCTTTGCCCTGAAAATCAGTGGTTTCGTTGACGGCATACAGATGCTCATGCCGCGAATCAAGAGCCAGATAGGAGGGATTGGCACCGCCTTTAGTAGCGCCCAAACGGGTGAGGGCGCCCGTGCTCACGTTGAGCTTATACAGAAAAATGCTGTCTTCCTCCGGCTTGGCATACGTCCCGACGTACACTAAGTACTCCTCTTGGCTCTGGGGGCCTTTTTCGGCCGTTATAACCGACGCACAGCTGGACAGCGCTAAGGGTAATCCTGCCAGTCCTAAACCAGCAACTTGTAGAAAATGACGGCGGGAGTAAGGGGTGAAGGCCATAGGAGCAGTAGGTGGGAGTAAGGAAAAGCAAGGTAAGCGGTAGCTAACGATAGCCTATAAGTTGAAGCACACTATTTTGCATCACTGCAGTTGCGCGAAGTTCTACAGAAGGATAGCGCAATAATTGCTTGCTGCTTCTTTCAGACTTCAACCCTTCCCGGAAGCCGCCCATAGCTTGTACCTTTGCGGCGCCGCAACTTTCCCTTCGCCCTGCTGGTTTTCTACCCAGAAAATTGCCCCCCGATGATGAATAAAACCTATTGCCCCAGCCTCACCGAGTACCAACGCCGCCTTTCGCGGGAAGTCAAGATTGGCGATGTGCCGCTGGGGGGCAAAAACCCGATCCGCGTGCAGAGCATGACCACCGTGGACACTATGGACACGCTCGGCTCGGTGGAGCAAACCTTGCGCATGGTAGAGGCGGGTTGCGAGTATGTGCGCATCACGGCGCCCAGCATGAAGGAGGCCCAGAACTTGCTGGAAATCAAGAAGGAGCTGCGCAAGCGCGGCTGCACCGTTCCGCTTATAGCAGACATCCACTTCACGCCCAACGCCGCCGAGCTGGCCGCCCGCATCGTGGAGAAAGTGCGCGTAAACCCCGGCAACTACGCCGACAAGAAGAAATTCGACTTCATTGAGTACACCGACGCTACCTACCAGGACGAGGTAAACCGCATCCGGGAGCGGTTCCGCCCACTGGTCCAGATTTGCAAGCAGTACGGCACGGCTATGCGCATCGGGACTAACCACGGCTCTTTGTCCGACCGTATTTTGTCGCGCTACGGCGATACGCCGCTGGGGATGGTGGAGTCGGCGCTGGAGTTTCTGCGGCTGTGCGAGGAGGAGAACTATTACGATGTGGTGCTCAGCATGAAGGCCTCCAACACCCAGGTGATGGTGCAAGCCTACCGCTTGCTGGTGCAAAAGTTGGACGAGGAAGGACTGCAACCGTACCCGCTGCACCTAGGCGTAACCGAAGCCGGCGAAGCCGAAGACGGACGCATCAAGTCAGCCGTGGGTATCGGGACGTTGCTGGAAGACGGCATTGGCGACACCGTGCGCGTGTCGCTCACCGAAGCGCCCGAAGCCGAAGCGCCGGTTGCCAAAGCCCTGATTGACCGCTACACCACCCGCGCCGCCGACGCCAAGCCCATTGCGCCCGTGACGGAAGTACCCATCGACCCGTTCCAGTACCACCGCCGCACCACGCGCGAAGTGCTGAACGTTGGGGGGCAAAATGTGCCGCGGGTCATGGCCGATATCTCGCGGCTGTCGTCGGTGGAGTATGCCGATTTGCGCGCCGTGGGGCAGATGTATTCCGTGTTTCTGGACAAGTTTCAAATGAATGACTTGGGCGCCGACTACATCTACAGCGGCCAGCGCCCGGTGCCGTTCATGCTGCCCAATGGCCTGAAGGAAGTAGTTGACTATCAAGCCTGGCTCGACGCTGGCCGCCGCACCGACCATTTCCCGGTGCTCACCCAAGCTGAATATGCCACCGCTGGCCCGGCTCACCCGGAGCTGAATTTCGTGTTCCAGAACCTGGAGTCGCTCACGCCGCCAACGCTTGATCAGCTCCGCGCCGACGCCACAGCTGTCATCATCCTCTACACCGATAACGCCCATGCTATGCCGGAGCTGCGGCGGGCGTTTTTCCGGCTGATCAATCAGGGCGTGACCAACCCGGTGATTATCAATCGCCAGTATCCGGTGCTCACGCCCGAGCAAACCCAACTCTACGCCGCCACCGACGTTGGCGGCTTGCTCTTGGACGGCCTTGGCGACGGCGTGGTGCTCAGCACCGAATTACTGCCTGAGCGCGCCAAAGAGAAGTGGCTGCCCACCATCGACCAGCTCAACCAGCTTTCCTTCGGCATCCTGCAAGCGGCACGGACCCGCATGTCCAAGACGGAGTACATCAGCTGCCCCAGCTGCGGCCGCACCCTGTTCGACCTCCAGGAAACCACCGCCATGATCCGCAAGCGCACCGACCACCTCAAGGGCGTCAAAATCGGCATCATGGGCTGCATCGTGAACGGCCCCGGCGAAATGGCCGACGCCGACTATGGCTACGTGGGCGTAGGTAAAGGCAAAATTGCCCTCTACCGCGGCCAGGATGTCATTAAGAAAGCCGTGCCCGAAGAGCTAGCCGTGGATGAGCTAATTGAGCTCATGCGCGAAGACGGCCGCTGGATTGAGCCCGTGCGGTTGGAAGCGCCGGTAGGGGTGTAAGTATTTTAAAATAATAAGAGCATATGCTTAAAGATTTAATTAAGATTTATAAGTACGTTGATAGATTAACGCTCCGAATAATGATAGTAGGTATTATTATTTTACTCACTGTTGTTTCGATAATTTTACTCAAAGCTTATTCTGAAATTCCCGATTTTATGTTCGCTATTAAAAATGAGATGATTGAAAACAAATCATTTATAGATAGTATAGGAGTTAATAATGGGTACGCGATTTGGTTTGATAAAGACAAATTAGAAAGAAAAGATACAATTCCTTTTTCAGTTTCTATAATAAATAATGATAGTGTGTACGTTAAAGTAATTGGTCAATATTACTGGCAGAATGGTGGGAATATAATTTATATTAAACAAGATACATTATATAAGTCGATTTAATTGGGAGTAACCAAAAGTTGGAGCGGAATATTGTCATGCTGAGCTTGTCGAAGCATCTCTACCGCTTCGTTGAGAATACTAACCGGTAGAGATGCTTCGACAAGCTCAGCATGACAGTTTTATTGACTCAAATGGATGCTGAGAGAATCAACGCTTTTACAAAAGGTCCGTTATTTGCTTTCTGGTTCGGCTCGACTAGAAACCATGAAGAACCTATTTGCATTGATCCTGGTGTGCCTCATGTGCGCTACCGCTGCGCAGGCCCAGGATATTCAGTCCATCGGCAAGGATAGAAAGGCCATCAAGAAGGACGTGCGCAAGCGCGACAGGAAATACAAAAAGCTGCGCGTGGACATGGCCGCCGATGGCAGTGACATAGAATGGTATCAGGCCGGCGATAAGAACCCGGAGAATGCCACGATTGGCTTTGGGTATCGCAATGATGTTTGTGTGACTACGCTGACGGCCTTGGCAGACTCGGTTAGCCTCTTGAAAATGCAAACCAAACTGAATGCCCGCAACGAGCAAACCGATGAAGCCGTCTGGGATTCAAAAGATGGGAAGTACCGCACAAACATCACCACGAGCCCCGGTCAGTACTACGTGATTACACGGCGGCGTAAAGAGTAACAATGCTGGTCTTCTGAGCAGAACAGACGACCTACTCTACGTACAAGTTAGAAGAAGGACCCGGAAGGCAGTAGTTGTCATTCGGGTCCTTTTGGTTTCGGTGGGGGGCATTTTTAGTTAACCGCCTTGTTGCTTAAAACATCTTGCGTGGCTGAACGTCTACCGCTGCATGAAGATCAGAGCAATACTAACTGGGGCGACGGGCATGGTGGGGGAAGGTGTGTTACACGAGTGCCTCAACGACCCCGACGTGGAGCAGGTGCTGTCCATCAGCCGCAAGCCCTACGGCCTAAACCACCCTAAGCTGCGCGAAATCTTGCACCGCGACTTCCACGACTTATCGGCCATACAAGACCAGCTGACGGGCTACAATGCTTGCTTTTTCTGTTTGGGCGTGTCGTCGGTGGGCATGAAGGAACCGGAGTATCGTCGCATCACCTTCGATTTGACCATGCACTTCGCGCAAACGGTGTTGCAGCGCAATCCGGACCTCACGTTCTGCTTTGTGTCGGGCACGGGGACGGATGGCACCGGCAAAGGAAAGCTGATGTGGGCGCGGGTAAAAGGCCAGACCGAAAACGCCCTGTTGCAGTTGCCTTTCAAGCAAGCGTACATGTTTCGCCCCGGCTTTATGCAGCCTACGAAAGGTCTGAAAAACACACTCTCTGCTTACGCTTACTTATCCTGGCTGTATCCGGTGTTTCGGCCTTTGTTCCCCAAGTACGTTTCCACCTTGCAGGAAATGGGCCAGGCAATGATCAATGCCGTGCGCCACGGATATCCCAAACGCGTGCTGGAAGTGCTGGATATTGTGGCGCTGGCGAAGGCCAATGGTTCGGCGTAGGCTGGCTGTGGGGGGCAAATTCTCGTAGAAGGCGTACTACATCTGTCCGATAATTACCTTCTACATGATTCAAACCGTCATTTTCGACATGGACGGCGTGCTGGTTGACACCGAGCCGCTGCACCGCGATGCCTTTTTTCAGCACTTCGCCGAGCTGGGCGTAACGCTAACGGACGAGAAATACGCCACCTTTCTGGGCTCCTCTACCCGCAATATGTACCAGCAGTTCAAGCAGGAATTTGGGCTGAGGCAGGATGTAGAAACGCTCATGAGCCGCAAGCGCGAGTTCTTCGGCAAGGCCTTTGACGAGTCGACCGACTTGGAATTGCTGCCCGGCGCCCGCGAACTAGTGGAGGATTTGCACCACGCGGGCGTCCCGCTACAGCTGGCCTCGTCGGCTTCCAAAGAGACGATTCATCGGGTATTTGAGCGCTTTGGGCTGTATCCATACTTCGATAACATAGTCAGCGGGGAAGATTTCCCCCAGTCGAAGCCCAACCCGGCGCTTTTCCTGCACGCCGCCAAACTGTCCGGTAAGCCCCGCAGGAGTGTCTGGTAATTGAGGATTCGGCCAACGGCGTGACGGCGGCCAAAGCCGCCGGTATGTACTGTATCGGCTACAGCAGCCCACATTCGGGCGGACAGGACTTAAGCCACGCCGACCAAGTTGTGTCGGATTTGCGACAACTTAATGCGGAGATGATTCTGCGCCTTTCAACGCCCATAAGTTCGCCCGCAACCACATAAGCCTCTGCTAACCTTCGTAGTAGCTCGAAGAAATGGAGAAGCGTCTGTTAACTCTGCCCGAACTAGGCTTGCTGATCTATATGCTGCGCGGCAAAGCGCAGGTGGAGCGGATTCTGGCTCTGTTGCCTACCGCCGAAGTAGAAGAGCTAAACGATGGCGGCATGGGTAGTTTGCGTTTCGTCAGCAATAAGCAGAACCGACGTTTGGGGAAAGTACTAGCCGAGCTTTGGTATAAAGATGTGGATGAGGTGCCCGTACTGGCCTCACTTTATCTGGACACCGAAGGCGACTTGTATGAGCTGGACAGTTGGAAAGCCGATTCTACACCATTGAAGCGCATTCCCGCTTTCTAACATCAGCCTATTTGCACTTCTCCTTGCGGCGCGTATCGATGATATGCACGATTTTCCAGCCCTCAGCCAGCTTCACTAGCTGAAACGAATTGTAGCCGCAGTGGCTGAAAGTGGTGCCCACATAAAACTGATACGGCGTCCAGACGCTGGCCAGGTTGGCGTCGATGAGCACTTGCTCAAAGGTGATGCGCTCATCGTACACTTCCTTGTGCGGCGTGCCCACGCTTTTCAGAAAACCCGCTACTTTCTCCACCTGCACCTGGGTTTTGCCCTCGCGGTTGGCAATGACCTGAAACACGGCGCCCGGCGCCAACGTGCTTCGCACCATCGTGCTGTCGCCGCGCCGCATGCCGTCGAAGAACGTGTTAATGGTTTGCTTGACGGCGGCGGTTTCGGTGGTGCTCGTTTGAGCGAAGGCAGCAAAATTGCCCCCCAGAAGGCAGGCAGCGAGGAGAAGTCTTTTCATGAAAGAGGGGTGGAGAGTTATGATCTGAATTACAATAGCAAGGACGCGACAAATTACCAGAAAGCTGCGCCGTAGGATTTGCGTGCTGAAAAAGCCCCCAAGCCAACTTTTGTACTCCCACAAAAAAGGTGCTTGCCCTTTGTAGAGAGCAAACACCTTGTTCTGCCAAGCGTACGCTTCTGATTTGTCAATTGGGCGTCAGGTTCAGATCAGCAATTCTATTGCCTAGTTCTATGCCCATTTGTATGGAAGCCAACTGCGTAAATCGGTAGTGAATGCCAGCATAGATTCTGGAGAATGCAGCCTCTTCTCTCAGGGCCGAAATAGAAGGATACTGCCGGGCTGGCAAACCTCGCCACGCATAGGCGTTATCGGTTACCGGAATGTCGCCGAATTCTCTGATTAAGACCTGCATAATGGGAGCGTTCAGCCCAACCAATCCGGAAGGATAGTCGGGGTAGGGGGGCGAGGGCAAGAGTGATTGCCAATTCGGATCAATATGCCGGTGGATATACGTAATCGGCCGCAGCAGATTATACTGGTATTTGCCTCTGAAGGTGTTGATTGGGCCATCTTTCATAGCAATACCCGTTTTGGCGTACACTTCTGCGGCCCGCCCCAGCCTGGCATTATGACTTTTCAATAGCCCGTTTATGATAGAAAGAGCATGATAGGGTGCCGGAACTCCTACGCCTACGCCGCCCGCATCAGCCCACCAGTTCACGGTCGCTCTTTGCTCTGGGGTCAACGCTCTTCCCAGGTCATACACTTCTTTTGCCTCTCTGTAAAAGGCGGAGGCTGGATCTTCGGAATAAGCAACGGGTAATGGAGGCGCTGTAGCCGTTAGGCTATATGCCAGAAAAGGCCTGGAATTCTGTAAGAAGGGGCCTTGCGGGGCAGGGAAATTCGGTGGGGTAAGGACGTAGGAACCCGGGAAAACCGGTAGCACGTAGCCCTGACTCCCCAGATTAAAGTTGTCGGTGGTCGACCAGGTATAGATAGCACTCGCAACGGCCCGCCCATACGCTTGCGAACGACTGATAACAGCATCGGCGGTGCTTAAGCGGTAACGATTGTTGTAGGCATTTTCCAACGAATCAATCCGGGCTCTGTCGGCGTCGGTAAGGCCAACCAATAATTGCTTGTACAAGCTGGCTAAGGCAGCATTGGCACTTGCGCCCCACAAATACTCACGGCCCGGCTCCGGGGTCGGCATAGGGGGCATTTGATAAAGTTTTGTAGATAAACTTACGGCTCCCTTTATACCCTGCCGAACGGCTTCGTACAGACCTACACCTATGTACCCAAAGTTTCGGTTGTTTAAGATCGTAACTGGTTGTGGGGTTCTACGCAGTTCGGTTTTTCCTGCCAAATCATACCAATCGTACACGACGTTGGCACTTTCCTCTTGGGCGGTTTTTGACGGCCGGCGTACTATTTCCTCATATAGCTCATCGCAGCTATAGAAGAGCATAGCGGACATAAGAAGCACGAACAGCTGAGCCACTTTTAGGTGGCTGTTTAATAAAGGCAGTTTCATAGCGAAATTGGTTTGGTGGGAGAAGGCCGGTGAGGGAATCGCAAGAGACTCAGGCTCGGATTGTCCACCGAGTGGATATCCTAGTTTCTAAGTGAGACAAGCGAGGGAACGGCTTCTATTGCCTTATATGCGCATAGAATAGCTCAAAGCCGTTGGCGCGGGGCTGCAAGTCCGAAGGGTTCTTGTTCGGACGTATCCAGATTGACTGAGTAGATGCCATCTACTTAGTCAATTTAAACAAATAACAATATAAGTCAAAATATTATTTGATTAATTATAATAAAAGCAATTGTTTATAATGCGCATTATGGGTGTAAAAACACGCGTTTGAGCGCCTTAGGGCCAGTTTTTGAACCCTACAAGGAGCAATCAATTTGTGTATTTATTTTAACTTGCAGCAAATCATTCTCGCCAGTCAGGTGTTATGATAGCGAACCAAAAACCACTGTAATGAAAGGTCGCAACCTGTTTAATTTCGGTCCTGCCCTCGGTTATTTCTTCCGCAAGAATGACCCGAACCGGCACACCAATTTCAACCTGCGTACCATGCATTTCATCAATAAGCTCTCCATGGCCATGTTCTTGGTCTGCTTGCTGGTGATGCTGTTCCGCTACGTGCTTTAGTCTCAAATGAACATCGAAGATTATCGCGACTACTGCCTCTTGAAGCCCGGCGTAACGGAGGAAACTCCCTTCGACGACGATACGCTGGTATTTAAAGTGGGGGGCAAAATTTTCGCCCTTACCAGCATTAGTCAGTATGGTAGCGTTAATCTGAAGTGCGATCCTGAGCGTGCCGTGCAGCTCCGCGAGGAGTTCGACTACGTGCTGCCGGGGTACCATATGAATAAGAAACACTGGAACACCGTGGTTATTGGCAGCGGTGTTTCTAACGCTCAGCTTCGCGAGTGGACTGATCATTCGTACGATTTAGTACGAGCGTCCTTGCCACGCGGAGTACGCGAAGAACTCGCGAAGGACTGTTAGAGCTTCTGTGTAAAGCTGCTACATCAGCTAGCCGTGCTGCTTGAACCCCTTTAGGTTTGGGCGACACGGCTTCTTTTATTTTGAATGCTTGTGTTTAGAATATTTTATATATAAATTATGAATATACATACTATTCAAGCCTGCTATGAGTCGATATCTACCTGCTATAGTGGTATTGGGAATAGTGAGCGTGGGCCTATCAGGGTGCATGACGACCCGCGTTGCCACCATATACGATTGTGATACCGTCGTAAATGACCCAAATAGTACCAAAGTAGTTACCTCCTATTTCTGGGGGCTACGGCAGCCGGCCGATATCAAACCGCCCTGCGATTCGCGCTCCAATCATCTGAACAGCGTTACGGTAAACACGAATTTCGGCTACTTTCTGCTGTCCCTCGTCACAGTAGGCGTAGTAACGAAGCAGCGTGTAACCTGGTGTTGTGCGCCTTATACGCCTGCCGTCGATACCATAGGACTTGGGCCTGCCACTAGGCCCGAAAGCAAACTCAGCTTATCCGCCCGCCCATGAGCCTGCCCAACGGAATTGAGGCGCTCCCCATGGCGGAGTGGACCAACCGCCATGAGAACTTTACGCAGCGCTTGCAAGCCAGCGCCTGCTTCAAGCTGCGCATTCCCAACCTGCCCACCAGCCAGCAGCAGTACCAGCAAACGACAGCCAACTTTCAGTGGCTGATCCGCTACGGCATCGAGCACAACGTGCGCATGCGGGCCGTTGGCAAGGGCTGGTCGTTTTCGGAAGTGCCCGTGACCGATGGCGGCTTGGTAGACACATTGGCGTTGCGGCAGTCATTTGCCCTCCAGCCGAGCATGGTCGCGCCCGCGTATCAAACTGCGGGGCGCCGGGCCGACAACCTGTTTTTTACGGAGTGCGGCATGAGCATTATCGGGTTGGAACAGCAACTGGAGTCGCGGCAAAAGTCGGTACGAGCTTCCGGGGCCAGCAATGGGCAGAGTATAGCAGGTGCTTTCTCGACGGGGACGCACGGGGGGGCTTTTCGCTTCGGCTCCGTTCAGGAAACGGTGGTGGGCCTGCATATCGTCACGGGCCCCGACCGGCACGTGTGGCTGGAGCGGGCATCATACCCGGTGGCTGCACCCAAATTCACGGACTGGCTGGGCGTAACGGATGTGTTTCGCGACGACGACCTGTTTAATGCGGCCTTGGTGAGCTTCGGTAGTTTCGGCTTTATACATGGGGTGCTGCTGGAAACGGAGCCACTGTTTTTGCTAGAAGAATCCAGCTCGCCGCGCGTGCCCTACCGCGAGGGCGTGAAACGGCTCATGACTCACCTCGACCTTACAGGCCTGAAACCGTGGCTGCAACTCCCACTCAACGACCCAACGCGCCAGCCTTACCACCTTACCATCATCATCAATCCTCACCAGTTCGACCCCACGGGCGCTGACCCGAACCGGGGCGTGTTTGTGCAACTGCTGTTTAAGGCGCCGTATCGAGCGGTGTATCCGCGGCGGCCGGCGCCGGCTTCTGGCTTTATCTACGGGGATAGTTCGCTGGGCCTTATTTCGACGGTGCTCGACCATTTGGGTAATGCGGGCGTGGCCCTGGTGCCCACGCTGGTAAATCGGTTGTACCCGCTGGCCTTGGAGCGCAACAACGGCACGGCTGGCACTATGAGCGAGACCTTCGACAACACCAACATCCGAGGCAAAGCGGCCAGCGCCGCCATCGGCATCGACAACCGCGACGTGCTCCGTGTGCTGGCCGAAGTTCACGCTCTCAACCAACAAACGCCCTTTCCCGGTGTGCTGGGCTTGCGGTTTGTAAAAGGCACTAAAGCTACTCTAGGCTTCACGCGCTTCCCCGTTACGGCCGTGCTGGAATTCGACGGCGTAGAGGCCCGTATTACGCGCCGGTTTCTGGAGATGATCTGGGCCCGGTTGGAAATCCTGAACATTGCGTACACGCTGCATTGGGGCAAAATCAACTTTAACCTGACCGAACCGCGCCTCCGCAAAATGTACGGAGACACGGCCGTAAATCAGTGGCTTGCCAGCCGCCACCGCCTGCTTGACGCCCCCACACGCCGGGTATTTACCAACCCCTTCATGGAGCGCTGCGGCCTGGATAAAGCGCCTGCACAGGTGCCAGTAGTGTAGGCCTCACCCCCGGCCCCCTCTCCTAGGGGCGAGGGGGAGCCTAACGCTAGGTGTTCTTCGTCGCACCTTCGGCTCTCGCCTCAGGCACGACTACCGAGGCTTATCGATAAAAAAGCCCCCAGAACTAGTTATGGGGGCTTTTTTACTTTGACACTGTGAACGTCAAGCTGGTAGCGGTTGCGGAGGCGTGAGCCGACGCAGCCGCGTAGGTCGGGCGTCAGGCTCCCCCTCGCCCTTAGGCGAGGGGGCCGGGGGGTGAGGCCCCTACACCACCACATTCACCATCCGGCCGGGCACCACGATTACCTTTTTAGCCGCTTTGCCTTCGCTGAACTTCTCGAAAATCTCGGAGGCCAATACTTCCCGCTCAATATCAGCGGCAACGGCGGCGGCGGCGAAGGTCATTTTGCCGCGCATCTTGCCGTTGAAGGAAATGGGGTAATCGATGCTGGCTTCTTCGAGGTATTTTTCCTCGAACACCGGGAATTGAGCCGTGGTAATGCTGCCGGGCTCGTGGCCTAGCTCCGCCCACAGCTCCTCAGCCAGGTGAGGCGCGTAGGGCGAAATGATAACCGTAAGCGGCTCCAGAATGGCGCGCTTGTGGCAATTCAGGGCCGTTAGCTCGTTCACAGCAATCATAAAGGTGCTGACGGACGTGTTGAACGAGAACCGCTCAATGTCTTCCTGGGCCTTCTTGATGGCTTTGTGCAGGGCCTTCAACTCGGCGGGCGTGGCGGCCTCGTCGGTTACGGCTAGCTGGCCATCTTCGGGGTGGAAGAGACGCCAGAGCTTCTTGAGGAAGCTGCTCACGCCGCTCATGCCACTGGTATTCCAAGGCTTGAATTGCTCCAGCGGCCCCAAGAACATTTCGTAGAGGCGCAACGCGTCAGCCCCGTAACGGCTAATGAGGTCGTCGGGGTTAACTACATTGTATTTGGACTTCGACATTTTCTCTACTTCCCAACTACACAAGAAACGTCCGTCTGGATTAGGCTCACTGATGAAATTACCAACAAGGTTTTTATTCGTGTTCCAGTTGTCTATCCCTTCAACATTAAGGACGTCATTTTCTACGTTGTTTACGTCAATGTGAAGTGCAGTAATTTTATTGAAATTTAGTTTTTCAAAAGAAAATTTCAGTGGGGTAATTGGACAATTAATTTCGTTCCAGACGTCAGCTATACGACTTAGTTCGTTTACCAAATGACTCTTATCTTCATTTGTGAATGCTTTAGATGCGAGACGTTTCTGAAGTTCATTAGAAATGAAAACACTAGGTTCGGCTTCGAGCGTAGCATTCGATGGGTTATAATCATCCCAAATTTCATTTAGTCGATACACGAAGTTCGAGCGCCCCAAAATCATCCCCTGATTAATCAGCTTCTGGAAAGGCTCGTTGCCGCTGACGAGGCCCAGATCCTTCAGAAACAGATACCAGAAACGGGCATACAGCAAGTGACCGGTGGCGTGCTCGGCGCCGCCCATGTAGAGGTCCACGGTTTGCCAGTATTGCTCGGCATCCTCGCTCACAAACCGCTCGTCGTTGTGCGGGTCCATGTAGCGGAGGTAGTACCAGCTAGAGCCGGCCCAACCGGGCATCGTGCTTAGCTCGAAGTCGAACTTGCCACGGTACTTCCAGTCCTGCGCACGACCCAGAGGCGGCTCGCCGGTTTCGGTGGGCTTATACTCGTCGATTTCGGGCAGCACGATGGGCAAATCGGCTTCGGCCACGCCGTAGGCCAAGCCCTCCTTATAGTAAATCGGGAGAGGCTCACCCCAGTAGCGCTGACGGCCAAAAATGGCGTCGCGAAGGCGGAAGTTTACTTTGCCTTTGCCTAGGTTATGCTCTTCGAGCCAAGCAATGAGCTTATCGGTAGCCTCTTTGTAGGTGAGGCCGTTGATGAGCTCAGAGTTGATGTAGCGGCCTTCCTTGGTGGGGTCGGCTTGCTGATCGAGGTTCTGCTGAGCATCGGTGACGGCGATGATGGGCAGATCGAAGTGCTTGGCGAAGAGGTAGTCGCGCTGGTCGCCGCTGGGCACGGCCATCACGGCGCCGGTGCCATAGCCAGCCAGCACGTAGTCGGCCAACCACACGGGCACAGGCTCGCCACTTACTGGATTAATAGCGTAGCTGCCGGTAAATACGCCCGACACGGTTTTGGTATCGGCCATACGGTCGCGCTCCGAGCGGCGCTTGCTGGCCAGCACATAGGCGTCCACGGCTTCTTTCTGCTCAGGCGTAGTGAGCTGGGCAGCCAGCTCGTGTTCGGGCGCCAACACCATGAAGGTGGCGCCATAAATCGTGTCGACGCGGGTGGTGTATACCTTAATGCCCTGCTGGGGGGCATTTTGGAGCGGAAACGTAACCTCAGCGCCCACCGAGCGGCCGATCCAGTTACGCTGCATTTCCTTCACCGGCTCGGGCCAGTCGATGGTGTCGAGGCCCTGGAGCAAACGGTCGGCATAAGCGGTGATGCGCAGGTTCCACTGGGGCATGAGGCGTCGCTCGACGGGGTAGCCGCCGCGCTCCGAGAGGCCATCTTTCACCTCATCATTGCTGAGCACCGTGCCCAGCGCCGCGCACCAGTTCACGTACGTATCCGACTGATACGCCAGACGATAGGGGTGAACCGCGTCGATGCGCTGCTTCTCGGTCATCATCTGCCACTGCCCGGCTGTGAAGTCGTGGCGCTCGTCGGCATCACCGGCGGCACGCACGCCGGCGCTGCCTTTCTCGCCA
This sequence comes from Hymenobacter radiodurans, assembly GCF_004355185.1. NCBI lineage: Bacteria > Pseudomonadati > Bacteroidota > Cytophagia > Cytophagales > Hymenobacteraceae > Hymenobacter > Hymenobacter radiodurans. The sequence continues at coordinate 2,117,481 of NZ_CP037922.1, forward strand.
AAAATATCCTGCAAGGTGCGGATGTTTTCGGCGCGGTTGGTTTCTAGGTTATACCAGGAGTTGAACAGCTTAAGGAAAATCCACTGCGTCCACTTGTAGTAGCTGGAGTCAGAAGTACGAATTTCGCGGCTCCAGTCGTAGCTAAAACCCAGCGACGAAAGCTGCTCTATGTAGCGCTGAATGTTCTCGCGGGTCGTTTTTTCAGGGTGCTGACCCGTCTGGATGGCGTACTGCTCGGCGGGCAGGCCAAACGAGTCGAAACCCATGGGATGCAGCACATTAAAACCCTGTAACCGCTTGAAGCGCGACACAATATCGGAGGCAATGTAGCCCAGCGGATGGCCTACGTGCAGGCCCGCGCCGCTGGGGTACGGGAACATGTCGAGCACGTAGTACTTGGGCTTGTCGGAGCTGTTGCTGACCTCAAACGTTTTATGCGTTTTCCAGTGGGCTTGCCACTTTTTTTCAATTTCCTCGGGACGATACGCGGGCATTAGCAGGAGTTTAGGCTGTTCTGAACAGGCGAAATTACGCAAAAAGCCGCGCGGCGCCTTGATAAATAGCCTGTGTTGGCTACAAGGCACGCTTCGCCGGCTCTGGGGGGCTTTTTTACGACTGTCCCGATTTATATTCCCAACTCAAACTGAAACACGCCGCCCCAGCGGTTGCCGGGGGCATCGAGGTCCCAGTTGCCGCGGGCGGGCTGGTAGCTGGCATTGAGTTGGGCTTTCACCCGGTGCTTGCGCAGGTATTTGGTCAAGCCCACCTCAAGTACTTCCTGTTGGTTTGCTTGCTCCCTGAGTACACGGTCAGGCCGCAGCCAGGAGTAGCGCAAAGCCGGCTCCCAGCCCGAAGGGAAATAGTAGGAAAGCTGCTGGTTGAGGCCCCGGCCCACATACGCATAGCGCAGCTCATCAGTAGAGTCAAAGGTCAACGGATCGGGGCTGTGGCGTTGCATATACTCGCCCAAGTAGGCCCAGCCCTGGTATTTCACCACCGCATCGGAAATAAACGTGCCCAGGTCTACGGGGCTGAATAAGTCGGTGCCGAGCTGCCCGCCGGTGCGGGTGGTTTGCCGGTTGTAGCTGTAGCCCGCCGCCACCGATACTTTGGGTGTCGGCTCACGGGCCAGGTCGCCCTCCGAGTAGTCGCCACCATCTTGGAAAGCGCCAAAGGGTAGCCATTCCACGCGGCCGGTATACGCCAGGCCAGGGCTTGAGCCGTTGGCACTGCGCCCTTCGCCAGTAGTTATAGCGCCTTTCAGCGAGTACAGCGCCACCGGCCCAATGGGGTGAGTGAAGTAAACTTTTACTCCAAAGTCGCGGTCAATGGTCAGGGCCGAATTCACAATGGAGCGCTCCGCAAACTGCAACTGCCCCGACGACGTGACGCGCTGCCGGTTGCCGGGCAGTTTGTTGAGCCCAAAGGCCACGTAGAAGTTGGGGTTGAAGTTGTAGAAAATGACCGCGTCGCGCACAATGTTGGCAATGCCGGAAGCCTCAAAATCCTGGTCGGCGCGCGAGAATGCTAGTTGAAGAGTATAGCCCAGCCGTTCGCGCAGCACATAGCCATCGGCCCGCAAGCGTAGGCGGCGCACCCGGGCGTCGTACTCCCTCACGCCCAGATCGGTGCCCGAACGGGTGACGAATCCCATGCGGTTTTGCATCCGAAAGCGGAAGTTGATGAAGAAGAGAGAGTCAGGAGAGCGGAACTCCATGCCATTGAAGCGCACTGGTCGTTCATCGGCCTCACCCTGGGCGTACACCTGCTGATTCAGGCCCAATAAAAGCCCCCCGCTCAAGCCAGCGGCCACTAATAAACGTCGCATCATAAGGCCGCAAAGTAAGCAAAGCAAACGCGGCCGATCAGTACATCCCGCGTCACAATATTATGGCAAGTAGAATTGAAGCGGATTTTTGCCCCCCCAGGTGCCTTCGCTGCTCAATACCCGAAACCGCGCAAACAGCTCTTCCCCGTACCATTTCTCCTGCCGCGTCAGCCGAATAACCTCCTTGTGTTTCTCGTCTCGATACGCATACTGCTGCATGGCCTGCGCCGATTCCCACACGCTAAATGTAGCCTGCCGCACCACCGGCAACTCGCCCAAACCTACAGCCGCCAATACGCCCTGCGCGCCCGCAATGGCCGCACTGGTAGGAGCGACGTACTTCCAGAAGCGCGGCGTTTTCCACCAGCGAATAGAAGCGCGGGTCAGCACGGCTATCGGACCGTCGCTGGGGGCATTTCTGGGCTGTAGTCAAACGGATTCGACCCGTCCCAAAGCCCATGCGCTTTGATAGGCGCCAGGCGCGCCGTCCAGATTTCCCGGCTGCGACGTTGGTACTCTGCCCACAATGGGTGCGCCGCAAAAAATGCCTCGGCCGCCGCCGCCGATTCCCACACCGCCATCATTCCATATAAGTGCAGGTTCGGCCGCAGTCCAAATCCATTGTCTGCCCCACTGCCTAAGAGCTTAAAAAACCGCAGTCCTGCCACTTTGCGCAGTGGACCCTGCGAAGTGCCCATCTGGGCTAAGCCCCAGCGAGCCTGCCCAGGCAATAAACCGAATAACGAAATAGTAGTAAGCGGGGTAGGAGCCAAGGAATCAGTGTTCAGAATCGAAAGTAAAAAGGCATTACAACAATACCATAGGCGGTCATGCAGAGCGCAGCGAAGCATCTCGCGTGTTTAGCTGGATTACTAATCAGACATCAGCACGCCAGATGCGTCGCTGCCGCTCTGCATGACGGTCAAAGAAAGTGTGTAGCCGTAAAACTAGTAACCAACAAAAAAGGGCCGGAATTGCTTCCGACCCTCTTCTTATAGCTCAGAAAAGCAGCTCTAGGGATTTACTTTGGCATGCTCGTCGCCGGTGGGCTGGTAGCGCTCGCCGGTGGTTACGGCCTTCACGTAGCCAAAAGCACGCACCAGCACATTGCTGGGCTGATCCCAATACTCGCCGCGCTCAATGTCCACTTTCAGCAAGGAAATATTCGGGTCATCGGAGCCTTTAGGAAACCAGGCGCGCAAGCCTTCGCTCCATAAGTCTTTGATTTTCTGACGGTCGTTTACCACGCTGGCCGTGCCCGAAATAGACACGTACAGATTATCATCGGGCTTAGAGTATCCCAAATTGATGTGCCGATCTTTCTGCACTTCGTCAATTTTGGCAGAGTCGCGCTCCGTGAAAAACCACAGCGTGCCATTATCTTCCGGCTCTTGGGTATACATCGGACGACTGTGCAGCGTGCCGTTGGGCTCGGCTGTGGTCATCATTGCTATTTTGATGTCTTTAATACGCTCAATCAGCTTTGTTACGTCGTTACTTACGGCTACTTGCTCGGCCATGATTTCTAGGGTTTTGGTGGTACGTAGATCAGTGCTTAGAAATACGGCCGGTGCTCTCGAAGGTTCAGAGCGGTCGAGCTTTTCCCTGTTCATGGCGTACTTTAGCTCCCTGTGAACTTTCTCGCCCACTTACTGCTGTCCGGCTCGCCTGCCTCCCCCGATTACGCCGATATTGTAGTTGGTAACTTCGCCGCCGAAGCTGTGCGCGGACAGGCCGGCGTGCTGGCTTATCCGCCCGCCGTGCAGCGCGGCATCCGCCTGCACCGCTTCATCGACTCCTTTACTGATGCGCACCCACTCGTGCGCCGCACTACGGCCCGCCTGCGCGAAGCTGGCTTAGGCAAGTGGGCGGGGGTCGTTTCCGATATGGGCTTCGACCACCTGCTGGCCCGCGACTTCGCTCACTATCACCTCGACGACCCCACGGAGCAACTGCCCGCCTTCGCTCAGCGCCACTACGCACTGTTGCACGACCGCCGCAAAGAGCTACCCGACCGCCTCCAGCATCTGCTTCACTACATGCGCCGCGACGACTGGCTTACCGGCTACGCCCGTCCTCAAGGGTTAGAGCGCGCCCTGCTCGGTCTAAGCCGCCGCGTACCCAGTGCCGAAATTCTAGCTACCGGAGCCGCCGCGTTTCTGGCGGAGCTGCCGGCGTACGAAGCAGATTTCCGGGAATTTTGGCCGGAACTGCGGGCTGCTTCTCAATCCTTGCGGAGCACCGAAATGTGATGGTAACTCCCAAACTGGCACGAGCTTGTAGCTCGTACCTACCATGCCGGGAGGGTGCGCCGCCTCTGTCAGGTAAGATCGTTGCGATGAGTTTCGCAATAGTTTAGCGCAGCGTAACTCGCGAACAGCTACATAGTAATCTTGAATTTAGATTTAAATAAGAGGTTTCTCTCCGGAGAGGGTGGATGTAATGCTAAGGCCGCGTGTCCCAGAATACTCTTTCTAGCAAGGTCGCTTTCTGCTTGATATTGGGGTTGCTGCTTATTTCGTTGAAGGGGTAGAACAGCGACCTAGGCACGCCATTCCACACGGCAATGGGGGTCGGGATCGGCTTGATGTTGGGGTAACCGGTTCGGCGCCAGTCCGTCCAGTTTTCCATCACCACGCCGAAATTAGCGATGTATTTCTGGTTGATGATCTGTTCGAGCTTGGCCGCCGCCGTGCCGGTTAGGGTGCCATGCGCTGCCAGGTAAGTGGTAATGGCGGCCGGGGTGGCGTTGGCGTTACCCAGGGAGGCCCGGATACCTTCGCGGAAGAAGGTTTCGGCATCGCCGGGGGCCCCGAAGCGTAAGGCGGCTTCGGCGCGGATAAAGTTGTACTCAGAGTACAGCAGTAATCGGGAAGGCGCGTCCCCGCTGTAGGTGATGGCTGTGCCCTGTATGCTGCCGTTCGCGAGCACGCCCGCGGGGTTGACGGCCGAGGCGGTGCCCTTGAGATAGCTATGCAGCCGCGAATACAGCGCCGACGGCGTGGGGTCCAGAATGGACGAGCCCTTATACGAGGTGGAGTTGAATGGGAAGGGGATAAAATAGGCCGTCCGCCGGGGGTCTTCCTTGGTGTTCATCAAATCCACCAGAAAGCGGTTGGGGAAAAATTGATCTCTGAACTGCCCCCCTCAATGCTGGCCAGCGGGTTTTGCCGCTGCGCCTGGTTCAGGAACATCATCTGGAAGTTGTCGTCGTTGGCCTTCATGAACTCTGCGCCACTGCTGATCAGGGCCCTGATCTGCTGAGAGGCAAAGGCCGGATCAGACTCACTGTAGTGCAAAAACATCCGCAGCTTTAGCGTATTGGCCAGCCGTTCCCATTTTACTTTGGATGCCGCCCAGGTTGGAGCGGCATAAATGGTGGTAAAGCCGTTGGGCTCCAGCAGCGAGGTAGGCGCATTCAGATCCGCGATGCCTTCGTCCAGCAGGGCAATCAGCTGGGGGTAAATGACGGCGTCATCATCGTACTTTGGGTATTGAACCTCCCCGAATTTAAGCCCTTCGGTGTACGGCACATCGCCCCAGGCATCCACCGTGACCTGGTAGGTATAGGCCTTTAGGATTTTAGCCACCCCGGTGTAGTGAGGACTGCCATTCTCCGTGGATACTTTAATCAGTTGCTCCAGATCGGCGAGAATACCCGCAAAAATAGAGTTCCACGTATTGTTGACGTCCGAGTCGCTGATGGAGTAGCGCTCGTAGTTGGTGAAGGTGTTATTCAATACCGGCCCCTGCGCAGAAAACTGCTGCATGATCAGGTTGCTGTAGCGCATTAAATCGCTTACCCCCATGAAGCCAAGATTGGTAGTGGCGGCCGGCAGAATCTCGGTAGCGCGGGCTACGGTGATGTTGTTCGGGTCATCGTTTACATCGAAAAAGCTGTCACACGAGGGGAAAATTAACCCGGCCGACACCAGCGCGATGGATAGGAGTTTAGGGTATTTCATGAGGGTGCGGTAACTGCAGGAAAGGAAAAGTTAGAAGGTAGCCCGTAAGCTGGCCCCGACTGTCCGGGCTACAGGCTGAATACCAAACTCCAGCCCGCGGGAGTTGCTCACCCCTTGCAGGTTCTGCTCGGGATCGAGGTGCGGGTAGTTCGGCGCGTGCACGAACAGGTTGCGGCCGTACAGCGAAACCTGGAGCGCATCGATAAAGCCTACTTTGGCCAGCAGCGGCTGGGGCAGGCTATAGCTCAGGTTCGCCTCGCGCAGCTTCACAAATGAGGCATCGTGGACGTAGCCGGCCCAAGCGACATACTTGCCACGCAAGCCCCAATAGTCCTGGGCTGTTACATACACATCGTTAGGTCGGCCATCAGCCAAAACCCCTTCGAACAGGTACGGTTTGTTTGGGGTACCATCTGCGTTAAAACGTGCGAACTCAGCCGTTTCAGCCGCTACTCCCTGAATTCGTAAATCACCAACAGTTCGGGAGAGAATATCCCCTTTGTACTTCCAATCTAGCAGGAAGGACAGGCTCAAGCCTTTGTAGGTGAAAGTATTGGTCAGGCCCATAGTAAACCGCGGATTTGGGTTACCAATGGCCGATACGCCGGGCGCCGTCAGCGGCAGCCCGTTGGCCCCAATCCGGAGCCTGCCCTGCTCGTCCTTGAGGTAGTCGGTCGAGTAGATCAGGCCGTACTGCTGGCCGGCCACGGCCTGGGTGTTTGGGGAAGTAAAGCCCCCAATGGTCAGTCTTTCGACGCCCGGGGCCAGCTCCTCGACCACGGTGCGGAAGGTGGTGAAGTTGAGAATGGACTCCCAGCGGAAATTTGCGGTTTTAATAGGACTCCCCGACAGCAGCACCTCCAGCCCCTTGGTCGAGAGCTTGCCAGCATTGGTGATGGAGCTAGTAAAGCCCGAGGTCGCCGGCACCGGCACGGCGAAGATCAGGTTGCGGGTATCTCGCTTATAGACCGAGGCGTCGAGGTAGAGGCGATTCTGGAAGAAGCTGAGTTCGGTGCCTAGCTCTATCTCCCGCGTAAACTCGGGCTTGAGGTTGGGATTGCCGGCGGAGTTGTTGTAGGTGAAGCCCGCTAAGCCATTAAAGGGAAAGTTAACCGTGGTGGAGCCCCAGCCATCGGCGGCACTGGCCTGGCCCCAGTAAGTGCTGGTGCTGTACACGGCGGCCCCCTTGCCTACTTCTCCCACGTTGGCCCGAATCTTCGCCGAAGAGAGGATGTTCCCTTTTAACTGGGGAAAGGCATCGGTCGGCACGAAGCTCACCGCTACCGCCGGATAGAAGATCGAGCGGTTTTCCTTGGTCAGCGTTGAGGAAAAGTCGTTGCGGCCCTTGATGTTCAGGGTGAGGAAGTTTTTGTAATCCAGAATGAAGTCGCCGAAGAAGCCCATCAGCCGGCGCTCCGTCATGCTACCGGAAGGGTTATAAGACAGGAAGTTCTTCAGGTTATCGAATCCCGGAACCACGATACCCAGGCCAACGGCGTTTATCGTGCTGCTATAGTTAGAGATTACCTCGTTGCCCAAGGTGGCGGTGAGGCGGAAGTCGGGCCCGAGGTTGCGGTTGCCCGTTACCGTGAGGTAGGAGTTAATGTCGCGGGAAAAGAGCTCGGCGTCCCGGATGCCGCCGGCACCGGCCGAGTTGGTGTTGCCGTTGCTGCGGATGCCTTTGTCGTCAAAGCCTTTGCTGCGCGTAGAAAATACGTCACCCCCAATGCGGAAGTCGGCTCGCAGCCAGTCGGTAAAGTCATAGGCGAGGTTTAGGTTACCAAATACCCGGTTTGTCTCGTCCGAGTAGGTCACGTGCTCGATGGCCCAGTAGGGCTGATCCTCGGCGGCAAACCAGCGCTGGTTACCCAACTCATCTTGGTAAGGCACCCCCGACAGGTTATAGCTTCGGGGCGTATAGATGCCTCGCCAGAGCGGATTGGAGCCTTGGTTGCCGGCCTGGGTGCGCTCCGAGCCGTTGTTGATGTAGTTGATGGAGGTGTTGACCGTCAGCTTGTCCGTTAAGCTCGTGCCCAGATTGATGTTGAAAGAGTTGCGCTTCAGCTCATTGCCCGGTACCAGTCCCGTTTCATAGGTATTGCCGTAGGAGATGCGGTAGTTGCTTTTATCGTTCGCTCCGGAGAAGCTCAGGTTATTCTGGAGAAAGGTCGAGGTCTGCAGAATGTCGCGCACATTATCCGGGTAGGCTTGCAGCACCTCTTCCTCCCCAAACCAATTGGTGACGGTCTGCCCGGTGATGCGCGGCCCCCACGAGCCGGGGACATTGTTGGCGTACGTGCCATTGTTGCCCTGGGCATACTCATTCTGAAAGTCAGGAAACCGGTTTATTCGCCCAGCGCCGTAGTTGGAGGAGAAGGTAATCAGGTTCTTGGTACCCGCTTTGCCTTTTTTAGTGGTGATGAGGATAACGCCGGACGCCGCCCGCGACCCATAGAGCACGGTGGCAGCGGCGCCTTTCAGCACGCTAATGCTTTCGATATCGTCCGGATTGATATCTGCCGCCCGGTTGGAGGTGGCTACCCCGGAGTTCACACTGTTGGCGCCCCCGCTGTTGTCAATGGGCACGCCATCGATCACGAACAAGGGCTGATTGCTGCCCGTGATACTGGAAAATCCCCGGATGGTGATGTTGGAACTGGCAAGCCCCCCCCGGTACCGGAGATCTGCACCCCGGCCACTTTGCCCGCCAGCGCATTGGTGACATCGGCTACGGGGGCCTTGGTGATCTGCTCAGCGCTGACCCCACTTACCCCGTACCCCAGCGATTTCTTGTCCCGTTCAATGCCGAAGGAGGTAACTACTACTTCGTTGAGCAGCTTCGAGTCTTGGGCAATGGAGATGTTGTACACGCTTTGCTTCGTGACGGGTATTTTCTGCGTCAGGAAGCCAATGAATGAAACAACCAGCGTGGCACCCTCGGGGGCCTGTAAGCTAAATTTGCCCCCCACATCAGTTTGGGTGCCTCGGGTGGTGCCTTCGAGCACCAGCGTGACGCCCGGCATAGGGGAGTTGTCTTCCTTGGAAACAACGGTACCTGAAATTTCTTTGTCCTGGGCGAGGGCTATTTGGCAGAGGCCGAAGAACACAAAGACGGAGAGTAGTTTTCTCATCATACAATTCAGGTTAGGTTCTTGGAGGGAAGATATAAGAATAAGGTATATAAATAAGAAAATACGCTATATAAATAAGATTTATGGAGGCGGATAGTAACCTTAATTCCATATTAGTATGAGGAAGGGCTAGATGATCGGCCCGGAAACGAGGAAAAGTCCGAGCTAGACAAAGACAATCAAGGGGACGCCCGGGTGTATTACCCCGATGAGGACGATGACCTGCGCGCCCCCAAGCCCAGCAGAATTCTAAGCCTAGGGGCGCGCAGTGTAAAGCTCAGTGAGTTCGGTTTGCTGGCCATAACGCGCATGACGCGCACCTAGTCGGGAAAGGATCTGAACAATGGAGCAGTAGTTATCGCTTGACAACGCTAGTGGCCGCCGGGCTATAGCCGAACGGGAACCACGTTTTCGGGCAGGGAAGTCTGCCCTAGTGAAAAGAAAGTTAGGCGCGGATTGAGAGAGAAGGAAATTACCCCCCTACGCGGAGGAGAATTGCGGATTTGAACTTGCGGTGCGCGTCCCGGTTATAATTGCAGCGTTTCTTAGCGACTACTTTGGGGGAATCCTCTTACTGGAAAAAGCCGCTAAGTTCACCCTACTCAACTCACAGGTAACGAATGAAATCTCTTCTTCTACTCACCAGCGCGCTGGTAGCGTTAGCGCTGCCCGCGCCGGCCCAACCCACTTCCCCCGCTGCCGCGCCACGCGTACCCGCCGACCAAATTGCCACCAGCAAAGGTCCTCTTACGGTGCAGCCCATCACCCACGGCAGCGTGGTCTTTACCTGGAACAAGAAAACGGTGTACGTGGATCCCTATGGGGGCGCGGCAGCCTATGCCGGCCTGGCCCCGCCCGATGTGATCCTTATCACGGATATCCATGGAGACCACCTAGACCCGAAGACGCTAGCAGGCCTCTCAGTGGGCAAAGCTCTGCTGATCGTTCCCCCGGCGGTTGCTGAGCGGTTGCCGGCGGGGTATAAGGCACAGGTGCGCATTTTGCGCAACGGCCAGCGGCTCGATACGCTGGGCCTGAGGGTATCGGCATTGCCCATGTATAACTTGCCCGAAGCGGCGGACTCGCGTCACCCCAAAGGCCGGGGTAATGGCTACGTGCTGATGTTAGGGGGCAAAAACGTCTATGTGTCCGGCGACACAGAAGACATTGCCGAGATGCGTGCCCTGCAGGGCATCGACGTGGCTTTTGTGTGCATGAACCTGCCCTACACTATGGATATAACCCAAGCCGCGCAGGCCGTGTTGGCCTTCCGTCCGGGCGTCGTGTATCCCTACCATTACCGGGGAGAGAACGGCCTGAGCGACGTAAAGGGCTTTAAGCAAGCAGTCAACGCAGCCAACCCCAAAATTGACGTGCGGCTGCGCGACTGGTATCCGGCGGCCCCGTAAGTCCCCGTCGCTCAAAAAACCCATTGCCGGGCCTCGGCCCTAACCGCCAAGGCCACTTACGCTGCCCTCCGCTCACCTGACTAGTTGTTGATACGGAAGGGGGAGACTGCAGCGGGAGAATTAACGACGCGCTGACGCTAGCACTAAGCACAGTTCGCATACCCAGCGCCGAATTACTAGCCACCGGAGCCGCCGCGTTTCTGACGGAACTAACGGCGTATGAAGCAGATTTTTGGGCGTTATGGCCGGAATTGAGAGAGGCAACTCAACTCTTTATCAGTACCGAAGCGGGGAAGTAGTTTCGGAACTGGCGCGAGCTTGTAGCTCGTGTCTATCATTTTGGGAGGCTGCGCCTCCTCCATTAGAACAAAACGGTCTCGATAGAGACGATTTATTTTGGTCCCGACTTGCCGCTTTGCCGCAGTGGAGGTACAACCTCCACATATGATTAAGCACGAGTTGCGCTTCGCTAAACTCGCGCTAGATGGGGCCATATTTTAGAGGGATTAGGTTGTTTTACTAAAAAAGACATCATAAAAAATGAATAGTGTTAACAATTTTTTATACAATAAAATAAGTATGGCAATAATAGCATTTTGGTTAGGAGGGTGCCAGAATAATAATGCTGAAAATAAAACCGTCAACATAGATGGACGCACCGAAGGCGTTGTTGCTTCAGAGCCATTTGATGAGTTTTACAACAGATTTACAAATGATAGCGTTTTTCAAATACAAAGGATAAACTTTCCATTACCAGGCATAAACACTGATGAAATGGATATAAGTGATAAAGTATATTATTGGCAAAAAGATCAATGGATAATGTACAAAGGCATTCCAAGTCAGATTGATACTGCGGATTTTCAAGTTAAAAAAATACGTTCAGATAGTGTTGCTATTGATGAAGTGGCACAAAAGAATGTTTCTTTTGGGTCAAAATATACTTTCAAGATTAAGTCAGGTAAGTGGTTTCTAGTTTATTACGAAGATATTAATCTGTAATTATTGAATTCCGGAATGATAGTAGCATAATAATATATTCAACACAAAAAAACGGGACCCAAAAGGCCCCGTTTTCCATTTAAGTACTAAAGCAATGCTTAATGATGATGTCCACCCTCGCCGTGCACGTGGCCGTGGGCTAGCTCTTCTTGCGTTGCGTCGCGGACGGCGGCTACTTGGCCGTCGAAGTGCATGACCATACCGGCCAGGGGATGGTTGAAGTCCATTTGTACTTCCGTGTCGCCGATAGACACGATTTTACCTTGCATCTGGTGGCCTTCGTTGTCGGACATAGGCAGGAAGTTGCCTTCCTGGAGCATCTCCTCATCTATCTGGCCATCGATTTCGAATACTTGCTTGGGAATGGCTACGACGGCTTGCTGGTCGTAGTCGCCGTAGGCCTGGTCGGGGGTGAGGGAGAAGTTGAACGAGTCGCCGGCCTGTTTGCCATCGAGCTGATTTTCAAACTCCTCAGGCAGGCCGCTGTGGCCAAACAGAAACACCATGGGGCTGTCCGCCTCGGCAGATTCGACTAATACTTTTTCGTTGTTTTCGTCCGTCACGCTTAGATCGTAGGTGATGGTAACGACTTTGTTTTCGCTGATTTGAGCCATACTGCAGGGGGACTGCAAAGTCCTGGAATGTGGGTTGGAAATGGGTTTCGAGCGGCTAGTTACGGAAATGGTATCGAATGCCAGCGCTACCTTCTGTGATACTGCAACCTAGGCGGAGAGGTTTTGGGGAAGTAAAAATTTGCCCCCCACACAAACGAGTTTGACGGCAGGCCGTTAACCTAAACCATAGAATTACCAGAAATCAATCACCTGCTCCTACAACTGCTATGAAAACCAACCTCATTACCTTATTACTTGCCAGTGGAGGACTGCTGGCTAACTGCCAAACAAACACCACCAAGACCGAGACATCAGACACGGCCGCCGCTGCTCCCGCCGATACGGCCGCGGCTACTCCGGATACGATAGCGCAGATTGGCCGCCCCAAGCTGCTGCACACCCTCGACGAGGCCCACAACACTCCCGATGGGATGGCGTTGGCGCCGAATGGTACCATTATCCTCTCGGTACCCAACTTAGCCAATAACTCGTACCCGGCCGTGCTGATGGAAATGACCGACACCAGTATCCAGCCTTACTTGACAACTTTGCCCCCCGAGCCAACTACTAGGAAGGCAGCGCCCATGGACCTCGCCTTCGGACCCGATGGCCACCTGTATTACGCCGAAAACCAGTACGAAAACGACAAGAACTTCAAATCGCGGCTGATGCGGGTGCGGGTAGAAAATGGGAAGCCCGGCACCGTGGAAACGGTGGTCGATAACTTCGCGCTGGCCAATGCGGTGGTCTGGAAAGAAAATAAGATTTATGTGACCGACAGCCAGTGGGATATGCCCAACAACGACAAAGGCAGCGCCGTGCTGGTCTTTACGCTGGATGAATTAAATAAAGGCGTGGTGCACCTGAAACCCAAAACCATGGACCCGCACGTGCTGGCCACCTTCACTACCCAAGTCAACGAAACCAACGTGGATAACGGCGCCGACGGCCTCGACTACGATAGTCGCGGCGACTTCTACACCGGCTCTTTTGGCGATGGCACTTTCTATAAATTAACCATGAAGCCTAACGGCACGTTGGCCAAGAAGGAGGCCCTGAAGCTTACCGGCGACAAAATCACCTGCGTCGATGGCCTCGTCATTGACCGCGCTACCGACAAAGTCTACGTCTGCAACTCCCGTGACAACGCCATCCAGGTCATTAATCTGAAGAACAACTCCGTAACAACGTTGGCTAAAAACGGCGATACCAACGGCGCTAACGGCCTCCTCGATCAGCCCGCCGAAGTGCTACTCAATGGTAAGCGCCTGTACGTTACTAACTTCGATAAGCCGGAGAAGAACTTTGTGAATAAGAAGTCCGACGCACCGCATACGATGTCGGTTATTGATTTGCAGTAAGGGCCCATTCCGGCCTGTTCGACAAGGCCTCACCCCCCGGCCCCCTCTCCTAGGGGAGAGGGGAAACCTGACGCCCGGCCGACGCGGCTGCGTCGGCTTGCGCCTCCGCAACCGCTACCAGCTTAACATTCACAGTGTCAAAGTAAAAAAGCCCCCAGAAATAGTTCTGGAGGGCTTCTTTATCGATAAGCCTCGGTAGTCGTGCCTGAGGCGAGCGCCGAAGGTGCAACGAAGAACACCTAGCGTTAGGCTCCCCTCGCCCCTAGGAGAGGGGCCGGGGGTGAGGCCCCTACTGCATTTCCCAAGCCGTCCGATACGCGCCAATGCTTTCCACATAATCCAGAAAGTCCCGGTAGAACGGGTGGCGGCCCAACGTACTGGAGTCGCCGACGATGAGGAGCTTGCGGCGCGCGCGGGTCATGCCGACGTTCATGCGGCGGATATCGGAGAGAAAGCCAATGTCGCCGGCCGAGTTGGAGCGCGTCATCGATACGCAGATAATATCGCGCTCCTGACCTTGGAAAGCATCCACAGTGCCCACGGTGAGCAGGCGGTGAGTAGTCATTTCGGCTAGCTCCGGCGTTTCCTCTACTTTGTCCTTCAGGTAGTTGATCTGAGAGCGGTAGGGGGCAATGACGCCCACTGTTAGCAAGTCTTCCAGATGATCTTCGGGCACGTAGGCGGCCAGTAGCTCGGTGAGGCGACGCAGGAGCAGGTCGGCCTCTTCGGGGTTGGCCACGGAGCGGCTTTCGGCGATGCCCATTTCCTGAAACCCAAAGCCGGCGGTATCCAGGAACTCCACGGCCAGGTCGGGGGCGAAGCGAAGGTCGTAGTCTGGTAGGTCGGCGTGGCGGACGGTGGGGTGGGCGATGAGCTTGTTGTCGTAGAACTGGGCTGAGCTGAAGGCCATAATCTGCTCGTGCATACGGTATTGCACTTCCAGCATGCGGGCCACGTCGGGCTGGCGCTGAATGCACTTCTCGAACAGCGTTTCGCGCAGACCATCGCGGGCGGCTTGCTCACTTTTCACCGTGGGGGGCAATTGGCAATGGTCGCCGGCCAGCACCACGCGGTTGGCGCGGGTAATTGGAATCCAACAGCCGGGCTCCAAGGCTTGGGCAGCTTCGTCAATAAAGACCGTTTCGTAAGTGAGGTGACGGATGGCGCGGTTGCCAGCGCCCACCAGCGTACAAGTAATCACCTGCACTTTTTCCAGCAAATCCTCGGTGATGTATCGTTCCAGTTGATCTGACTCCTGCAACAACTGGTGAGCCTGCTCTTTTAGCATGCGGCGCTGCTCGCGCTCTTCCCAACCAAAATGACGCTTGAATTTGCCGGCCATCTCGCGGTACTGCTCGGCCGTTTGCCGCATCGATTTCAACTCCGAATAGCTCTTGTGACTCATAATCTGAGCGTCGAGCGTGTGCTCCAGCAGTAAGTCGGACACGCGCGAGGGGTTGCCCATACGAATGACGTTCACGCCGCGCTCAGCCAGCTTTTCGGTGAGCAAATCCACGGCCGTATTGGAAGGTGCGCACACCAGCACCCGCCGCTCGCGCCGGATGGTTTCGATGATGGCCTGCACCAGCGTAGTGGTTTTGCCCGTGCCGGGAGGACCATGAATAATGGCCACATCCTGTGCCGCCAGCACGTGGCGCACGGCGGCCAGCTGCGATTCGTTCAACGGACTTGGGTAGTACAAATTAGCCTCTGCATCAGGCTTGAAGCGCGCCAATTTGCCCCCCAGCAGCACGTCGCGCAGCTCCGCCAGGCGGTTTTCGTAGGCGCCCATGACTTTGCCCAAGGCGTAGTCCATTTCGCGGTAGCTGACCTCGTCGAAGGTCAGATCCACGCCCAGCTTGCCTTCATCGACCCAGTCGGGGAGGTCTTCCTTATTAGTAGCGAGCAGGATTTTGTTGCGGCGCACGGCCGTAATCACGCCGTTGAGCGTGGGCCGGTCGGAGCCGGCGCGGTTGGGAATATTGCCAAAAAGAGCGGCATTGCGACCCACTTGAAATAAGTGCAGACTGTTCTGGCTGGCCGGGCGCTCTAGTTCGAGCACCAGCTTGCCGCCAAAGCCAATTTCTTCCTTGGTAATCTTAACCGGATACCAGGTGAGGCCACGGTGTTGGCGCTCAGCAATGGTGGTTTTGGCACTCTTGATTTTGAATTGCTCCAGGTCTTCCTGCTGCTCCAGCTTCAGCAGGGCCTGCACCTTACGCAGCTCTTTTTCCAGCGCGTAAGGGTCGGTGAGGATATGTTGTTCAGACAAAGGAATCGGGATTGGATAGATCGTTGGTAACAACGAAAACGGAGAAATGGTGGCCGAATGCTGGGAAGAAGATTGATGAGATATACTATTTATCAGTCCAACTTTCTAAAAGGTGAGCCTTTCATTAGCTCATCCTTCACAGTTGGCTTGATATCGTCAGGTATTTGCTGCCAGATATGATCTGGAATACCAAACTGCTCCTTGCTGCTAACCTGCTGATCTTCTTGCCATGTCGTTAAATCGTCCCAGTAAACTAGAAAAAAATCGCCTGCTAGAATAAACTCCATCCAACCATCAGCTACGATATTATCATTTGCATCATATACGGCAATACCTGAGTAATTTTCGAGACTTCCGTCTAAAAAGTCTGCATCGTGCCCTTCTATACAGCTATCTGACCAATCAAATTTTAATCCTGGTTTATCAACTCCATAATGCTTTAGATCATTTATAAGATGCTCTTCAACAAGTTTTCGCAAATGAGGTCCCATTGGGGTTGAGTGGCCTAAATTGTCATAATTAGAATCGGCTTTTTTCATTGTCTCCTCCGTTTCGAGAAATATCTAATTGCTTAGAATTAAATTCTATTTGAGCAGTTTTATTTTTGTCAGAACGTTGAACTGAGTTTGTTGAAGCATAACAATGAAATAAGAATCCTAATCACTCTGCAACTACCGCTACTTCCGCAACTGGCAAACTATCTGCGCTAGCGCGCAACGTGATCTTTCCCATCTGCTCACTCGATTTAACAATAACCAGAGCCCGCCCTTGCCAAGCGTTGCGCTGGGGGCGCTGGTAGCTCTCGGTGCTGCGTGGGTTGGCGTTCCCGACTCCGACAATAGTGCCAGGGCCAATCAATTCAAACTTCAAGGCATTTTCGACCTTCGGGTTGCGTACCCCTTTGCTGTCGACAAGCTCTACGGTGATGTAGCTAAGGTCCTGGCCGTTGGCCTTAATCGTTTGGCGGTCGGGGGTGAGGGAAATCCGAACAGGTTTGTCAGCCGATTTTAGCGTGGCAGTGCTGACCTCTTTGTTGCTGGTACGGCCAATGGCTTTTAGCTCGCCGGGCTGATACGGCACGCTCCAGGTGGCCATAAACTTGGTGGCGCGGGTGGTGGGTTTTACGCCGAGGCTCTTGCCATTGAGGAACAGCTCGACCTCCTCGCAGGATGAATACACTTCCACAGTCAGGGGCTTATTTTCCTGGCCCGGCCAGGTCCAATCGGCCACCACGTCGTGCCATTCCCATTTGCTCCACTCTTCTTTTTGGTTCGGATTTAAGGGGAAAGAAGGCGTGGGGGCTTTACGAAGAGCGACACCTGGTTTTCTTTCCACAGTGCTTCGCGGTAATACGACTGCGGGCGCTTCCAGCCGCAAATGTCGATATCGCCGCAGAAGGCCAGGTTCCAGGGGTAAAATTGCTGGTATTGCCAATAGCCCAGCCAGCCGATGCTAGCCTCGCCAATGTAGTCCACGGCGGTCCAGACGAAGTCGCCTACCACATACGGGTGGTCTAGCACGCCCATCCAACTCCCGAAAGCTTCCAGCGGATACGACTCGGCGCCGTACATAATGCGTTTGGGCAGGCGGGCGTGGTCCTTCGCGTAGATATCAGCCTGGTGATGATCGCCGCCGGCCGCGTAGTTATAGCCCGCCACATCGAGCACGGCAAAGTAGGGGTCTTTGTCGGGACCGAGGCCGTTGACGGCGGCGGTGATAGCTCGCGTCGAATCCAATGTGCGAATGTAATCGGCCAGCTGGCGGGCAGTTTTTACGCCCTCTGGCGTGCCGCGCTCCGGTATCTCATTGCCAAGACTCCACAGAATGATAGACGGGTGGTTGCGGTCGCGCTGTACCATGCTGGCCACGTCCTGTTGCCACCATTTATCAAAGTACAGATGGTAATCGTGAGGATTTTTGCCATGGCGCCACATATCAAATGCCTCGTCGATGACGAGCATCCCGAGCCGGTCGCAGGCAGCAAGCAGGGTGGGTGAAGGTGGATTGTGGGAGCAGCGAATGGCATTGTAGCCGCTGGCTTTCAATAGCTCAATTTTGCGCTCCTCGGCCCGGTCGTAGGCGCGGGTGCCCAGCGGACCGTTGTCGTGGTGAATACAGCCACCTTTCAGCTTTACGGTTTGGCCATTCAGGCGAAAGCCATGTTGCGCATCAAACGAGATGGAGCGAATTCCGAACGGCGTTTCTACCTGGTCGAGCAACTGCTGACCTTGGTAAACTTCCGTGAAGGCGGTATACAGGGCGGGCTTCTCCACCGACCACCGCTCCGGCGACTTTACGACCAGGGTCTGCACGAGCGTAGCCGAGGCACCGGCAGCCACCGTTTGCTTCGATTCGGTGCGGGCTACCTCGCGTCCCTGGGGGTTGCGCAGGTAGGTAACGAGCCTTATTTGGGCCGACTGACTGCTCTCATTGGCTACTTTGGTCTGCGCTTTTACCTGGGCTTCCGTCGGGGTTATTTTCGGGGTAGTGAAAAAAGCCCCCAGGGCTCCACGTGCACGGGGTGTAGCACCGTAAGCCAGACGTGCCTGTAAATGCCAGAGCCGGAGTACCAGCGGCTGTTCTCGCCCTCGTTTCTGACCTGTACGGCCACCACATTATCGGTCCCGAATTGTACCTTATCGGTGATGTCATACCAAAAGCTGGTGTAGCCGTAGGGGTGCGCGCCCAGTAGTTTGCCATTCAGCCACACCTGGGAGTTCATGTACACGCCATCAAACTGGAGCTGAATGCGTTGCCCTTTCTGAGCAGCAGGCAGCACAAAGGTTTTGCGATACCAGCCGGTGCCACCAGTCGTAAAACCACCATTGGCCTGACTGATGGCGTCCGGGTTGAAGGGCGAGGCAGTGCCGGGCATATCTTCGATGCTCCAGTCGTGGGGCAGGTCGAGGGGGCGCCACTGCTTATCGTCGAAGGTGGGCTTCTCGGCTCCTTGCGCGCCGCCGCGGTGAAATCGCCAGCCAGCATCAAACAGAGTGGTTTTGGCAGGGCGGGGTTGGGCGTGCAACGTCATAGCAAGCAGCAGCGAGAGCAAAGTCAGGGGTAACTTCATAAAGCAGGCAAAATGGATTGGCCTTCCGACAATACTCGGGTATTTTTCGGAGCCCTCCAGCATTTATCTTATCCCGCAAACTCCTTTCCGCACTGCTGGCACGAGTAGAGGGTTGTGCCCGCATAATACAGCCGTTTCCACCACGCCAGTTGGTGCACCAGCGTAGTATGGAGGGAGCCGCAGCGCGAACACCGATGCAGTGCCGGTGCCGCGCGCCGCAACTCGAAGGCAGCCACAATCTGGTGGGCGTCGGGGGCATCCTCCTCCTCCATCAGAAGTTGATAATACAATCCTTCCCCAAAAGGCAAAGAAGGCGGCCCGCAGGTTTTGACGAGCGCCGCTATTTCAGCTTCCCGGAGCTGATTATAGAGGTCCACGGCTTCGGCGTACGTCAGGTATTGCGCGGCCAGAACTAACATATGGGCTTCTGGGGGCAAATCTAGCGGCGGGCGCGGCGGGCGGGAATGCGTTGCCGCAGGCGAAAAATGTAGAAGAGGAGGCCGGCACTCAGTAGCGCTAGCGCCACGGCCAGCATCTCGCGACTGGTGCGGTCCTGCTCGGCTTCTTTGGCGGCGGCTTGCGCATCAAGGAGCTTTTTCTCGCGCTGCTTGTCGCGCATCTCCAGATTTTGGATCTGGTTTTCCAGGTCGTAGAAGCGCTGCTGGGTGCTCGACTGATCGGTCTTGGCAACGGTGATTTGCTGCTGAGCCTGCTGTTTTTCGGCCACGATATTGGCGGTGCGGCGCAGGGCATCATTTTTCACGGCCTGCACAATTTCCGTGTCCTTGCGGATGATGCCTTTGAGTGCCTCTACTACTTCTTGCAGGTCTTTTTTAGAGGGCTGATTCCCGAAAAGACTGTTGCGGCGCGAATTGGCTTCTTCGTATTGCCGCACCAGCAGCTCCCGCTCCTGAATCAGGCGGGTAACGGGGCTGGGCTCCGCAACCGTAACGGATTCAGGGGTTTGAGCGGCGGCAAAGAAAGGTGTCAGCAGGAAAAGTGCGGGAAGCAAGCGTTGTTTCATACAGCAAATTAACAACAGCTTCTTGTTACTCAACCAGCGGTCGGCTGCGGTGCTGCATAGGAACGGGCCGGCGATAGTCTTTGCTCTTGCTTCGCCGTTGCCACAGAATATAGCCAAGTAGGCCGGCACTCAGCAGCGCTAAGCCTATGGCTATCATTTCGTGCCGGGTGCGCACCTGCTCGGCTTCGGCGGCCGCGGCCTGGGCTATCAGCAAGCGGGTTTCGCGCTCTACTTCCAGCTTTTCGCGCTCCATCTCCCTGATCTGCATTTCCTCAATCTGGTTTTCCAGGGCTGCATATTTGTCATTCGTGGCCTCGTCCGCTTTTGTTTCTGCCTTCACGCGGGCGGCTTCTACCTGCGCTAAGTTGGGCAGCGTGCGCTGCCGCACGGCCTGCAGAATTTCGGTGTCTTTACGAATGATGCGCCGCAGGGCGGCATTCACTTGGTTGAGGTCTTTTTTGGAAGCCTTTTTCCCAAATAGCCCGTTGCGCTGGGCGCTGGTTTGCTCGTAAGCCCGCATCAACTGCTCCCGCTCCCGAATCTCGCGCAGCAACGGGTCATTTGCTGCTGCCTGGGCCAGCACGCCTTCGACGCCGACGACCAGCAACATGATTAATAAAAATACATACCTCTTACACCTCATACGGCACTTTAACGGCGAATTGCGCTGTGTAGTTTGTAAGGCTCGGGGCTTCGGGTAAAATGCTCAAATTAGCCCCCCAGCACCGGCACTGGCTGGCGGATCTCCTTGGGCCGATGCTTATAGAAATACAGAATCAGCAGGGGCAGCAGCGTCAGCTCGGCTACTACGCCGAACAGCAGCGTCAGGCCGATGAGCAGACCCACGTAAAACGTGCCATCGAAGGAGGAGAAAATTAGGGTAGAAAAGCCCCCCACCAGGATGGTAGATGTAACAATTACTGCTTTACCGGCCATCAGATAGGTGCGGCGCACGGCCCGAAATAAGTTGGGCTCCTTCAGTAACGTTAGCTTTAACTTGCTGATAAAGTGAATAGTATCGTCGACGGCAATGCCGAAGGCGATGGTGAAAATGATGCTGGTACTCACCTTCATATTCACCCCAGCTAGGCCCATTACGCCGGCCACTACGATGATGGGCACGAGATTGGGCACCAGCACCACGGCCGTCATGCGCAGGCTGCGAAACAGCGCCAGCACAATCAGCGTGACCATGACGATATCGATGCTCATGCCCACAATCATGTCGCGGGTGAGGTTTTCGTTGTTTTTATCAATGAGGTTGGCCGAGCCGGTGAGGCGGGTTTGGAGAATGCCGGCGTCGATATTCTGGGCCAGAAAAGTGCGCAGCTTGGCGTTGGCGGCGTCGGCGCGAATACTGCCGATGTCCGACATGCGGCCCGTGAGGCGGCCTTCGCTGGCATCGGGTTGCACCAGGGAACGAAACTCCGGTTTCTTCCGAAATAGCTTCACCTTAGCCACAATGCGGCGCAGCTCCGCTTCTGATTCGGGCAAACGGTACTCTGCTACATCGCCGCCATTGAGCGCCTTGCGCACCGATTTAATTATGGTAACTGGCGAGGCTACGAAGTTCAGGCCATAGTCTTTGCGTAGATAGGTTTCGACGCGTTCAATCTGGCGCAGCACGGCCAGATCGTAAATAGTGCCGCCATTTGCTGGTTTCAAATCCAGCTCAAAAGGTCGCACGCCGGCAAAATTCTGCTCGAAGAAGCCAAAGTCCTGACGCACAGGGTCGCCTTCCGACAAATCATCCAGCAATGCCGAATTGATGCGCACCTGCATGGCTGAGGCGATGGAGCCGGCAATAATTAGCCCCCCAAGCGACAACACCAGCCGCCGCCGCACCAGCACCCACCGAAACAGGCGGCCCAGCACACCATCCCAATCGTGGCCGTGCTCGCGAGGTACGCGCAGCTGCGGCTTGCGCAGGAGCAGCAGTAGGGCCGGCAACAGCGTGAACGTCAATACAAAAGCCAGCAACACTGAAATGCCCGTGAACAGCCCGAAGTTGTGAATGGGCCGAATGGAGCTGGTCATCAGCGTAAAAAAGCCGATGCTGGTCGTCAGTGCCGACAGGCCCGAGCCAAAGCCTGACTCGCGGATGGTGGTGCGCAGGGCGTTGTTTTTGGTGGCCCCGTAACCCAACTCCGTCACGTAGCGCGTGATGAAGTGAATAGTATCGGACATGCCCACCGTGAACATGATAACCGGCAGCAGCGCCGTCATTAAATCGATGCTTACCCCGCAGGCCGACATCAGCCCTAATCCCCATAAAATGGCCCCCAGCACCACCACCAGCGGCAGCACCACGCCCCACCACGTCCGAAACGTAAACCACAGCAGCCCCGTAACCAGCAGCACCGACAGGCTCATAAACAGAATCATTTCCCGCTGCAACCGGTCTACAAAAACCGACTGCGCCACCAGCTTGCCCGCTAGGTGGTAGTCGGCTTCTGCAAAGCCCAGTTGAGCAAGCCTTGTCGTCAGGCTGGTCATCAGGGAGTCACCGGGGGGCTTTTTTAGGTCGGGCGCGGTATGGAGCATCACCGTGACGGCCTTGCCATTGGTAGCAAACAGGTTGCCTACCAGGCCCGGTGTCTTATAAATAGTGGCCGAGTCGGCGGGCAGGCGCGCGGGCTCATCAAGGTGTAGATACGGGATGTTGAACACGCCCAACCCTTCCACCACGGGATTGGTAAGGGTAGTGGGAGAGGTGACCTGCTCCACGTAGCGCTGGCGCTGGGCAAAGCGCGTAAACGAATCGACGCGGGCCAGGAACGGCGCATTGAACACGGACCCGTTGGCCGGTGCTTCCAGCCCGATAAGCACGTAGTCGTTGTCGTTGCCGAAGCGCTTGGAATACTGCTCGTAGTAATCCAGGTCGGGGTCGCCGGCGGGGTAGAAGTCGTTGAAATTGTAATTGAAGCGCAGCTGAGCCACGTAATACACCCCCAGGGCCGATAGGAGGGCCAGCACCAGCAGCGTGAGGTAACTTAATTTGCGAAGGGGCATTCGAGAGGAATAGTCTAAACGGCTCAGCTACTCGCTTGCCGCTTTCAGCCGCTGTGCGTACATTCGGAGCGGCGAGCAATGAAGTGGAAGGCGTAGCCAAGCCAACCACGCCCCGCCAGGTTTTGTTTCCTCACTTTTGCTTCTTCCCCAATTATGAAAAACGCCCTGCTGGCCCTCGCCCTGTTTGCTTTCGTTGGAACCGCCACTGCCCACGAGGGCAAGGATGAGAAGAAGTCCAAGAAAAGCGCCGCCAAAACCTGCAACATGCCCGAGAAAGGCACTGCCGCCTGCTGCATGAAGAAAAACACCAAAACCGCTGCCGTAAAAGCTGCCCCAGCTCCGGCCGCCGCGCCAGTTACGAAGTCGCTATAGAAAGTGGATTAAATCAAAAAAGCCTCGCCCACAAGCGAGGCTTTTTTGTTGTTAGAGAGCTTAGCTACCTGAAACTAAAGGAGCGAAGTATTCTACATGAAAAACGAAGAAAAAGCCCCCCCAGCCCTCACCGCCGCCGACGTAGACCGCATTATCGAAATGGGTTGGGAAGACCGCACCCCTTTTGAAGCTATTGAAGCGCAGTTTGGCTTAGCGGAGAAAGATGTCATCGCCCTAATGCGCAAAACGATGAAGCTCTCATCATTCAAAATGTGGCGCAAGCGCATGGCGGGCCGCAGCACTAAGCATCTGGCGCTTCGGGCCGATGGAATGGATGGCTTCAAGAGCAACCAGCAACGCGCTATCTCGATGAATAAGATTAGTAAGCGGTAGTTGGCTGCCTGCCGTTATTACATATTTAGTATCGTAAATGCTATAAATCGCAGTAATGCCTAAGATTGAGATTATTACTCCAATCAACGCTCCCCAACAAGTTTGTTTTCAATTGGCACTCAGCGTTGATTTACATACTATTTCCACTCGCCAAACGAAGGAAGAAATTGTTGCAGGAGTACAAACAGGCATCCTGAAACTTGAAGATACTGTTACATTTCGAGCGCGCCACTTCGGCATTTGGCAAACATTGAGTAGCAAAATCACCGAATTTGAAGCTCCATTTTATTTTTGCGACGTCATGCAAAAAGGAGCCTTTAAATCAATGCGTCATGAACATTATTTCCAGTCCAAGGGTAACTCAACTATTATGCGTGATGTCTTCACATTTGAGTCACCTTTAGGCTATCTAGGCAAATTGGTTGATATGCTGGTACTGAGACAATATTTGCAAAAGTTTTTGCAAGAACGATGTAGTGTGGTGAAGCACTATGCCGAGAGCGGAGCTTGGCGAGATATTCTGTCTATTCCGACTTCCATACTTTAAATCAAGGAAATTTAGAAAATAGAAAAAGCCGCCCCAAACCGGGCGGCTTTTTCTATTTTTGACAACTCGACCTATCCGCACC